>JAFGTG010000017.1 GCA_016934255.1 Sedimentisphaerales bacterium
GCGATCGTATTCAGGGTATCCCCCTCACATTCATAATAAGCGATGAGTTTCGCCTGTGCCGTGTTGAGCAAGACCATGACCACGACAATCATCAGATATACATGAGGGCATGAAACGGAAACCGGGTTTTCCCATAGGTACTTCATTGAAAATACTCCTACAAGCTTCAGGTCTTATAATAACCGAATTTCGTCTCATTGTACACAATATTCCGGCTAAATCAGCGGGACAATTAAAAATTAAAGGTACCATAAAAATTAAAGGTACCAGGTCCCTTTTTTGTAATAAACATCTGAGCCTGCAAGACAAGAACATAATTTCAGTCCGCATCGTTCCATATCGGGCACTAATCACTAATGGAGCTCTGACCCCAGATTTCACATCTTGAAAAATAATGATAAAAAAGAGTTCAAAAAAAGTGAAGATTGGTAATTGACAAAGGTCGTTCCATATCAGGGTGGGGCTTGCCCCACCTTTTTTTCTCACGAAAAAAATAATCTTCCCCCCTTGACATATATCCGCAACGGATATATTATGGAGGTATGATGAAGAATATAACCAATAAGCCTCTTACTCCGGCAGTACTTCATATCCTCCTCGCCCTCTCCACGGAAGAGCGACACGGCTATGGAATTATGAAGCAGGTCGAGTCGGATTCACAGGGAAAAGTGAAGATGGGACCGGGAACGTTGTACGGATCGCTCAGCCGCATGATGGAGGCGGGATTGATTCGCGAAAGCGAAAAGAAAATAGATCCCAAGATGGATGACGAACGGCGAATCTACTATTCAATCACCGGATTCGGGCAGAAAACGCTCGCGTCAGAATTAGAGCGGTACCGTGAAGTTGTGGGGATAGCAAAGGAGAAGCGGCTTTTGCCGAACACGTTCGCCTATGACAAATAAACGTTCGATACCACGCTATAAACACTGGTACGCACAACTGCTTCGCCTCTACCCGAAGCCGTACCACGATCGCTTCGGCGAAGGAATGGAGCAAACCTTCACCGATCTTCTCCGAGAGCGCGCAGAGGAAGAAAGAGGATTGTTTGGTTGCGCTGTCTGGATGTTCATTGAAACATCCGTGGGAATTATGAGAGAGAACAGGAAAGGTATCATTATACAAAACACAAGAAGATTCATGGTGTGGGCTGTCGTCGTAGCACTTATAGTGATGATACCTATAGCGATGCAGTTCACCAATGAAGTGCAGTGGAATGAAGCCGTTGCTTATAGCGTCATACTGCTGGCTGTTGGCGGCCTTTACGAACTGGTAATGGCTTTGAGGACGCGCAATAAGGTGTATCGCTTCGCTTTTGGCGTTGGGCTTGCGGGAGCGTTCCTCCTGGGCTGGGTGAATGGCGCTGTTGGCATTATCGCAAGCGAGGACAACCCTGCCAACTTGATGTACGGAGCAGTATTCGCTGTCGGTCTCATCGGCTCCCTTATTTCACGCTTCAAGCCGCGTGGGATGGCGCGGACATTGTTCGCGGCGACGTTCGTTCAATTACTTGTTCCCGTATTCGCACTGTTCGTCTGGCCCGCCCAAGCCTCTTGGGGCGAGCCGGTCGTTATCGACGTGTTTGTTTTCAATTCCATTTTCGCCGTGCTGTTTGTTGTATCGGCTTTGCTGTTTCGACGCGCGGCGCGTGTACGCTGAAGGGATAAAGTATTAAATCCTCCGATTATTTTGACGTGTCTAAAAAATTGTATATCGCAGTCGATTATGATGTCTCGCTGATTGAGGATTCGAAAAATCCAGGAATTTTGAAACAACTCGGTACAAGGGGTAACCGAAGAAAATAAAAGGAAAAATGAAAAATAGGGACGCCAGTGTTATCGGACATTTTGCAACATTGTTTGAGGTGTGCTGAGTCTCAGGCAGTCTCTGGGGGGTCAGAGCTTGATTAGTGATTAGCTGTTCTGCTCTATTGACTCCTCCTTTTCTTCGATCGCTCTGAGCGTTTTTCCATGCCTTCTCACATTGGCTTGGACGTATCGAACGGATCGACTCACGCTGGAGACACTGTTATATCCGAGCGTCTCGGCAATCTCGATACAGGAATATCCATACCAGCAACGACTTACAAATGTCGCCATTGCTCGGTTTCCGCGTGTCCTTGGAAGTTTTTTCGGTTGAGCAAGATTTCAATAGTCAATATTAAATCGTCAATCGTCAATTATCAATCATTCACGGTTGCCAGGTCCTCCAGCTATCGTTAGAATTCCTATCGATGGAAAACCAAGTGGATATCAATAAAGTGGTTCGTCAGCATCTTGAGATGGAGCAGTTTTTTAGCGGTTTTACTCTCAAGAGTGCCGCAGAAGAACCCGAGTCACAAGGGCAAGAGGACACGCGCGTCCCGAGAGGAGTCGAAGGAATGGCTGTTGCTGAAAAAGCTGCTGAGTTGGAGAAAATTGCCGAGGAGGTCCGTCGATGTTGCCAGTGCGGCCTGGGATCGACACGGACAAATCCTGTGCCCGGCGAAGGCAATCCGGACGCCCGTATTATGTTCGTCGGCGAAGCGCCCGGCGCCGATGAAGATGCGCAAGGCCGGCCGTTTGTCGGCCGGGCCGGCCAGTTACTGGATAAGATTATCAACGCGTGCGGCCTCAAGCGGGAAGATGTTTTCATCGGCAATATATTGAAATGCCGCCCGCCGGACAATCGCGATCCGCGGGCCGAGGAGATCATAAGCTGTCTGCCCTATCTTCAGAAGCAAATCGAGATTATCGAGCCGGAGGTGATCATCGCCCTGGGCGCCCACGCGGCCAGAACGCTCCTGGACACCACCAAGTCCATCGGCCAGCTCCGGGGCCAGTTCCATGAGTATTACGCCGGGATCGGCCGGCCGCCGATTAAGCTGATGGCGACCTATCACACGGCTTATCTGCTGCGGAGCTATACACCTGAGAACAGACGGCGCGTCTGGGAAGATATGAAAAAGGTCCTCGCCGAACTCGGCTTGCCCGTTCCGGAATGATCGGAAAGCGATGACGCCTTTCGGCTTTTCAGATCGCCTCCTAAGAAAATAGATTTCATAGACACGCCCTACGATTCTGTAGGTTGCCATTTGTCATGCTGAACGCAGTGAAGCATCTGCGCAATAATCTATGTTACCGGCCCAGATTCTTCGCTTCACTCAGAATGACAAGGCATCAAGGTGTGCATTCCGTAAGGAGTCCAAAGGACGGTACGCCTTTTTGCTGCCGGACGTATATCGGTGTTTATGTTGGCTCCCTTTCTGCGTTGGGGCTTCTATGGTATGCGATGCACACCTTACCGTTTCTTTTTCTTCCCGATGCCAGCCGCAAAGCGGCGTAACGGCTTGTAATATATTGGTTTTAGTGGACGTGGGTGTTGATCGGGAGTTCTTCGCTTTTCGGTTCGCCTCTGAGCAGTTCCTGTAATTGCTCGAATTGCCCCGACTTCATGTGATAGCTATGCGCTTGGTCGGGAAATCTGCCGTCGTGAATATCTTTGGCGTACGTGTTGAACGCCTCAATCGTTCGTTCGGCTAATTGACCGAAATCCCGTGCAAACTTCGGGCTCGGCCCCTGAGTCAATCCCAGGATATCCGTGACAATGAGTATCTGTCCGTCGCAATGCGGCCCGGACCCGCAGCTAATGACCGGCACATCGCAGCGGCTGGTGATAATTTCACCAACTTCCGCAGCCGTCCCCTCGATCAGCAGGGCGCTGGCGCCATAATCGACCATTTGCTCGGCCAGATGGATCATTTCGACGGCCTGGCGGGCCGTTGTGCCTTCAGCTTTGAATCGTCCGATTTTACTAATATTTTGCGGCCGGATGCCGATATGCCCCATGACCGCGATCCCGGCGTCGCTGACGGCTTTGAGAACGTCGAGGTCCGCGCAGTTCGCCTCGATCTTAACCATTTGCGCCCCGGCCTGGCTCATAAATCGCCCGGCGTTCTTCACGGCTTCGGTTTTTCCCACCTGGCACGAGAGAAACGGCATATCCGCCACGAGAAAGACATTCGGCGCCCCTCGACGAACCGCGGCGGTGATCGTTACCATGAAATCCATCGTCGCCGGGAGCGTCGAATCGTGTCCGAGCACGACCTCGGCCGCCGAATCGCCGACGAGGATCATCTGCACGTCCGTTTGCGAAACAAGCCTGGCCGTGGTGTAATCGTAGCAACTGACCGCCACAATCTTTTGACCCTGATGCTTGGCTTCGTTTAAGTCTGTGATTGTGAATCGCCCGTTCATGGCTTTGGTCTCTCATTAATCTATTATTTTTCAGAATATCACAGTCCAATCGTTAGAAAATAGAATATGAGAACAACATCCTTCGATCAAGCGTAAAGTAATATAGATACGGGGTTTGGTCTGCCTATATCCGAAAAAATCACAAAAATATTCGCGATTTCCCAATATTGAGCTTGATTTCTTAAAGAAAAATTGTAATTTTGGTCATGATTTCGCACTTTTCTTTAAAGAAATTGTTGCTGTCTACACGATGATAATTAAGGATGATTAATTAGACAGAAAGGGATTTTAAAGCAGCAATTATCAGCTTTTCATCACCCTCCTCCGAAGCCAGATTCTGTAGTCATTAGAATCTGGCTTTTTTAGACCCATTAATACTAAAATAGATAATTAGGTAATTGTTAGTAATGTTATAAAGGGTAATATGAGTCGATTTTGACATATGTGGATTGAGGAATACTCTTCCTATTCTAACAAATCGTATTGTTAACCTTTGAAAACGATTACTTGGCTGTTGAGCCAGTGGGTTTGACGTCTTCGGTCTTCAAACCGAAAGAGTCCGCCCAGGTGCGGATCTTTTTCCAGAGTTCGTCAGCGATATCTGGTTTTTTATCTAACAAATTGTAGCGTTCGCCGGGATCCCTTGTGAGGTTGAACAGCCGTGCGCCCGTTCCATCAGGATTGATGAGCAGCTTCCAGTCGCCGTCGCGGACGGCGAGGCTGGGACTGACGAAGTCCGGGTTGCCCGGGCGAAGGCGAGAATAAGGCTCTCCATATTGCCAGAAAATAGACCGGCTGCGTTTGCGAGGTTGGCCGAGCATAACAGAGTGCATATCTTCGCCGTCATGACGGACGGTCTCGGGCAGATCGACGCCGGCGAAATGACAGAAGGTCGGCGCCAGATCGATGCCGCACATAATGGTTTGGCTGTCAACGGCGCCGGCGGGAATCACGCCCTTCCATCGGGCGATGAACGGCATGCGGATTCCGCCCTCGTAGAGGCTCCATTTGCGGCCGTAAAGCGCGCCGGTGAAGCCGGGCGGATCGAAGCCTTTGCGATAATAGTGTGGCCAGTCGGTCGGGCCGTTATCGCTGGTGAAGACGACGAGCGTCTTTTCCGCCAGCCCGGCCGCGTCAAGGCTGTCGAGCAGCCTGCCGATCTGGCGATCCAACTCTTCCAGCACGGCGAAGAACTTCTGCTCGAACGGATTGTCCGTCACCGTCTTCCATTTTTCGATAGCTTCTTCGGGCGGAAGGTGGGCGTCGTGCACATCGTTGGGAAACAGCTCGATGTAGAAGGGCCGATCCGAATTCTGGCGAATGAATTTCAATGTTCGATCGACGTAGCGCTGCGTCGATTGATGCTTGGGCAGATATTCGATCTTACCCCGCCCGAGCTTAGCGCTCTGGCCGGAGAGGCCTTTCTTCGAGAACAAGATGCGATCTCCCAGCCCTTCGAAAGCAACGAGGGATTCATCGAATCCGTACTCTTGAGGCAACGGCGCATCGCCGACGTCCCGGCCGCCGCCCACGTGCCATTTACCGAAGTGAGCGGTGGCGTAGCCCGCCTGCTTGAGAATCCGGGCGGTCAATGGCGCTTTAGGATCGAGCCAGTTGGCCATCTGGCGTTTGTGATTGTTGGCGCGGGATTCGAGATAGGAATGAATCCGCCAGCGAATCGGGTACTGGCCTGTCATAACCGCCACGCGCGAGGGCGAGCAGATCGGCGAGTTCGTATAAAATTGTGTTAAGCGCAAGCCTTCGGCGGCGAGCCGGTCGATATTCGGCGTTTTCATCAGGGGATTGCCGAAACAGTTCGGATCGGCGTACCCCATATCGTCGATGAAAATAAAGATGATATTCGGCCGACTCGTGCGAGCCATCGTCGAGCCAAAAACCGGTGCGGATAATCCAAGCACACCCGCGCCGCACATCTTAATAAACGTCCTTCGTTGTATCATGCTTCCAATCTCTTATATTTGCTTCAGTTTTATATGCGTTTGCCTTCTTTACGAGCCTGATTAATTCGTTCTCGGCTTCGATGCTGATAGTCCCGAAGCGGTTCGATCTTGTATGTCTTTAATACCTCTCGTACGCGCACGCCCGGCTTTATGGCCTTAAACAACCACCACGGCGCGAGGTCCTCCTCGCTCAGCTTCCTCTCGGCAGCGATTTCATCCTTACGTTCCTCGAGCATTTGTTCGACCTTTTCGCGATGGAAGTCGTAATGGACGAACGTGCGATCCAGGTCCAACGTCGCAATGAACTGTTTCGGCATAGGCTGGGTGACATTCTCAATCGGTTTGCCGGTGATGTCCATGATATTGCCGGCGCCGACGGGGACGATATAGTAGTGATGGAGAATCGCAAAAGCATTCAACGGCGAGCCCCCTCCGTAAGCGCTCGGCCAGAAAACGATATCCACGTCCTTTGTATCGCACTCGTGCCACAGTTCAGGGAAGTTTAAATCGAAACAGGTCAAAATACTGATCCTGCCGAAATCCGTGTCGAAAATCTTCACGCCTTCGGTGCTCACGTGCAATCCCTCTCCCCAAAACACGAATATCTTTCGATAATAACCCGCAATCTTGCCCTCACGGTCGAGAAGCACCGCCGTGTTGTACTGCTTTTCGCCTGCCTGCTCGCGGATAGGGCAGATCACGTACATATTGTACTGCTTAGCGAGTTTCGCCACGGCGTCGGTCGTCGGTCCCGGCACAGGCTCCGCTTCGGTTCCCGCAAATTCCTCGGGCAAGCACGCGATATCCACGCCGTTGAGCCCGGCCGTATGAAGATGCTCAATCGCCAGTTTCAACTTTGCATCGTGATGGCCCCCGAAGCCGATGCAGATCGCGGATACTTTCACCTGCCTGCCCGGCAGTTTCTCCCGGTCCAATTGCGGGATGACCTTTTGATCCTGAGCGTCTTGAGCAAAGCCGGTTCCCACAAAAAGGACCACCAGAGCACAAATGTCAAATAAAATGTGCGATCTCATTTTCGTTCTCGAAAGCTCCAAAAAAATTTTCTATTTGAGTATAGCTTTGGGTCTAAGAAAAATCAAGGTGGGCGATATGGAGCTGGCGAGTGCCGGTTTTGGAATCGATGCCATCGAAGCAGATCGCGTCCCCAGTGCGGTTCCAGCGGGGATGGAAATCGCAGCGCAGGTCGCCGGAGATGTTGCGTTTAATTTTCATATCGAGTGTCACGAGCGTTTTGCCCCGTTTGGTTTCGACGTTGTAAAGGATCAGCGATTGGTTCAGGCCGCGTTTGCGGTCCGTGGCGAGCCAGTTCCCGTCGGGCCCGAAGGTGCAGTGACCGTCGAAATCGAGCAGTCCTTCGCCCAGGACCTTGTAATCATTTTTACCGTCGGTGAAAAGAACATGCCGCCGGCCCTTGCTTTGATATTTGAAGGTCGCGATGATTTCTCTGTCGTTGCGCCAATCGAAATGTGAGACGCTACTTCCATAGGGGATGACCTCGCGCAGATTGCCGCCGTCCCGATCCGCGGTGAACATGCCGGTTTCGAGGCGTCCGTTTTCCATCGAGCGACCGAGGAAGAAAAAGCGCGAGTCGCTTTTGTTGAACACGGTATGATTGCACCACAAATGGCGATCTTTCAATTCCGGATGCCGGTCCCTGATAAGCTGATAGAAATCGAGCACCGAAACCGCCAAAGACCGCTCGCCCGTTCGCATATCCATCACGAAGACGCCATCATTATCCGGATGAGGGACGTTAATCGTCGGATCTTCAATCCCCTGGTAGCCGACGGTTTCTCGCAGGCGGCCGAGCCGACCGTAGGACAGGCTCAGGGCGTATCGGCCGGAATGGCTCAGACCGTTAATCGCGGCCGGGAGGATGCGTTTTTTACCGGTCAGGATATTCATCACGACGGAGATAATCTGATTACCCTGACGGTCGTTGTAGAGGATTTCATCGTCGTCCAACGGATTCCAGTGGAGCATGGCTCCCTGCTGGAGGTTCCAGGCATGGGTCTCGCCAATCTTCTCGAACGTACCGGTTTTTGCATCCACAAGACCGATCGCCGCCGGCTCATCCTGAGTAGGGAAATGATTCTGAAACGGACTTTCCAGCGAGAGCAAATGCGTCCCAGAGCGGTTCCAGGGACAGATACCATAATACCCGAAGAAATGATGCCTCGGACCATGCGTCAACGTTTGGATTTTGCACTCGGGCAGTCCGCTTGCATTTTTCGCGTATATACGCATACTTGAAAAACTCAGCACCGTTCCGCCGGCCAGAATCTGTTTCAAAAAGTTCCGTCGAGAGTTAACCATAGTATTCTCCAGTTCACTTTTTATCTTAACCGCTGACGTCGTCCTGAGCAAGAACGAAGGATTTCACGGATTTTCCGAGCTAAAGACAATAAATGGAAAAGATAGTGTACGATATTTCGCACCTTTTCATTTGCTGACGACTCTGGATTCCTGTTTTCCCAGGAATGACAAACCGCAATATCAGTTATGACAGGGCGCTTGCTTCGGCTACCTATGGGATAGATTTAGTAAAAATGTCGTGTAAGATGGTAAGCACATTTTGAACTATACCGATCATCCTAATGATCGTAGAATGTGGTGTATAGGAAAATCAGGATTGCCCGATATTCAATTGAACGAAAAGCCCATCAGAAGACTATAACGTAATACGGTTTACGTAGGAAAGGAAATCAGCATGGATACATGTAAGCTTTGCGGTGGAAAGCTGGATGAAGCCGATATCGATTCAAATAGTTCTCTGGACACACTGTATCTTATTCATTGCCCAAGATGTAGTGTTTATACTATCACAGATTGTGCTATAGAAGCCGATCTCGATCCTTTTGTAGAAAAACATCTTCACTTGATATCTGCTATGGCAAGATGGAGATCAGAGAAAAGGAGTAGGCTTCATATAGAAGAAAAGTTACTTGTGGATCGTTCTGAATTTGAGTCGCAAATCCTTAGCGTGTGTCCCCGAAGCGTAGAAGAAAAAACAAACAATATTTTGAGATATGTTGCGGAAAAATCATCATATCCTGGAGCACCGATTAGCTTTAATAAGGAATTGGATTACCCGCTATTCTATTGTAAAGGACAATCCGAATTAACATTTTATCTCGACTACCTGAAAAACCGCGGCCTGCTTGGCGAAATAAGCAGTGGAGCAGGAGGTAATTGGAGGATGCGACTCTCTGTAGATGGTTGTAGAAAGGTAGAGGAACTGGCCAAGCAAAACATCGAATCCAAACAAGCATTTGTCGCGATGTGGTTCGATGATCGAATGAAATCTGTTTATTCAGAAGGGATAAAGAAACTCGAAGAAGATACAAATTTTATGATGCTTCGAATTGACATGAAGCAATTCAATGAGAAGATTTGCGATAGAATTCTTGCTGAAATACGAAGGAGTCGTTTTCTTATCGCGGATGTTACAGAACATAGACAGGGAGTGTACTTTGAAGCTGGATTTGCTATGGGCTTGGGTTTACCAGTTATCTGGACATGTAGGGAAGATCAAATAAAAAAGTGCCATTTTGATACGCGCCAGTACAATCACGTTACTTGGAAGGATGCAGATGAGTTACGGGGGAAACTGAAAGATAGGATTATTGCGACAATCGGACAAGCCTCATAATGGAACGATGAATTGAAAAATAAGCAATCAGGTAAAGCTTTGGATTTAAAGGTTTGCTTTTGATATTATCATAACAATAAGGAAATCTAATTCATGACATATGAAGCAGGGTCAACATCAATGAAACGTTTTCTTCCATTTTGTGCCTGTGTATTCAATATGGTCGCCGTAGCGGACGTATGGGAGGATTTTCCTGTACAAAAGGATCTTCCCGATCCGCTGCGGATGGAAGATGGGCGGCGTGTGAAAACCGTTGCGGATTGGAGGGAACGACGGGAGGAAATGTTCGCTTTGCTATTGCTTTATGAGTATGGTCGAGTGCCCCCTGCGCCGGGGAATGTGGAACTGGATCAAGTGTTGGTTGAAGACGTGCGCAATGAGGGACTGACGCGCTATCAGCGGGTCCTGCTGAAGATGGGGCCTGAGCAGAAGCTGATGATGACATTGCATATCTATTGCCCGGCTAAGCTGAAAGGTTCTCGTCCGGCGATGCTTCGAATCGGGTTGGGCGATGAGGCGGTGCGTGCGGTGAATGAACGGGGTTATATTTTCGCCTGTTTCGGTAACCAAGAGCTTGATCCGGATACCTTAGAGCGATGCCCGTTTACGAGTTCCTGGGCGTTGCCGAGAATCATATGATGCACTTCCGAGAGGGCAATCACGACCAATTGCCCTCGGATTTCAAGCTTTTGCTGGACGTGGCCGTACATTACTTCGAGAAAGCCCCTCGTCCCGGCAACCTTCGCGTCCTACCCTTCCCGGAGTATGTCTCCAAGTTGCATAGTGCGCCATAGATTCGGTCGTGATTTCTCACGACACTCTAACAAAACCACGGTATCACAGGTTTGTCATTCTGAGCCGTTGGGCCGCTTCGCGGCTGGTGTCGGGAAGAAAATGAAACGTAGGGAGTGTCCGCCTCTGGCGGATTGCACACGCAACATTGGGAGGAGTGTGACGCACGTTGGCCTCATCCGCGTGTGCAAAAACGGAATTTGCACACCCTACCGATGCTCACATGTCACCCCTGCGAAGGCAGGGGGCCGGGGCGTAAAAAAGTGGATTCTACCGTAAGGCATCCCCCAGGGACCGCCTTCGCGGGAATGACAAATCGTGTTTCCGCAACTGGAACGGATTACGATTTCACAATTCTGAAGATTTTCAGTTCGTGAGGTTGCATTTGTACCAGTCCATGGGGATCGGTTTCGATCTGGCGTCCCGTTTCCGGATCGATTGAGAATCGCCGGCCTTCGGCCAGGGTGCGAAACTTGAATGCGAGATTTTTTGGGCCTTCGTTAAAGACGATGTAATAGTGCGTCCCGTTCTTGACTACGTGGCGGATCCGCAGATCCCACATGTTGGGAATGACACTGACGTCCACCGCGATAAGATCGTCGATCTTTTCGAGCATCGCGGCTTTATTCTTGTTCTTATTCCAGTGGATAAGGCGTCCGGCCTTTTCCAGAGTTTGGAGCGCCTCCCTGGCTTTGGAAGGCGGATCGAATTCGAGAATCAACGCCTTATAATGCATTCCCGCAATATGAATACCGTCCGAATCCACGCGGGCGTCTTCCCACAGATGGCGAGCCTCAAGATAATTGAAGTCGCGCTGGTTCTGGAAGCAAACCTTGGCGGCTTCCCACGGCAGGTCATCGTTTTGGCCGAGGATCGCCAGCGAGCAGACGTGTTGACTGTCGGTATTCAGCCAGCACAATCGCCGGCATGCGTCGGCGAAGGGCTTGTACTGATCCCACCAGGGGCTATTAGGCCCGACGTCGGGCGGGCGCTCGTCGATGCGCGGGCCGCGGATCGAGTAGTAGAAGGCATGAGGAACGAGCAGGTTGCAACCGCGGACGATCAGCCAGCGCGTTAGCCATTTCATTTCCTCGAAGGTGAAGTTATGACCGTAGGCTCCGCAACATTCGTTCAGATTGCGCTGGCGGCCGAGATGGATCATGGCCGACGAGGCGCACTTGCCCATCGTGGACTGGGGGCCTTCGAGGGCGTTCGGCTTGCCCGGCTCGAGATAACGCCAGACCACGTCCTGGCCCGGGATGTCGAAATGCCTCAGGTGTCCGATGTCGTCAGGTGCAGCCGGGTGGCCGGTCAATGCGATATTGTGCGAGAGGCACCATCGGTGGATTTGTGCGTAGAAGGTCTCTTCGAGCCTGGCGGTGACGGCGCGGGAGTAGTCTTCCCGGTGCTTCTCGGCGTCCGGCTCGTCCTTATACCATAGCGAAGGGAGATACTCGGTAAAATCATAGCCGAGAAACGCATTGACGTGTTCGAGTATCCCCGTCGTTCCGGGAACGGCGCCCCGCTCGGTGCGACGGGCCAGGATCGACGGTTCGTCGGTGAAGATCGCTTTAACGGTCTTGCCGAAGTGTTGCTTGAACTCATCGTAATACCGCTGATAGACCAGGCGGATAAAGCACGCCACCGATTCCGGATTGAGAATGTCCGCGCCGGGCGGCGCGTTCTCAGGCACCTCCCTGTGGTTGTCTCGCCTCGGCGGATCGTCCTCGAGGAAGTGCAATCCGCGAATAACGGAGTAGCCGGGCCTGATCGCTCGGTCGATCACGGCGATTCGATGACCGTTTTGCTTGCGTTTGACGATCGCAACAAGATTCTGGCCCTGGGTCAGTTCCGGCTCGCTGTTGGCGCCGATGCGAATATCATATTGGGTTGTGCCCGGCTCGGTCTCGTCGAGGTCGATGGCAAATAAGCCGCGTGTTCGGAAGGCGGGATTGGCTTCGATGACCTGTCCGCTGGACGAGCCGCTCGGATACATCCCTTCGTCGTACAGCATGACCCACATGTTGCGCCTGGCCGCCTCTTCAATGGCGAACCGCATGAAGTCGATCATGTTCCGGCTCATCCAGCCGATGCTCCGCGGCAATCCCGCTCGCGGATGAATCAGGAAGGCATGAACGCCGTGCGTCTGGAAGTCTTTAATTTGGCGCGCGATTTCCTCCTCGGACAGATCGTCGTTCCAGAACCAGAACGGACAAAGCGAAAATTCCGGCCCGCACGTCTGAAGATCGAGCGCATGCGATTGTCCAGCCTCCGTCGCACCGGCTAATAAGCCGGAAGTCGTTATGCCTATAGCCCCCACGGCCATGGAGGCCATGAAACGCCGCCGGTCGATAGGGTATGGATAGTGCTGATTCATCATAATATATCCCCGCTTAGAAGATCATCGCCGCATATCCTACCGCGTCGGTGCTGGTGGTTCCCATCCTCTCGTGCATGATTTCATTACTGGTGGTGTGTGCGAGCAATAGGCCGTGTTGGCAACCGAGCACCTTCGCGGCGGCGACCGTGGCCGCCGTAGCGCCGGGACCGCAGGCGTTTCCGTTCTCGGCGGCGTTGGCGAGTAGAGAAGCGGCGTCGAGTTTCAATGCCAAATCGATAAATGTCTTGTCATTCACGTCCTTGGCCCAGGCCAGGGCTTTCTCGCCCGTGCCCTGGGGGATGAATCCGTAACGCGGGCCGTAATGAGTCAGATCGGTCGAGCCGAGACACATGATTTTTTTCTGCTCGTCCTCTGCGATCATCTCACCCACTTTTTTACCCAGGACGATGGCTTTCTCCGTCGGAGGAACCAGTATGGGGAGAATCTTCGCGCCGGCGAAAAGGTATTGTATGAAAGGAACCTGCACTTCGATGCTATGCTCTTGTGCATGAGCGCTCGCATCGCTAATCGCGGCGCCCTTGCTCAACAGAATATCGGCCAATTCTTCATCAATCGCCGCCTCGCCCAGAGGTGTCTCCCAAACGCCTCTGTTGCAAAGGGCTGGCGACCGGCCGAAGTAGCTGTGTGCGGCTCCGAATATCACGAAGGTATGGACCTTTTCGTGCTGTTGGCGTATCGCCGAAAAGGCCAGCGCCGCCAGAGAGCCGCTGAAGGTCCAGCCCGCGTGCGGGACGATACCCGCCACAATCGTCTCCGGCAGCGGATCGCTCAGCGTTCTCGCATCGAGACATTCATTGATTTGATCGACACAGGCATAATGCTGGCCGGGGTAGAACTGGCCGGCGACAATCGGTTTTCTCGTTTGCATTTCAGCCTCTCCTTCTTCCACCTAAGGCGTCCCTTATGGGAGATTTATCATTGCCACAAAGGCACGAAACCACTAAGATTTACAACTTGTGACTGAATGGTCCACATCGCCGATCGTCACAGTCGAAAATCGTAAATCATCAATCATCAATATATATGTTAGCTTGTTTGGAAGAGAAAACAACATGGTATCAAAAAAAATGGTCGCCGTGGTTATGGGGTCGGATAGTGATATGAACGTCATGCAAGGCTGCATCGACCAGCTCGTTTCCTTGGGTATCGAGCCGGTCGTGCGGATCATTTCGGCGCATCGAACACCGCAGATTGCGGCGGATTTCGCTCAAAATGCGGCCGAAAAGGGCATTCAAGTCATTATTGCCGCCGCGGGAATGGCCGCCCATTTGGCCGGCGCCCTGGCGGCCAGAACCACGCTGCCCATCATCGGCGTCCCTTTGGCTTCGAGCGCAGGTTTAGGGGGGGTTGATGCGCTGTTGAGCACGGTCCAGATGCCGCCGGGCGTTCCGGTGGCTTCGATGGGGATTGGAAAAGCCGGCGCCCAAAATGCGGCTCTCTTTGCGATTCAAATCCTGGCCTTATCCGACGAAAAACTCAGTGATAAACTGGCGGAATTCAAAAAGGCCCAGGCTAAAAAGGCGATTGAGAAAGACGCGGCACTTCAATAAACCAATCGTTGAAATACCCTTCGATTGTGCTCCCTTCGACGTGTAGGGGCAGGTCCGTGTGCTCCCGTGAGGGATGCCTTCGGTACTGCTCCGGGCCGTTCCTTTGTAGGTTTTTCCTTGACGGACAAGTAACGATTTGGTAGAAACTATGTTATAGCAGATTCTATCTTGGTATATCTTGTTCAAAAATTCACGAAGGAGGCCGCGACACGTCAAAAAAGCGTTCATTTGAAATTGCCGATATATAACGATGAATCACGTTGCGAGCTGCCTTGGGAATTAAGATAATTTAGTCAGAAATAAGACTTTTACAAAATTGGAGGTTAGGCATACTTTTGGAAAGAAAAAATCTGTTTTCCTGATTTTTTCTTTTTAAAATCCAAAGAACGATGTAGGGTACATAATATCTAACATCTTACATGATAATGCCTTATCTCAAGATTGTTGATTATTGTCAGAAAATCTTGAAACAGATTTTCTGACAATAATATATGCCTAACCTCCAATTTTGTAAAAGTCTTATCAGAAACTAACAAGGAATCCATACTTCAATAACAGTCATGATGCATAAATGGTCTAAAAATAGAACGTTTTATGATGAAAAGGAGGATTATTATGTCTGGGAAAGTAACATGTTTGGTTTCTTTAATCTTGGTGATTTGTTCTGTCGGTAACGCGGCGAGGATCGAGTGGAGCGGCGCCGGCGCCGACAACCTCTGGAGCACCCGGAACAACTGGAGTCCTGCTAAAATCCCGACGACGGCCGACGAGGTTTATATTGACGTACCGTATGCCAAAGCCCCCAATGGACCGGTGATTCAGGAAGGGATCGATGCGAAGGCCCTCGGTCTGGGCTGCGAGGTCCGCGGTGAGCCCAACATGGTGATGACGGGAGGAACGCTTGAGATCACGGATTGGGTTTGGTGGGGTGACGGGGATGGATGCCACGGTACGCTTTACCTGAGCGGCGGGACGATCACGGTCACCAACGAATTCGAACTCGGGTGGGGAGGAGGTTCGGGAACGATGTACATGACCGGCGGCACCGTCACCGCCGGAGAGCTTGTCATTCCGACGGCAAGCGGATTGGCGGGTGAACTCTTCCTTCACGGCGGCACGTTCAACGTCGGCAGCGACGGCCTCGAAATCAATACCGTCGGCTATATGGATGTCGGAGGAGGCACGCTGATTATCGAGGGCGACTGGACGGCGAAGATCAACGAGTATATTGCCGCCGGCCTGATCACAGCCTACGATGGAGGCGGCTTATTCGAGTTGGACTATAACGACAGAAATCCCGGCAAGACAACATTGTCGGCGATCTTCACAGGGAAAGCTTACAATCCTACTCCCGCCGACGGAGCCATCATTGAAGACATGTGGGCGAATATCAGTTGGTCGCCGGCAACCGAGGCGATTTCGCACGATGTCTATATCAGCGACAACTTCGACGATGTCAACGATGGTACCGGCGACGCCTTCCGGGGCAACCAGGCGGCAATATATTTCGTTGTCGGTTTTCCCGGATTTCCTTATCCGGACGGCCTCGTGCCCGGCACAACCTATTACTGGCGCATCGATGAAGTCAAGGCGGACGTCTCAGTGGTCAGAGGGGATATCTGGAGCTTCAGTATTCCACCCAAGAAGGCCTACAATCCCAGCCCGACCGATGGAGCCGAGTTTGTCGATCCGTCCGTCCTCCTAAGCTGGACAGCGGGTTACGGCGCGAAATTACATACCGTTTATCTGGGTGACGATTATGATACCGTGAACGGAGCCACCGGAGGTTCCCCACAAGGTACAGCCGCTTATCAACCGGCTACGGCGCTTGATCTTGAAAAAGTCTATTACTGGCGGGTTGATGAATTTGACGCTGTAGATACGTACAAAGGCGATATCTGGAGCTTTACGACGCCGGGCGCCGTCGGCAATCCAAGTCCGGCGAACGGCGCTGAAGACGTGAAGATGATCGCCACGCTAAGCTGGACGGCGAGTACGAGCGCCGCGTCTCATGAGGTGTATTTAGGCACGAACGAAGAAGCCGTTCGCAATGCCGATGCAACTTCTCCCGAATATGTGGGTAGTAAAGCTCTTGGCGCCGAGAGTCACGATCCCGGCAAACTCGCCTGGCATACCACATATTACTGGCGCGTTGATGAGGTCGATGGCCAGGGCAACACACAGAAAGGTCCGCTTTGGACCTTCACCACGGCCGACTTCATCTCCGTGGACGATTTCGAGGGTTATACGGACAACGACGCGGAAGGCGAGGCCATCTGGCAAAGTTGGATCGACGGATACGGTGTCGCTGAAAATGGAGCGCAGGCGGGTTACCTGCTTCCTCCTTATGCCGAGCAAACCATCGTCCATGGCGGCCTCCAGTCGATGCCGCTTGTTTATACCAATGATCCGAGTGCGGCGGCCTATTCCGAAGCGACGCTTACCTTGAGCTACCCGCGCGATTGGACCGAAAATGACGTTAGCGCCTTAGTGATTTGGTTCCGGGGCAAGTCGGATAATGCGGCTGAACCGTTATACGTCGCCGTCGCGAACAGCGGTGGAGCCGCCGCGGTCGTCACGAATGATGATGCGAACGCCGCTCAGAATCGTGAATGGACGAGATGGGTGGTCCAGTTGCAAGCCTTAAGCGATCAGGGGATTAACCTGACGAACGTTAACACGATTTCAGTGGGGCTTGGCACAAAAGGCGTTATGACGACAGCCGGCGGTACAGGCACGGTGTACTTCGATGATATCGCGCTGTATTGAGATGGGAGTGAGCTAAAGTGACTAAAGTGAGCTAAAGTGGGCCGGCGATGCTCATAACTTTAGTCACTTTAGTCACTTTTAATTTTAGGCACTTTTCATTTCAAAGGCCAGAGATCGGCATCGGTCCTGATCGTCGAGAAGATTTCTTTTGCTCGCGCTACAATATCCGGATGCGCATCCGCAACGTTGTTTTGCTCACCGATGTCGGATTCGAGATGATAGAGTTCAATCGGACGTGAAGGCGCTCTTCGCAAGGCCTTCCAATCGCCTATACGAACCGTTTGTTGTGAGCGTCCTTCATGGAACTCCCAGTAGAGATACTCGTACTGTCTTTGCGGCTGTCCCATCAGGGCGGGAGCCATCGAAATGCCGTCAATCCCTTCGGGCACAGGTGCTCCGGCTAACTCGGCAAACGTCGGTAAAATATCCCAGAAGGCGGAAATATGCTCGCATCGAGTACCGGCTTTGATTTTGCCGGGCCAACGCGCAATCGTGGGAACGCGAATGCCACCTTCGTACAGGTCGCGTTTAGTCCCCTTGAGAGGTCCATTGCTGTCGAAGAAGTCGGGCTGTACGCCACCCTCTTTGTGAGGTCCGTTGTCACTACTGAAGATGACCAGCGTTTGCTCATCGATTCCCAGCGCCTTGAGCTTGGCAAAGATTCTACCGATATCACGATCCAAACGCGAAATCATTGCCGCCTTGCCCTTTTCAGGCTCCGGCCAGTCCCTGTCTTTGTAAATACCATAATCGGGAACTTCCATTCCATGCTCGCCGAATTGCTTGGCTTCGTTATTTGCGTGAGGGATCGTGTAGGGAAGAAACAGAAAGAACGGCCGACGTTGTCGTTCGATGAATGCAAGAGCCTCATCGGTGAAAAGATCGTGGGAGTAATCCACCTTCTTACTCGCCAGGCCCACCAGGTCTTCCTGACCTTTCTTGTAGTGTTTTTCCGGATGTCGAACCACGTTTCTCAATGGTATTTTTTCGCCGTTCTTCCAGAGAAAATCCGGGTAGTAGTTATGAGCGTGCCACATACTCAAGTAGCCGAAGAAGAAATCGAATCCGTTATTGCGCGGACCATTCGGAGGGGATGGGTGCCCGATGCCCCATTTACCGATGCAGCCGGTTGAGTACCCGGCTTGCCTGAGAATCTTGGCCACTGTCATCTCGTCCGGCTTGATCAGGAAATCCACATTTCCCCGGACGGTACAATGCCCTGTATGCTTGCCCGTCATCAGGCAGCAACGGGATGGCGCGCATACCGTACTTCCGGCGTAGTGCTGGGTGAGTTTCATTCCCTCGGCGGCCATCTTATCCAGGTTCGGCGTCTTGATTTGTTTCTGCCCGAAGCATCCCAGATCGCCATAACCGAGATCGTCCGCCAAAATGAAAATGATGTTCGGCTTTTGTGGATTCGAGTGACTTCTTGCCGTTGGGCCGGAATATCCGACAACCGGCAGTGCTCCAAACGTCGCCGCTGTTATACCCATCTTTTTTAAGAAATCTCTTCGATGGAGTCTCATAATTTTCATCCTTACCAAATTATTGTTTCTCGACATCCAGTACAAGAACCCAATCATTTCCGAGTTTTTCCTCGCCCGGGGGATCGAATATCTTGGCGCCCTTATTTTCTACATTCCCAATTGGTTTGGTCTTGCCGTTTCTCGGATTGAACCAGGAGGCTATGAGCGTTTTTCCTTTCAACTTGCCAAGTTGTAAGGTGAAGCTCTTTCCTGTGGGTGTATAAACCATAAGAAAATCCCGGCCGCGGAGCGCCTCGATATAATCGACCGGTCGGGTTTGTTCGGTCAGGATGATGCCTTGATCTGCAACCGCGGTCGTAAACGACCTCGACTCCATGAGTTCTCTCAAATACCCCATTTGAAACGCGCTGGGTACATCCAGCACCTCGTACCAGTATCCTTTCGGATTGGCGATCGAACGCCGCCGGGGATCGTGCATCTGCCAGATACTGTGATGGCCGTACGTATGTCCACACGACCCGGCAAAGACCGACCAATATGCCCCTCGCCTCGCGTGGTCATCCGTTGCGTTCGTCGGTGGACGTCCGTGCCGAAAGCCCGGGTAGGCCGTCTCGAGGTCCAACATCGGTTTGACCGGCTTCATCGAATAGCCGATCTGCATAAGCTGCCAGTTGAAGCTATTCTGCCCGTGGCCGGATTGGGCGGCTCGAATATCGATCCATTTTTCATCATTAAAGAACCACCAGCTCGCCCCCGGCCCGGATGTGTGATACGTCATGAGCGTCTTACTATAGTCCTCGACACCGGCTGCGCCGACGGTGACGCCTTTGGCCATCGCACGCCAGATCGCTCGTGAGGCATCCGTCGGCGCCGCACGGTCCCCGCCAATAATCCAGATGATATTGTCGTGGTTGCGAAGACGCTTGGCGACCAGCATCCCATACACCTCTGCATTGGCCGAATTGAAAATGCCATCGACAAGTCCGTTTTGCCAGTTGCTGGTGACATAACGTCCCCACGTCGGCAATAGCCCGACATACAAACCGTATTGACGGGCCTTCTTCAGTGCATATTCGACATGATCCCAGTAATCATTGTTGGGTCCGTCTTCCATATCCAATCGGCTCGGATCCTTACCATGTAAGGCAAAATGTCCGTACGCATTTGGCTTGTCCAGTCCGCCGTACTCGGCCAGGATCACCGTTTGAATGACCGTAAATCCTTTTTCCGTTCGATTAGACAAATATCGATCGATTTCCTCTCGCGTCAGATCGTGGATAAGCTGCCAAGCGGTATCCGCCAGCCAGAAAAACGGCGTTCCGTCTTCAAGCACAAGGTTGCGATTATTCTCATTGACGCGTAACGGTCCATGTGAAAAATCGACAGGTTTGGCATTCGCCAACCCGGAAATAAGCAAAAGTGTGATACTTACCAGAGCAGCAGCTTTTTTGACGTCATTCATTTTAACATTCCTAAATTATTCTTTTCGGAGCGTCTCCGCAAAGCGAAGGTGGCTTCCCGGTAAAGGTTCGTCGCTGAGGTTGATGGTCAGATACGCTAATACAAAAATGAGAGCCGGAATCAACAGCCAGCTTATCCAAAACCGAATATTCGGTTTCCACAAGGGATCCGATGCGGCCAATTGCGCTTCAGGATAGTGCACCGGTTTGCCGGATAACATCAACACGATGAGCGAGCCTATCCCGGCTGTGATCCAGAATGTCGTATGCACGAAAAAAACGCCTTTGTGATCCATATTGGGGAAAGCCTGCACGAAAGCCCCGATGACGGCAATCCAGAGAATAAGAAGGAACAATAGCTGGCCCCGTCCGAAAGCACTGGCCGGCGCTAAAGGCAATGCTTGTCGGCGATGCCGAATGATGGCAATCAGAACCATGGCTGAAAGCATAAGCCCAACCCAAAGAAACCACCATTCCGTCCGGATATTGAAGAACAGGTCTGGAATGTGGTCCTCCTTCGCCCAGTTTCGAACGTTTTTAAAGAGATTGCTCCAAAACATCACCAGGAGTAAAAAGAATAAGGCGATGATGTTGAGATAACCGCCGGTCCGATCTTCTTCAGGTGGAACGAGCTTTCGGCGAACGCCTCGAAGGAATGCGCACCCAACACCCAATCCCATAATTAATCCGAAGAGTTGCTCCATCCATTTCCAATAATCCAGACCCTGAAGTGTGCTCAGACGACCGATGGGCCCCCACTGGGCGCGGCCCAGCATCTGTACAAAATCGCCCATAGCGAAACCGACGCCACCCGCTAAGAAGCCGCCAAGGGCCAACCTGAATGCGGCGCGATCTTGTCTGCGTATGAGATAAATAACCAGTGCGACGAACAAACCCACGCAGCCCGACCAATTATCACTGCGCGGCGGCGTCATGTGCAATCCCAGCACGACGGTCAGGCAGATATATCCGGCCCACCAGCCAGCGGCTAAGATGATAATAAAGACGCAGGCCGGCCGGGCGCGGGGAGCGATAAAGGCGTAGGCCCCCGCGGCGAGCAAAGCGGACGAGGCGGCGAACCAGTCGGTGTCGTGCAAGTACCAGGTTTCAGACAAGGAGTCGGTCAAACCGCTTATGTCCACTGCAAACCAAACGAGCCATAACGCCACCAATGGACCGGCGAAGCGCTCCAGAAACGAGCGGGATTGGGTGACACTCTGAGCGAGGATACCCGAACCGATGCCGCCCCATAAAGCTCCGATCAGGAATAAGCCGGCATAACCATAAGCTACGTTAAGAAATGAGTCGCTCGCCGTATAGCCGATGACGATGCCGTAGCTCATTTGCCCCCCAAACGCCCAGCCGATCCCGCCGCACATGGCCATAATGCTCGCGCGCTCCCACCAATCCCGCCGGCCTGAGGCCAGACAGATCGAAAGAGCCAAGAGCGCACCCGGGACCATCGCCCCGGCTTCATGGCCGTAATCGCCCCGGAAGCCCCAACCGACCGACATCGCCAGGCCGGAGAGTAAAACCCCTATGAGTGCAAAATCAGATGGTCGATTTTTCGTATCCATTCGAGAGAGTTCAAGTTTATCAGGGAATCAGGGCATCGGGAGGTGGGTATCAGGTTATCAGGGAATCAGGTGGGTGTTGCTCTTTCCCGATATCCTGATTTTCTGGTATCCTGATATCCTGTTTCTTTGGTATCCTGCCTACGGATTTCCTGATATTCTGATCCCCACCCATTGCTTCCTGGCCGCTAAAAACCTATAATACCGATCAATGTAACATACTCAGGAATGAAAGTCTAACCTGGATAGGACTGTGATACAATGCCGAGAACGAAAATCGTCGCCACGTTAGGCCCGGCCAGCAGCAACGCGACCGTCCTCCGAAAGATGTTCACCGCCGGCCTGGACGTCGTCAGGCTGAACGCATCGCACGGGACGCATCAGCAACATCTGGCGTCCATCGAGCTGATTCGCCGACTCAATAAAAAATACCGACGGCATATCCGGATCATGCAGGATCTCGAAGGTTTTCGGATCAGGGTTGGACGATTCAAAGGCGAAAAAACAAGGGAGTTGAAAACTCGTACTGTCGTATGGCTGACCCGCGACGTTACAGGCTCCGGGCCGAAGTCGATACCGTTCGATTATCAAGGCGATCTGACATCCATCAAAGCCAATCAACGGATTTATATCGATGATGGTAATCTGATCCTTCGCGTTAAAAGTACCTCAGTCAACAGCATTAAAGCCCTCGTTGTCGAGGGCGGTATCCTTAAAGAGAGAAAAGGCATTAACATGCCCGACGTCGATCTCGAATTCGAGGGAATCACGGAAAAAGATAAAAAGGATATCGAGTTCGGTATTGAACAAGGCGTGGACACGATCGCCCTATCGTTCGTGCGCGACGAACACGATGTCCGTCAGGCCGCGGAGTTGATAAAACCGAGGCTACCAAAATGCCAAATTGTCGCCAAGATCGAGAGCCGGCAGGCTATAGAAAATATCGACCGGATTATCGAGGCCGCCGACGGCATCATGATCGCCCGCGGGGACATGGGCATCGCCATTCCGATCCACGAAGTGCCCATCATCCAAAAACGCATCATTAAAAAATGTAATGCCGCGGGAAAATTCGTCATCACTGCTACGCAGATGCTGGAACATATGACCGAGCACAGCCGACCGACGCGCGCTGAGGTGGCCGACGTCGCCAATGCTATCCTCGACGGCACCGATTTCGTCATGCTCTCGGCGGAAACCGCCGTCGGGCGTTTCCCGTACGAGTCCGTTCTGATGATGAACGAGATTATCAAGTTCACTGAAAAGTCCAAGTCGCAATTGTATTAAAATGAGGGATTGAAAGAATGAATTCACAAGACTGTCCAATCGAATGGAACGTATCACGTCGTCGATTTCTCGGGATGGCCGTCGCGGGCGCAGCGCTATCGAGCCTGGATTTTGCGAGAACGGCGAATGCATCGGCAACATCTGAAAATAAGGGCGGGGCATCGAGAAAGATATGTATTTTCTCCAAGCACCTGCAATGGCTGGATTATCAGGAGATGGCGAAGACGGCTCGCGAGATCGGATTTGACGGTATCGATTTAACGGTCCGCCCGCGCGGCCACGTTCTGCCGGAACGCGTGCGGGAGGACCTTCCCCGAGCCGTCCACGCCGCCAGGACGGAGGCGCTCGACGTCCCGATGATGGTGACGTCTATCACGGACCCTGCGGACCCGCTGACTGAACGCATCCTTGCCACGGCGAGCCAGGCGGGGATTCGTTATTATCGCATGGGCTACTATCAATACGACGACTCCACGGAGATCCGCCAAACGCTCAACGAAGCCGGGGCGAAACTTCGCGATCTCGTCGAAATGAACAAGAACTACAATATCGTGGGAACGTACCAAAACCATTCGGGCCCCAGATATGTCGGGGCGCCTCTTTGGGACCTCGACATTTTGTTTAGAGACCTTGACACGCGCTGGATCGGTTGCCAGTTCGATATCCGGCACGCTACCGTCGAGGGCGGGACAGTCTGGCCCGCTCACTTCCGGTTCATGTCACGCTATATCAACACGCTCGTGGCCAAAGATTTCAAATGGAGCCAAACGGACAAAGGCTGGCGGGCGGAGAACTGCCCTCTGGGCGAGGGGATGGTGGATTTTTCAGGATATTCCAAGATGTTGAAAAAGGCGGGGATCGCCGGGCCGATGTCGTTGCATCTCGAATATCCCATCGGCGGGGCCGAGCACGGCGCCCAACGCCTGACCGGGGATAAACAACAGGTCATCGAGGCGATGCGAAAAGACCTTCGTTTTCTGCGGAACCTGTAGGGTGCGATGCATCGCATCCTTTCGTGTCGAGGGCGTCCCGCCCTCGATTCGCGGGCAAGCCTGTCCTGAGCGAAGCCGAAGGAATGCCCGCGACATTATTGTAGTCAACTTTTGACGTTGTTGACAACATTTTGCGGTTTGCCGGCGATGAAAGCGGCGACATTATCGACGGTGACTTTGAGAAGCCTTTCCCGTGCGGCGCGGGTTGCCCAGGCGATGTGCGGCGTGATATGACAATTCTTAGCAGTCAGAAGCGGGTTATCCTTTGCCGCCGGCTCTGTAGAGAGCACATCCACGCCGGCTCCCGCTATTTCGTCGTTGTTAAGAGCGTCGGCCAGAGCTTGTTCATCGATCAGCGGCCCTCGGCTCGTATTAATCAGATAAGCGGTCGGTTTCATCAGGGTCAGCTGTTCTGCGTTGACGAGATTCTCCGTCTGCGACGTAAGCGGACAATGCAAACTCACGACATCGGATTCTCGAAAGACATCGTTCAGTTCCACCCTTCGGTATCCGTCGGGCATCTCAGAGTGCGGCGTTATGTCATAAACAACCACATTCATACCGAACGCCCGGGCCACTCTGGCCGTCGAGCGTCCGATTCTTCCGAAACCGACGATTCCCATTGTTAATCCCTGAAGCTCGACCAGCGGTGTATCCCAATAGCAAAAATCCACACTGTTCATCCAGCGTCCCTCCCGGACCGTCCGCGCATGGTGACCGACATGGAGTGTTAGGTTAAGCAAATGCGCGAATACCATCTGGACCACGGATTCCGTTCCATAGGTCGGGACATTGCTGACCGGGACGCCTCGTCGGCGAGCCGCCTCGACATCCACGATATTGTAACCGGTCGCCAGCACACTGATGAACTTAAGTTTTGTCAGGCGGGCGATGGACTCCGCCGATAGCACGGTCTTATTGGTTAAAACAATCTCAGCGCCGTTAGCTCGCGGAACGACCTGTTCCGGCGCCGAGCGATCGTGTATGATACACTCCCCCAGGGCTTCCAGACTGTCCCAGGATAAATCTCCGGGATTCAGAGTGTAGCCGTCTAATACAGCGATTTTCATTAATCATTGATCCTGTTACAGTGTTGCACACACAATGAGTTTATTCGATGGTCATCGTAATCTTACCCAGGGGGCCACAGTCGCCCACGTAATCACCTTTGATTTCGTCGCCTTTGGCTTTGTAGGCGGGCGCTGCGGTGCCGGTGACGATAACCGTGCCGGGCTCCAGCGCGCCTCCGAGCTTGACGACATGGTTGGTGCACCAAAGCAAAGAAATCCAGGGACTACCCATCACGTCCGTCGCGGGACTATCGGCCAGGATCTGACCGTTTCGGATCAACTTGAGCCTCAAGGCATCGACATCGGCCTGGCTCGGATCGACGGCGGGGCCGAGGACGAACATGTGGGCGCCGACGCCGCTGGCGATCTGGTCCTGAACCGTCGGTTTTGCGTCCGGCGCGAAGAGATAGTTCCCGGCATCGAATGCGGTATGCACCCATTTGACATAGTCTTTTATATGAGCGACGTCTTCGATTTCGTGGTCGATCCGCTTGCCGATGGTAAACGCGACTTCCGTTTCCAGTGTCATTTCGCCAAAGGTGTTTTTTGGGAGCGTCGTGCCGTTCGGAACGCGTTGAAGGCTAAAGAGCGGGCCGCTGGCCGGCTCCGGGATACCGAACTGTTTTCGGGCGGCTTCGCTGGCATACGCGACCTTATAGCCTGTTACAGCCCCCAATTCCTTGCTCAGCTCTTTCGCCAGGTTGCGTTGAATCTGATAGGCTTTTGGGATGTTGAATGTCCCGTATGTATGGGTCAGAGATGAGATTTGAGTTTGCGTTTTGCGCCCGTTCAGCATCATCTCGATTATCTTTTCCGTGTCGATATTTTGGCCGTACACGCGCGGGCAATTTGCGACCACAAAAACGACAACCAGAAAAACAGTGCAAACTCTAAAAAGGGTGGAATTGTGTATCTGTTTCATTGGATCACCTCCAGGTCTAAAATTAAACCAGCACTCTACAAACGCCAGGGACTTCTCATATCAAAGGTTATTACGGTTGTTTCTTAACGCAGTATAGTGGATCGTCCGAGTTTGGCAACAGGTTCTTTCACATCATAACACCAAAGCGTGTCGTGATAGCGGAGATAGAGCCGGCCGTCGAGCAGGACCGGATGGGCCCAGGCATCTCGAAGCCGCTTAGCCGACAGACGAAACTGTCCCTCGATCTTTAAGCCGTCCGGTTCCGGCCTCAACAGGGCCACCGTGCCGCGCTCGTCGAGGCAATAAAGCCGACCGTCGGCATAGATAGCCGCTCCCGTCGTGAGGTCTTTCAGTTCGTATTTCGTTCGGCCCGTCTGCCAATCGACTCCGAACCAGTGCTTGGGTCTGCTATATCCGGCGGAAAAGAGCGTTCCATCGACGAGCACGCCGGAGCCGGTCACCGTATCGAGCGGATGGGTCCAGAGATGTTCGACTCGGATGCCCCGGCCTTCCGTATGGAGCCGATAGGCCCTGCCGTTCTCAGCGTATGGGGTCACGTAATAGATACAATCCGATCCGTAAATGGGAGTCGAGACGTTGGTGCCGTACGGATTCTTCAACGGGACGGTCCAGAGCAGCTCACCCGTGTCGGCATCGGCGCCGAAGCCATGCGCCGAGGAACAACTGGCGATGATCCGGCGTCCGGCAAAACGAAAGAGAATCGGCGAGCAATGCGACGTTTGGTCGTCGCCGAGCGGTTCGGTCGTCCAGACCGTCCGGCCGGACCGCTTGTCCAGGGCGGCCATGAGCGCCTTTGGGCCGCCGGGCGTGACGATCAATCGCGATCCGTCCACCAGCAGGCATTCACTGAGCGCCCAGGTGATATTGTCGGCCTCGAACCGCTCCAGGATATCGACGGCCCAAAGCTCCTCGCCGGAGACCGCATTTAGGCAGACCGTACGCCCGTGAGCGTTCATGTGATATAATCGGCCATCGGAGTAAGCGCCGCACGCCCGCGCCCCGGGATAAGAGCCTTTCCAGGCCCGTCCGTTTTTGACCTTCCATTGAATATGACCGTCGAGATCAAAGGCGAAAATCACCAGATCGTCACCCGCGTCCCCCGTGATATACAACCGTTCGCCGACGATGATCGGCGAAGACCACCCTTTTCCGAGACCGTCGATTTTCCAGATGAGCTTCGGGCCTTCCGGGGGCCAGCTTGACAGCAATCCTTTTTCGTCCGATATGCCGTCCCGGCGCGGGCCACGCCATTGAGGCCAATCCGGTTCCGGCGAAGCGATCAGATCGGCAACGGCCCTACTGGAAGTCACGAGGAACGAAAAACACAGTGAAATATAAAGAACATTTCGCATTATGATTTTGGGATGTTGAAATCTCATGTGACGCTCGATCCTTTTATCTGTGCGGCTATCAACCAATCGCCGTTATCTCCAGAGCAATGAAACACTTACATTTCCATAGATTGTACTCTGTCTGTTGTATGGCGGCAATAAAAGATATTAAATCAGTTCTGGAGTTGTAGAAAACAATGTGATATAATACTATATATCTAACCTTCAATTGTGGCGAACTCAGTTGATTTAGGTAGGAATCGCACATGGGACAAGAGTCATCGAGAATAAAGGTGGAATACGGACGGGACGTTACTTTCGTGACATTTCTCGATGAGAGAATCGTCGATGAAGAACATATCCGTCAGATCAAGAACGCTCTGGATCCGGTCATCGAGCAAAACCAGGAAGGCAAGCTGGTTCTGAATTTTTCCAACGTGAATTTTATGACGTCCGCCCTTTTGGGCTTATTGGTACGAATTCACAAGAACGTATGTGAGTTGAACGGCCAGGTGCAATTGTCCAACCTGGACGCGGATCTGTATCGAATCTTTGAAATCACAAAACTGACGCAGGTTTTTGACATAACATAAATAGGATCGGTCAATCGGTAGGGTGTGCAAACTTTGTTTTTGCACGCGCGGAAAGGAGGGCATCCTATAAGTAGCCGCGTGTGCAATCCGTCGAAGGCGGGCGCACCCTACTGGGTTCCGGCGGCCGTTTCATTCTGATGAGATAGAAGGGCGGTTCGTTGAATCCATCATAGATGGCATTGCCCCTAATCTAATGTCGGCTGTATAATTTCCCCTTTGGCCTGGGCGATGGTATTTTCGTACGAGCCGTAGAATTCGCTGTTGCAGTCCAGCCACAGCGTCAAACGATGAAAGTCTTCCTCCGAAAGTATCACGCCGTAATGTCGCTCGTCCATATAGTCGAGCAGCTTCGAGGCGTGCGCTCCGAATTTTCCGGGAATGGTCCGGCTGCCCCCGTGGACGCCCGTTTTGATCGAACCATTGCTCACATGGAAGTAGAAACCGTATTTCCCCGCCAGAGTTTGATACGAGCGCGTCCAGCCGTTTTTGCCTTCGATGGTTCCCGTCAGATCGGGCGCTTTTTCGTTTGTGTGGCAGCTTGCGCAGTTACGGTCCAGGACCGGCTGAACGAGCCGCACGTAATTAAACGGATTCGAGCCGTCCACGTCGGATCGAATCTCCGACGGCGCCCGCTTCAGGGCCAGCGGTGTTATATTCGATGGTCGCGACGTTTTCCCTTTAGGCTCGTGACAGCCCAGGCAGGTCAATTGTTCGCCGGGATGGAGATAAGTACCCGACCTCATCGATTGAATGGCCATGCCTCGTTCATCCAGGGCCTGGAAGTAGATCAGTTTGCCGACGGGCGCTTCGAAATGCGCGCTGCCGTCAGCCTCGACGGGGACGGTGCCCAGGACCGCCCGGGCGTTTGTTTGGTTGCCGATGCCGATACGGGGCTGGTTCGGCGGGGGAGTTGTTTTCGGCAAGACCTGGATGATCCGCAACGCGGCGACTCTCGCGCCGGCGGGCCACTGAAAATCACTGTCGTAAACATTGACGACGGTGATCGTTTCCTTCGGGATGACACCGCCGACTTTCGCTATGTCGGCGGCGGTTTGGACGGTCTGGGTGGGAATCACCGGCGGCTTTATTCGCGGCCGGAGTGGAATCGGACTCATGCACGGGATCGAAGGATCGCGGTAAATCAGCTCTTTATTGCCGAAGCGATCGATCCAGTAAATGCCGTGGTTCCTGGCGTTCTTATCGTACACGCAAAGATAATCGTCCTCGCTAAGCGGCCAGGGCGTTCCATAGACCATGCATTCCCTGATCGGTTTGATATGTTTTTCGGCTTCCGGGAAAGGCACGTCCGGCGTCAGGCGAGTTAACTGTGATGATGCGTTGTCGTCATCGAGGCGGTGGTCGATCAAGACCAGCGAGCCGAAAGCGTTGCCGTGGTGGGCGGCGGCGGTTGCGATAAATTTGTGCGAGTCCGGGATGGCGCGGATGCTCATTTCCATCCAGGGCCGGGTCTCCCGCTGGACTGGATAGTTGCCGTGGAACGAGCGCGGATCGCGCCCGTCGGGGAAGCACGTCCAGATATGATGGGCGACGTTCGTATCGCGGTCCACGTAATCCCAGCGGGTATAGACGACCATACCGTCGTTCGTGACGCTCGGATGCCACTCGTGCGTTTCGTGGTAGCTGAAGAGAATAATGT
This sequence comes from Sedimentisphaerales bacterium, assembly GCA_016934255.1. Classification (GTDB taxonomy): domain Bacteria; phylum Planctomycetota; class Phycisphaerae; order Sedimentisphaerales; family Anaerobacaceae; genus JAFGTG01. The sequence goes on from JAFGTG010000017.1 coordinate 29,776, forward strand.
CACTGCCGTCCGGCGCCATGGAGTGGAGGGTATAGGTCGGGCAATGCCGGCCGCAGCGAAGGTAGCCGCCCCGGCGCTCGGAGTTGAAGACGATTCGCCCGTTGGGCAAAAAACACGGATCGAAATCATTCCACGGGCCGTCGGTCAGTTGAACCAGCCCGGTGCCGTCGGTGTTGACCTTGAAAATGTGGAAGCAACTTTCCGGCGTCCATTCCAGGTCTTTGCCTTTGCCCTCGGTGTAGGCGAAGAGGATGGTCTTGCCATCGAATGATAATTCGGGCGAAAGGAATCCGCCGGGTTCGAGCTTGCGCCCCTTGAGCCGACCTTTCTCGACAATAGCGTCGGCCAGAAGATTCGTGAGTTTCGGCTCAGGCCCGAACGGGTCGGATAAAACGAATAATCCCCCTCCGGCAATGGCGTTAAAACCGTAGTACTGATCGCACATGTGGAAGACGCCGCCCGGATGGTGACGCTTGATGAACAGGATTTTGCCCATGTTCAGCAACGGGTTACAGAACGCGATCCGGCGATTTGTCCGGCGAACATCGAAGTATATCTCCCGGCGGTCCTCTAAAGAGACAACCGACGATTCCATATTCACCAGGCGAGCCTCGATCTGCTTTAGCTCAGCGATCGATGGTTTCAGTTGGGATTCGGATGCCGATAAGCGGCGCAACCGTTCCGCGAGAGTGTACCCTTGCTGAATACATTGCCGGGTGGTTTCCAGTGAGAAATCGTGTTCCTTTTGCTGTTGTTCGATCCAGTCCGCTTCGACCCATCGGCGCATTGAAGCCCCGACGTCAATTGTTTGAGCCGAGCCGGAAGAAACACAAAACGCGATGATACACGACGCCACCACCCATTCACACCGAATCCTTCGTTTTTTCATGCCGTATCCCCATTACACAACTTTTCGTTCGATTATAGCACAATCAAGCGATGGAGTGTAGTGAAGAATTCGGCTCGGGGACGTCTATATGTACTCCACCGTTGCCGGAGGCTTGGGCGTCAGGTCGTACAGGCAGCGGTTGACGTCGTCGATTTCATTGACGATCCGCTCGCATAGCCGGTTCAGCTTATCCCAGGATAATTCGGTCGCCGTCGCGGTTCGCGCATCGGTGCTCTCGATACATCGCACAACAATAATCTGGCCGAATTCACGCTTGTTGTCCCGGATTCCGGTGGCCCGGTCATTAAGCAAGACGGCCAGATACTGAAAGGCCCCGCTGTCACCGAGTTCCTCTTCGACGATGGCCGTAGCGGCCCGGACGGTGGCCAGTCGTTCTCTCGTTACTTCTCCCACGATGCGAGTGGCCAGCGCCGGGCCGGGGAAGGGAATTCGATGGGAGATGTCGGCGGGGAGTTTGAGAAATTCGCAGACCTCACGAACGCCGTCCTTTCGCAGGGTTTTCAGCGGTTCGATAATCGAATAGCCGTATGTCTCTTCGGGATCGATGCCGAGTTGAGCCAAAATGTTATGTTGACGTTTGATGCCGGCAACGGTCTCTTCGATATCGGTCAGAATTGTTCCGTGGAAGAGAAACTTTGCACCCGATTCCTTAACCAATCTTCCGAAAACTTTGGCATAAAACGTATCCGTGACGGCCTGACGCTTCTGTTCCGGGTCCGTCAGACCCGCCAACGCGGAAAGAAAATCCTCCTGGGCATCGACCAATTCAACGGGGATATCCATATCGGCAAACGTTTTAACCACACGCTGCGGTTCGCCTTCCCGCATCAGGGCGCTGTCGATAAAGACCGTTCTGAGTTGATCTCCGAGTGCGCGGTGGCCGAGCACCGTCACCAGGGAACTGTCCACGCCGCCGCTCAGAGCGTTGATCGCAGTGGCTTCGCCTACCGTTTGCTTGATTTGGGCGATTTGTTCTTCGACAAATGATTTGCACTCCATAGCATTCTCCTTAGAAAACAATAACTGTACTTATCCCGCGGTTATGGTATCATAACGCCGACTTGAGGACAACATAAAGGATGGTTCAATATGAATGCCGTCGTGCTCGGTGATGTGTGTAAAAATTTCGGCAAGGTCCACGCCGTGGATCATCTGAACGTAACGGTCCCGGCGGGGGCCATTTACGGCTTTCTCGGCCCCAACGGCGCCGGCAAGACGACGACTATTCGCATGATTATGAATATCATCCGTCCCGACAGCGGGCACGTCTCGCTCTTCGAGGGACGCTCCGTCGAGCAGGCCAAAAGCCGAATCGGCTATATGCCCGAAGAGCGGGGTTTGTATCGCAAGATGACGGTTCGCAGCGTGCTGGCGTATTTCGGAGCGATCAAGGGCGTTGCCAACAAAGAGTTGGCTCAACGCGTGACGGAATGGCTGGAGCGGGTGGAGCTGGCGAAGTGGGCGGATAAAAAAGTCGAAGAACTATCGCGGGGGATGCACCAAAAATTGCAGTTTGCCGTCACGGCCATTAATAATCCGGACTTGTTCATCCTCGATGAGCCGTTCTCGGGTCTCGATCCGATTAATACCGACCTGCTCAAAAAAATCATTCTTGATATGCGACAACAAGGAAAGACGATTATTTTCTCCACGCACGTGATGCACGAAGCGGAAAAGCTCTGCGAATTCATCCTATTGGTAAACAAGGGAAAGGTCCTCCTGGACGACCGGCTGGATCAGATCCGATCGCGACAGACATCCGATATTGTGTCCGTTGAGCTTGAGGGCGAAACGGATTTCATCGAAGGGCTTCCGAACGTTTTGAAAGTGACGTCGGAGGGCAAGCGGCTGGATATTAAACTCGCCCCGGACGCCGATCCGCAGGAGTTGCTTCGAGCCTTCATGGATCGCGTGCGCGTGCAGGCCTTCGAGGTGAAGGTGCCTTCGTTACATGAAATTTTCGTAGATTTGGTAGGCAAGAGCGATGCTGAAGCTGCTTAAAGTCGCGCAGCGCGAATATATCGAGACGGCCAAGACCAAGACGTTCATCCTTTCGATCGTGATGCTGCCGGTCATTCTCGTGATCATGGTATTTTTTATAAAACAGCTCAATCGGCGCACAACCGTGGCTCGCCCGCCCATGAAAGTGGCCGTGACGGATTTATCGAACCAGCTTTCAGCCCAGATCGAAACATCTTTTGACGAATACAATAAGAAACATCCGAACAGGGAGATCAAACTCCAGGACCTTCAAACGTCCGAAGAATCGGAATCGGCGGATAAACGGATAAAAGACAAGCTTCGTCGCGGCAAGCTCGACGTCTATATCGTGCTCGATAAAGACCTGCTCGACGGAACCGGTAAGATTCATTTTTATTACCATAAACCCAAGCCGGCGGATACCGACGCCTTTGAAACGATCAAACGCTCTCTGCATGTGATCGTCGAGAATAAGCGATGCGAGCTGAATAATCTATCACGAGAGCTGTTGGATGACATTCGGCGAGTTGCAATTGAAGAGGTGGTTGTCGGCGAGACCGACAAGGAGGAACGCGTTCAGGGAAAAAGCGACTTCATCATCAGGATGATGACCCCGTTCTTTTTCATGTATCTATTGTTCCTGGGGATTATGACGATGGGTCAACAGATGCTCAGCAGCATCATCGAAGAAAAGAGCTCGCGCGTCATTGAGGTCTTGCTTTCAGCGGTCAGTCCCTTCCAATTGATGGCCGGGAAGATTCTGGGATTGGTCAGTATCGGTCTGACGGTCGTGTGTCTCTGGGGCGTCGCGGCTATCGGCACGGCGCGCTGGCAAGGGCTGAACGCCGGGATCGCGTCGTCGTTATTGCCTTACTTCATCCTTTATTATATCCTGGCGTTTTTGCTGTTCGGCTCGACGATGGTGGGGATCGGCTCGATCTGCAATACGATCAAAGAGACCCAAAGCCTGATGACGCCGGTCATGCTCTTTTGCATTATGCCGCTGTTGGCCTGGCAAAATATCGTTCAGGATTCGAACGGCATGTTGGCCCGGGTCTTATCGTTTTTCCCGCCAACTGCGCCGATGGTCATGATCTTGCGGCTGTCCGGCGGTTCAGATATTTGGTCAGTCGAAGTTCTGGCCTCGATTGTCATATTAGCCGCGGCTGTGTTGGTGGCGATGGCCATGGCGGCCAAGGTCTTTCGGACCGGCATCCTCATGTACGGTAAGCGTCCCGGCCTGATGGAAGTCGCCCGGTGGTTGAAACAAACATAACCGAAAACGGAAGCACGAATAAAAATCCGAAACTCGAAATCCGAAATTCGAAACAATACTCAATGTTCAAAATTAAAATGATCCAAACAAATCCAGCCGCATGCAAAGCTGTTTTAAATTTCGGTCATTTGGATTTTGGATTTGTTTCGGATTTCGATATTCGAATTTAGGATTTCTATAATTGTTTAGGATTCTTATTTAAGATTGCGATACATTGAAATCGAAAGCATTGACAAGAGCTATTGTTGGATTTGTGGTTTTTGGTCTCTTGTGCGCTTTGGCCGCCTTCCTCACTCCCTCCGATCAAACCGATCCTCAACGGGCAATGTGGTACAGCGTCGTGCCTCCGCTATTGGCCATCGTGCTGGCTTTTCTGACGCGCCGCGTTTTGCCGAGCCTGGGCATTGCGATTGTGGTTGGCGGCGTCCTGACCCAGGTCCCGCAGGCGCCGCTCAGTGTCGGTGCCTGGCTCGAAGGTTTCAAGACGTCGGGCATGCATTTGATCGGTACCGTCACGGACAAAACGAATCTTACGATCCTCTCCTTTATTCCCCCGATCTTCATTATGATCGATGTTCTCGTCGCCTCGGGAGGATTTCGCGGGATCATCGTATGGCTGTTGAAATGGATCAAGGGCCGCAAGTCCGCTCAGGCCGCCACGGCGATCATGGGAATCCTGTGCTTCATTGACGACTATACGAACGCGATTGTCGTCGGCTCGATGATGCAGCCGATCACGGACCGGTACCGCGTCAGCCGGGAAAAGCTCGCCTTCATTGTGGACGCCACGAGCGCGCCGATTGCGGGGCTTGCCGTCGTGAGCACGTGGATCGCCTACGAAGTCAGTCTTTTAACGGCTATCGGCCAAACACTGAGCATCGACAAGTCCGGCTATTCGATGTTCTTCGATGCGTTGAGTTTTCGTTTCTATTGCCTGCTCATGATCGCCTTTGTTTTCGTGCATATTTTCATGGGCCGCGATTTCGGACCGATGAAAACCGCAGAGAAACGCGCTCAAACCACGACGCCGGAAAACAACACGACATTGAATATCGAGAAAGGTCGGGCGATCAACGCCCTGGTGCCTTTGGCCGGGCTGATACTGTTTCATTTGACGGGTCTGTGGTTCGATGGAACGGCCAATCTCAAAACCGACATGCAGGAATGGCAAAACCTAAGCCTTACAACCGCCGCGGAGAATATGCCGCCGAAACCCGTCGATCTCGAGTCCCTTTCCCCCGCAAGCTGGGACTACTGGCGCGAGGTCATCGGGCATACGGAAAACAGCCCGGCGGTCCTTGCCTGCGCCGCGTTGTTCGGCCTGGCGTTGGCTTTATTCTTCGGCAGGTTCCTTGGACCGTTACGCAAGCCGACGATTATCCAATGCTTTAAAAGCGGAGGCCGGCGGGCTATGATCCCCTTTGTTATTTTAATTCTCGCCTGGTCGCTCAAGAATTGCTGTGACACGTTAAGAACCGGCGAGTTCCTCACGGCTATTCTGGCCGGGAGGGTTCCGCCGTATCTGTTCCCGCCGATTCTTTTTGTTGTTGCTTCCGTGACATCGTTCGCAACGGGCACGAGCTACGGCACGATGGCGATCCTGATCCCAACCGCGGTTCCGATCGCCTACGCTATCGACGGGGGATACGGTTTGACCACAATGATCAGCCTGGGGGCGGTGCTGGACGGCGCGATCTTCGGCGACCATTGCTCGCCCATCTCCGATACGACGATCATGAGCTCCATCGCCACCTCGTGCAATCTCATCGATCACGTGCGGACGCAGCTTCCCTACAGTCTGTTTGTGGCTGGGCTTGTATTGTTCTTCGCCTACCTGCCCAGCGCGATGGGCTTGGCCTCAAGATGGAGCTTCCTACTGGCCCTGGTCGTCATGGTGTTTTTCTTCCTCGCATTGGCCCGATTCGAAAAAATACAACGAAGCAGATAAGTTAATCATACTGACCGTTTAGAGATCGAATCATGAAATAGGTCGTTCAAAGATAATAACATAATACGATTTGTCATTCCCGCGAAGGCGGGAATCCATTTCTTTCGTTATGTTCCTGGATCCCACCGTAAGGCGTCCCTTAGGGACTGCCTTCGCAGGGAGGACAACAAGAATCGGTCAGTTTAAGGAAGTTCATTATTCGATAACGAACCAGGTAGCTGCCTTTGGGTGGATAGTGACTGGGATTTCGACGTTGTATTTACGATCCAGTTTATAGCGTTTCCTCTTACCTTCTTGCTCACGGACGCGCGCTCTTTGGGTCAGTCCCGTATAGTACAATGGGAGTGTGAGTGTCTTAGTGACCGTGCGATTGAGAGGATTATAGACCATCGCCAGGCCTTTATGTTTGAGTCGCGGATTGACGTGCAGAATACAATCGATATCGCGTCCGTCGGGCCGGCGGACGTGGATGATGTCGGAGTCGAGGATATCCCGGTACTTTTTATAAAAGTCCACCCATTTCTTCACGAGTGCTTTTGTTTCATCCGTATCGTAGAGGCGCGGTCCGCGATAACACGCCTGGACGCCTGAGCCGAAGTTCTGGGTCAGGTGCGCGCCGTATGCATCGAGGTGCTCGGACAAAGGTTCGAGCGTAGCGGCTGCTCCGCCGCCGTGATACTGTACTAATGGGACGAACATCCAGCCCATAGTTGGCGATTTCGTCCAGGTGCCGTCGAAAATGTTCTGTCGGCCGAGGATGATCTGTCTTTCACGAGGTAAGGACCAGTTCGTCTCGCGGTAACCCATCGCCGTTTTATTCGAGCCGGTAAGGAAATACCAATCCGGAACGTTCAGATAGACGCCTCGACCTCGGCACCATTTGTAGAAATCCGTGATCTTTTTCCATTGCTTCCATTGCGAATCATGGAGTCCGCGATGGCCGGGATGTTTCGTTGAGGCGCAGACGTCGCCGGGATAGGATCCGTCGTGTTCGAGTAGATCGAGGCCCGTCTGTTCGATGAAGGTTTTGATCTTGGCGAAGTAATCAATCCCCCATTGACTACACAGGCAGGGGGAGTTGTTGAAAATCGCTCCGCCGGGTTTGCCCGTTTCGGGATTGATCGCGTCGTGTTCATCGCTGATCCGCCGGCTGGCCAGGAGTGAATAGCCGCCAAGCTCGATGCCTTTGCTATGGGCGTAATCGACCAGCTCTTTCATGTGGGCCAGATAGTCCGGATCGATATTTTCCATGTTGAAGCCGCTACCGAAGGTCATGATGACCATCTCGAAGCCGACCTCGGCGCATTGGTCGATAGCCAGGCGGACCGATTTCGGATCGGCGTGACGGACGTGCATGATGATCGGATTCTCCGTCGCCCACGGGGCAATCGTTCGGTACATACGCCGCAAGGCTAAGCCTTTGCGCTCGCGCTCGGTCGTGTCGAAAATCAGCTCGAACGTTCGGAAAGACTCGAACGTATCGCCGGGCTCGATGATCACGTCAGGGCCAATAGGCGGTCGGCTTTCCAGCATGACGGGTGTTTTCCGTAAATAATTGATTTGTGTACTGTACTGCGGATCGACCACCCAATGCGTTGTTTTATTGGCGCTTCTGGGATCGCCGCCGTGGAAGGCGTAATCGCTCTCGATGTGAATGTTAGGATATTCCCACTGCTGAGGCTGCTCGACGCGCGACTCATATTCCACCGCCGCGAGGATTTCACTGGTAAATGTGTTGAGTTTCACCGGTTTATCGCTGCCGTTTTGAATGGTGAGCCATTTCGCAAGCAGTGGGATGCTACAGTACATCTCATAATGAATCGAAAGAGTCAGGCCCTTTAGCTTTCCCTCCGGCGGTTCGAAATGAAATATCAGCGATTTACCGGGCGGAGGCCACGGCAAATCCGCCGAGTAGCGCTTTCGTTTCCAGGCGAAACGTTCCTTCGTCGGGCCGGTATCCATACTCTTAAACTTGAAAGCCTCCGGATTATCGGTCAGTGAATCGAGCCATTCGGTCTGTAAATACGCATATTCGACCTGTTCCTGTAAGCCCCCGACCTCATATTTCGTCCCGTCCAGCTCGACAATCGCTTCCGGCTTGACGCCTCGAATGACGGATTCGCCGGTCATAAGGTTATCATAAGCAACGGTAGCCGCGTTGGGTTGCACCCGAAACGTCCGGCTGATAAGCCCATTGCTCAGAACCACCTCCTTGCCGTCGAGACGTTCTTCGATCTGAACCGGCTCTTCAATCGGAGTAACAAGCCAATCCGCGTCGATTGCGGCGTTTGAAATCGTCCCCGTTAATAGAAGAATCAGCATTTTTAGTGTTATCAATCGCCTTAATTCGGTCATCGTTGAGTACCTCTCAAGAAAAGGCTAACCAGTGCTTTGTCCGGCGACGGCTAAGACCAATGCAAAGACCTTAAACGCCCCGGCTTGCTTCAATACAGATGCACATTCATTCAAGGTCGCACCGCTTGTTTTGATATCATCCACAAGACAGATTTTCCGGCTGGCAAATGGATGCCCATTGCGAACGGCAAAGGCCCCGGCGACGTTTCTGGCCCGTGCGGCGGGACTGGCCATCGCCGGCTGCAATCTCGTGCGACGAATGCGAACAAGGTCCGTGCTGACCCTGCCTGTGGGGTGATTTAATTTTTGAGCTAAGATATGTGATTGATTGTACCCGCGAATCATGCGTCTGGACCAGTGCAGCGGAACCGGCACGAAAAGCTCTACCTCACGATAAAAATCGCTTGCCAGCAATGCAGAATTGGCCATAAAGTCCAAAACATGGGCATGTTCCGTTTTGCCGTTCTTGAAAGCCAGGATCAATTGTTGCAAGCTCCGGCTATACATCCCCGCCCGAGCGATCCGGTCGAAATGAATCGCTTTGCCCTGGCAATCGGGACATGCACCGTCCACAATGGCAAATCGACTGGCCTCCCGGCCGCAACGCCGGCAATAATCGGCCCCGGTGCACGCCAGAAGCCCATCCCAACAATCCTGGCACAAGTCGTGATCCGTTTCACAAATACTTTGGCGACAATTCGTACACACGGCCGGCCAAAGAAGCTGGTTGAGGCCCTGCAGGGTAAAAAGGCCGATTCTTTTCAAAAAAAAGGAAGTTTGTTTGGATCTTGTCGTATTCACACCGATCATTATATGGAACGAGAGGAGGATTGCCATTTGGAATTGCTGAAATCAAAGCTTTTAAAATGTCCAAAAGAGAGAGAATAAGACACATATAAGAATATATAATAATATATTCAATATATCTGATTATAAGATGGCTATCGAAAAAAGATAATATGACATCGCATCATTATTGTAAATGCTTTATATATAATATATTACGATAATATTCAGCTTCCGTTATGTTGCATTTTCAACAATCCGATATTGACTCAGGCTCCCTTCGCTGCTATAATCATCGCTTTGATGGTAAGGACTGTGAAAACAACCGGAAAGAAACGACAGAAAAAGTCCTCCTCCAAGGTTGCCAAAGTTAAGAGTAAAAATGCCTTCCGGAATTACCAGCAGGCGATCTCTTATTTACTTGAGAGGACGGACTATGAGAAGCAAACGCGCCTGCGATACAACGTGACAACGTTCAACCTCGACAGGATGGAGAAATTACTATCCTTACTCGGCAATCCTCATCAGAAGGTCAAAACGGTTCATATCGGCGGCACAAAAGGCAAAGGCTCGACCGCCACGATGCTCGCCAGGATGCTTGAAGCGAACAATTATAAGGTAGGTTTATATACTTCGCCTCACGTCGTGCATTTACACGAGCGCATCATGGTCAATTCGGAAATGATCAGCGAATCCGAAATGCGGGGTTTGCTCAACCGTATTTACGCCCCGGTGGAGAAGATGTCGAAAACCGATCCCCCCACTTTTTTCGAGATCATGACGGCCCTGGCGTTCATGTATTTTGTCGATAAGGAAGTCGATATTGCTATTATCGAAACTGGTTTGGGTGGACGCCTGGACAGTACGAATGTTATCAAGCCCACAATTATCGGTATCACCAGCTTGAGTATCGACCATCAGGACCAGCTTGGAACGACGATCGATAGTATTGCAGAGGAAAAAGCGGGGATTTTCAAACGGGGTGTGCCGGCGATCACTGTCCCCCAGGAACCGGCGGCGATGCAGGTTCTTAAAATGCAAGCGATGTCCCTCGAAGCCCCCTTGAGCGTCACCGGGAGCGATATTGATTTTTCGCACCGATTCGAAACCTCCCGGGAGCACGGGCCGCACACGCGAATCTGCCTGACAACGCCCACGAGCCGATTCGAGCATTTACGTGTCCCGCTGCACGGCAAGCATCAGGCGATCAATTGCGGTTTGGCGCTGGCCATGCTGGATAAACTCAAATCCTTCGGCTACACCATAGATAACGAAAAGGCCGCCGAGGGACTGTTGAAGGTCTCATTGGCGGGTCGTATGGAGATGATCTGGCACGATCCGAGAATTCTCATCGACGCCGCCCACAACGCCGCGAGCATCAAGGCCCTCATACACGCCATCGGGCAGAATATCCCGTACGATTCCATGGTCGTTATTTTCGGCTGCAACAACGACAAAGACGTCAAGGGAATGCTCGAAATGCTGCAATACGGGGCCGACAAGGTTATTTTCACCCGAAGCAACTCGGCCAAGGCCATGTCTCCGGAAGACCTGGCCGAGATGTACTCAGAAATCTGTGGAAAAATGTGCCAGACGGCTTCCAGTCTCGGCCAGGCGCTGCAATTAGCCAAAAGCGCCGTCAGCAAAGAAGATCTGATCTGCATCACCGGTAGCTTCTACCTCATCGGTCAGGCCAAATTACGCTTCCAGCCGAATTAACTCTGGTAACCTCTCAAATCAATCCGGATATGTTATCGATGCCCTCTGCAAGAGAGATTATTGGGGAATTTGCGGGTAGCTCCCCCGAATACTACCTGGGTGAAAGATAAGATTATTTGACGCAAAGTCCTGTTCAAGTTGTGTCGGATCCCCTTGGAAGAGATTACCCTGATAGTGGAGTACACACGTGCCTGCTCGTTCCGCGGGTAGAACCGCAACCACCTCACGAGCCTCCCTGAGCATGGAGTGCCATTCCCGCATCAAGTCACTGAGCACAGGGACTGCACCATCAAAGCAAAGTCCATCCAATTCAGCGGGCGTGTATCGTCCGGAACGACCCGCCTCTTCCAGGATCGACAAAGGGCTGAAGCCCGGATCTTTACCGCAGGCCGCCCATGCCAGATAGCCCAGAGGTTGAATTCGTTTGTGACAGGTAATCACGTCCATCCAATCGCGGATTTCGAGCCGTCCGGCCATCGCCAGAAGCTTATTCGTTGCTAAATCAAACGGGTGCAACACCAGTCCCAATTCCTCATGCTGGACCAGAGGGAAAAATCGAAAGGCACTGTCGCGCGTCCATTGCATCAACACCGTATTGGTTCCCTTGCCCACGAGGGCTTCCACATAACCGGGGCGTTCATGGACAGATCGTAGCTCGTAGCCGTGGTTTTCAAGTAATGTTCGATCAGATTGCCATGTAGCCTCCAAGGCTTCGAGCGTGTCGTGAAAGAGGTCGATATCACGGGAGATCCGCTTACCTCCAGTTAGAAGGTTAAGCGCAACACCTCCCGCCACATAGGCCTCTCCCTGTTCGAGGCGGTTGGCCGCTATAAGGCGGCAGATGGCTTGCTGGAATCTGGTGAGAGCCATTGGTACAATTCCCCTGCTTTGCGGAAGGCCTCCCGGTCACCGTACCGACGGATGTAATCAAGTGTGCGTAGCACGTCTTGCAGATCGTTCGGATAGTAATCCGCCCGAAGGAACCACAGACACCGATCTCGGTACGTGTCAACCAGATGATTAATCTGCTTCCGAAGGTTTTTATCGATTAGGTTCATAATCATATTATCTTACCGTGTTTCTACGAAATTGGCAAGTTGGTCAGTTTCATCCGGCTTTGAGCTTCTTACGCAACCGATTTTCGATTTGCAATATTGGATCATCCGCGGTATATAACATTTCTTTAGGATCAGATACCCGGAATAAGGAGTAGAAGATGGCGGACGAAAAGAAATACATTGCTGTAGATCTCGGCGCCGAAAGCGGCCGGGTGATGCTCGGCACCGTATCGGCTGATAAAGTCATTCTCGAAGAAATCCACCGTTTCGGTAATGGGCCCATCGAAGAAAACGGCTCTCTACGCTGGGATTTTCATCGGCTACTCAAGGAAATCAAGGTCGGTATCGGTAAAGCCGCGAAGGCCGCGGGCAATACCGCGGGTATTGGCATTGATAGCTGGGGCGTCGATTTCGGACTATTGGACGCAGACGGCGAGCTAATCGAAAATCCCTATCATTATCGCGACAGCCGGACCAATGGCATTACGGAAAAAGCATTCGAAATGATGAGTAAGAGGGATATCTACGAGAATACGGGTTTGCAATTCTTACCGTTCAACAGCGTCTATCAGTTGCTCGCGATGCGCCTGAGCAACTCGCCAACCTTAGCCAGGGCCAAACACCTGATTTTTATTGCGGATCTTTTCAGCTACTTCCTTTGCGGTAAGGTTTTCGCCGAATACAGCCTAGCCAGCACCTCTCAGTTCATGGACATGCGGACCGGCCAATGGTCGAAGAAAATTCTCGACACGTTGACTCTACCGATAGATATCATGCCTGAAATCGTCGAATCCGGAACGGTAGTCGGCCCGTTGACGGCTGAAGTTATGAACGAGATCGGTTGTGAATCCATTCCCGTTATCGCAATCGCTTCTCACGATACCGGCTCGGCGGTCGTGGCCGTGCCGGCGGTCGGCGAGTCGAACTGGGCGTATCTATCGTCCGGGACCTGGAGCCTTATGGGGATTGAAGTACCACAGGCCATCATCGATGATAAGACCTTTGCGTATGATTTTACGAACGAAGGGGGCGTAGAGAACACGATCCGGCTGCTCAAGAATATTATGGGTTTATGGCTTATGCAGGAATGCCGGAGGCAATGGCAGCGTGAAGGAACGGACCTGTCGTATGCCGAGTTGGCGGCGATGGCGGAAAAGGCCGAACCCTTCACACACCACATTGATGTCGATGACGGCAGCTTTCTTGCACCGGGAGATATGCCTAAGCGAATTAACGACTATCTGGTCAAAACGGGCCAAAAACCCATCGACGATAAAGGGCAAATGTTAAGGGCCGTCCTGGAGAGCCTTGCCTTGAAATATCGTTCGGTGATGGAGGCTATGGAAGATGTCGCCGGTAAGAAAATAAATACCCTACACATTGTCGGCGGCGGCATACAAAACGAACTGCTCTGTCAATTCACGGCTAATGCCCTTGGAAAGAAGGTGATTACCGGACCCGTCGAGGCGACCGCCAGCGGTAATATCCTGGTGCAAGCCCGGGCCGCCGGACAAATTAAATCTCTCGCCGAGGCCAGAGAAATCCTCAGCAATTCATTCGAGCTCAAAGAGTACGAGCCTCAACAGACATCACTCTGGACGGAGCAGTACGAAAAACATCATAAATAAAAAAGGAAATGGACTTTGATCGAAAAGCTCGAACACGAATTAGACAGTTTTAATGCTAAGCAGAGAAAAAACGCTCTCCTGGCCTTATGGGAAAAGGCCCAGGCGAGACAGATCGAATTACTCCCACCGAGTACGGCGGTGAACATTCATTGTCATACCTTCTTTTCCTACAACACCTATGGCTATTCACCGAGCAAGTTCGCCTGGCTGGCGCGCAAGGCGGGATTGGCGGTTGCGGGTGTGGTGGATTTCGACGTGCTCGATGCTTTGGATGAATTCCTCGATGCATGCAAGCTATTGGGCCTTAAAAGCAGTGCGGGTTTGGAAACGCGGGTCTTCGTTCCCGAATTTGCGGACCGGGTGATTAACTCGCCCGGCGAGCCGGGCATCTCCTATCATATGGGTGTCGGATTTCCACGTGCCGATTTGGAAGGCGAGCCAAAAGAATTCCTGCTCGGTCTTCGCCGGACAGCCCAGCAGAGAAATCAGGATTTGATGGGCCGGGTGAACAAACATCTTGCTCCGGTGACGCTTGACTATGAAGAGGACGTGTGCACTTTAACGCCATCGGGTAATGCCACTGAGCGCCACATGTGTCTGGCCTATGCTCGTAAGGCGGCGGAACTCTACAAAGATAAGGAAGAATTAGCCAACTTCTGGTCTGAGAAATTGGGTGTGACCATCGAGACCTCGTGTCTGCCCGAAGCCAAGGAGATAACCAATTCGATTCGGTCCAAGACGATGAAACGGGGCGGCGTGGGGTATGTGGAGCCTGACAGAGGCTCGTTCCCGCGGATGGCCGATACGAATCGCTTCATCCTCGACGCCGGCGGAATCCCCGTCCATACCTGGCTGGATGGTACGAGCGACGGCGAAAAAGCCATCGAGGAATTGCTTGAGGTCGCCATGAGCACCGGGGCGGCGGCGATCAACGTCATCCCGGACCGCAATTATACACCCGGTTCGCCGAGTGAAAAGCTCGACAACCTCTATCATGTGGTGGAATTGGCGGAAAAGCTGGACGTTCCCGTGGTGATGGGGACAGAGATGAACAGTCCGGGTCAAAAGTTTGTCGATGATTTCGAGAGCGAGGAATTGAAACCATTAGCCCCCATATTCTTAAAAGGGGCGCACATCGTCTATGCCCACTCCGTGCTCCAGCGACAATCCGGCCTCGGATATACCAGCGATTGGGCGGCTAATCACTTTGAGGGTGTCGCCGAAAGGAACCGATTTTACGAACAACTTGGGCGTTCGCTTGATCCACAGCATGAAGATAACCTGAGCGGATTGAGTGATGACGCGACTCCGGAGGAAATATCGGATAAGATCAAAGATTGTTAACGCTTGTCATTGCGAGGCCTGTGAAGCAGGCCGCGGCAATCTCAGTTGTTACGTTTGAGATTGCTTCGTCGTTATGCTCCTCGCAATGACGACGGGGGAAAGAAATAAAAGATGACAGATTTACCTGAGACGCAATACGCCGTACAATTAGTCGGACCTGACGAGCTTATTTTGAACCGATCCAAAAGCGTTCCCCGGCCCGGCCCGTATCAATTGCTCTGTCGTGTCGAGGCCGTTGGATTATGCTTTTCCGATTTGAAACTACTCAAGCAGTTTTCTTCTCACGTTCGAAAAGGCCCGGTCGTCTCCGGCATCGATCTGGATATTCTTAACGAAGTCCCCAGCTATGTCCCCAATGAAGCGGCGACGATCCCCGGCCATGAAGCCGTCGTAAGAATCGTATCGATGGGTTCTGAGGTAACGTTCGCGAAGCCGGGTGAGCGCTTCCTCGTGCAGACGGATTACCGCTGGCTGCGCACCGCCACGTCCAACGGCGCGTTCGGATATAACTTCGAAGGCGCGCTTGCTGAGTACGCCTTGATGGATGAGAGAGTCATCACGTCCCCGGAGGGGGAATCGATGCTCCTGCCCGCCAGCGCGGAACTGTCCGGCTCGGCAGTCGCGCTCGTGGAGCCGTGGGCGTGCGTCGAAGATGCTTATGTCTCTACCGAGCGAACGGGTTTGAAAACGGATGGGCAGATGCTCGTCGTAGTGGATTGTGATCTGACCGATGATACGTTTCAGGATTTATTCGCACGATACGGCAAGCCGACGCGGATCACCTGGGTTTCTACATACCCACCGCGGGTGGAACGCGATATCAAGGTCGAACGAGTGGCCAAAATCGAAGACCTGCCCGACGCGTCTTTTGATGATGTGATGTATTTCGGGGCCACGCCGGAAACGGTCGAAGCCCTCTTCGCGAAAGTTGCCGGGAAAGGACTTTTGAATATCGTCCA
>JAFGTG010000171.1 GCA_016934255.1 Sedimentisphaerales bacterium
AAAAGCGAATTTGTCAGATCGCTGTTCGCGGAGATGGACAAAGTCATCATCGGGCAACGCTACATGCTCGAACGCATGTTGATCGGCCTTTTGGCCAACGGGCATATCCTGCTGGAGGGCGTGCCGGGCCTGGCCAAAACGATGGCCGTAACGACGTTATCCCGGGCGATTAACGCCGATTTTAAGCGCATCCAGTTCACCCCTGATTTACTCCCGGCCGACCTGATCGGAACGCAAATTTATCGGCAATCGGACGGCGAATTCCAGACCCGAAAAGGTCCGATATTCGCCAATATTATTTTGGCCGACGAGATCAACAGGGCCCCGGCCAAAGTCCAAAGCGCCCTGTTGGAAGCCATGCAGGAAAAACAGGTCACCATCGGGGACGAGACCTTCGACGTGCCCAATCCGTTCCTGGTGCTCGCCACGCAAAATCCCATCGAACAGGAAGGGACCTACCCACTCCCGGAAGCCCAGTTGGACCGCTTCATGCTGAAACTCAAGATCGACTACCCCGATAAGACCGAAGAACGCAAGATTCTCGATAGGATGGCCGGGACGAATGTCCACTTCGATATCCGGGCGGCGATCCAGCCGGAGGACATTGCACAGGTCAGGAATGTCGTCGATGAAATCTACATCGACGAAAAAATCAAAGATTACATCGTCGATATCGTCTGCGCCACGAGAGAACCGGATAAGTACGGTATAAACATGGCCAACTTCATCAACTACGGCGCCTCGCCCCGCGCGACGATCTACCTCGCCCTCGCGGCCAAAGCCCATGCGTTTATCCAGCAAAGGGGCTACGTAACGCCTCAAGACGTCAAGAGTATCGGCCCCGACATTTTACGTCACCGGGTCATCATCAGCTATGAGGCCGAGGCCGAAGATAAGACAAGCGAAGACATCATCAAAACGATTTTCGACAGTATCGAAGTGCCGTAAGCACGGCGTCACCGATTCGGTGTTGACACGCAATGATACCCAAAGAACTCATAAAAAAAATTAGACAGATTCAAATTTATACGTCCCGGGCGGTCGATGCGAGTTTCGCCGGCCAGTACGAAAGCGTTTTCAAGGGCCGGGGCATGCAGTTCGACGAGGTGCGCGAGTACACACCCGGCGACGATATTCGTACCATCGACTGGAACGTCACCGCCCGCACGGGCAAAGCGTATATCAAACGATTCGTCGAAGAGCGCGAGATGACGGTCATGTTTGCAGTGGACCTGAGTGCATCGGGTGACTTTGGAACCGTGAATAAGATGAAAAACGAGCTGGCCGCGGAGTTCTGTGCGGTTCTGGCCTTTGCCGCGGCAAAGAACAACGATAAGGTGGGCTTGCTTATTTTCACGGACCGGATCGAACTCTACATCCCGCCCAAGAAAGGCATCAGCCACATGCTGAGGCTGATTCGCGAGTTGCTTTATTTCAAAATGCCCAAAAGAAAAACGAACATCTCTCAGGCCCTGGATTATCTGGCCAAGGTGATACGCAAGAAAGCCACGGTGTTTCTCGTATCCGATTTCATCGAAACGGATTTCAGAAAACCTCTGAGCCTTCTGAACAAACGCCACGACGTCATAGCCGTCTCGGTCCGCGATCGCGCCGAGGTGGCGCTGCCCGGCGTGGGATTGATCGAATTCGCCGACGCCGAGACCGGGGAGATTCTCCTGGTTGATACGTCCAGTCGAAGATTCAGAGACCAGTACAGCCATACCAGCGCGGAGCGGTTCGACGGATTCAAGAACATGTTGCGAACAATTAACGTCGATTGCATCAGCATCAACACGGATAAGCCGTATATCCAGGACCTGGTCAGGTTTTTCCACATGCGCCATCGACGACATTAGGCCGAAGGAGTTAACGTTATGGAAGAAAAGTTGGATTTTTCGCTCCCTGAGAAGAAGCCGAGAAATATGGCCGGGAATTGGATTCTGATCGTGCTGCTTTTGATCCTGATCGGTCTGACCGCGATCAATCTTACCACAAAGCCAACGAGTCAGGGGCTTACCCCAGACGTCGCAGGTCGATCATTCTCCCCGGAACAAACCAAGCAATTAGCCGCCAAGCTCGCCCAGCGAAACCTGCACCAGCGCGCGGCAAAGGTTTGGGAAGATTATCTCGCTGTCGGTACACTTACGGATACCGAGCGCGCCAGGACGCTTTTTCTGATCGGCACACTTTTGGAAAAGGCAAATCTGTACGACCAGGCGATTGAATATTTCTATCGCAGCGAAGCTATTGCAGAGCTTGACGAGCTTAAGCCTCAGATCAGCGCCCATATCAAGGACTGCTTTGAAAAAATCGGCAGTTTCTCGGCACTGCGCTACGAGATGATGGACAGGACGAGCCTCGAAGCTTCTCCGACAGCAGGCGCGAAAGTGGTGGCCGAGATCGGAGCCGAAAAAATAACCGAAGCCGACCTCGATGCGGCTATAGAAAACGACATCGAAAACCAACTCGAACCTATGGCATCATTCATGACGGCCGAGCAGTTCAATAAACAGAAAAAGAGGATGCTCGATCAGTACAAACACCCCCAGACCAAACAACAATACTTACAATCCTGGCTCGCACAGGAACTCTTATACCGCCAGGCTTTAGAAGACGGGTTGGCGGAAAAGCCCGAGGCCAAAAAGCTCATTAACCAATTGACGCGCAGCGCTTTGAGCCAACTCCTCATGAACAACGAGCTTGCCAGTAAGATCAACATTACGGAGACCGATCTTCAGACCTTCTACTCTGCCAATAAGGATAACTATATCGATCCAGCCAAAGCGGCAATCAGTCACATTCTCGTGGATGATGAACAACAAGCCAAGGATCTGATCGAACGGATCAAGAACAGCGAAGATTTCGCTGAGCTGGCAAAGCAATTCTCGAAAGACGAGAGCACCAAACAGACCGGCGGCAAGATCGACACCGAGGTCCAAAAAGGCTCCTACATCCCCGGCATCGGTACGAACGACCAACTGAACGAGAAAATATTCGCCGCCGAACCTCCAAAAGTGCTGGACGAACCCTTCAAAACGGACAAGGGCTTTGAAATCGTCAAGGTGGAATCAATCACCCCCGAACGCCAGATGTCGTTCGACGAGGTTAGACAACAAGTCATGACGACGCTTGCCAATCAGAAGCGCCAGGACGTACAGCGCGATTACATCAAGCAAATGATGGATAAGTATAATGTAATCATTCACACATCGGCGTTTGGTAATGCGCAAGAGAACGAATCGGAAACAGAAAAATAATCGCTTTATAGAAATGAAACGAAGCTCGACTAAAATTCGGTTGACTTTACATGTACTGCTTTGCTGTAGCCTGTTCTGGGCCGGCACGGGGTGCGAGAAAAGTACTGACGAAGCCAACGGAGAATCGAAATTCGAGATCGATAAAAAATTCGAGAGAGGGCCTCTGACCGTTCACGTACGAGCCGACAAGTCGACAATGACCATTGCCGAGACCGTGTTATTAGAACTTGAAGCCACTGTTGAGCAAGGCTATGAAGTTCAGATGCCAAAGGTTGGCGAAGTTCTGAAGGATTTCGGTATTGTTGACTGGGATCGTCCAGGCGACAAGCTCGATCAGGATAATCGCGTCGTGAGCACATATCAATACCGTCTCGAATCTTTTCTCTCCGGCACCTTTGCGATCCCGGCGTTTACATTTGAATTTCACGATGTAAATAATCCGGAAGAGAAAAAGTACGAGATCACCACCGAGCCGTTCGATATCGAAGTTACGTCTCTGCTCGGCGAGCAACGGGCGGAACTCAAGATAGAAGATATCGAGGATGTCATAGAGATACCCAAGAAGGCTTCCTATTGGTGGGCATGGCCGCTCATCGTGATTGTTCTCACAGGAGCGGGTACCGGACTTTGGCTTTACTTGCTGCATAAGCGAGACAAAGCACTTGTCAGGTTCTTTAAGCCCGCTCACGAGCTTGCGTACGAGCGGCTTCGAGCGTTAGTCAAAGAAGACTTGGTCGCGACGGGCAAAATCAAGGAATTTTACGAACGGATCAGCAATATTCTAAGGCATTATATCGAGCATCGTTTTAGCTTGAGAGCGCCGGAACGAACGACGGAAGAATTTCTGACCGAACTCGCCAAGACCGACGTTCTGGCGGCTTCCGACAAGAAACGGATCGGAGAATTCCTGGAACACTGCGACTTGGTAAAATTTGCCAAACACACTCCGACCACCGAGCAAATTCAGAAAACGTTCGACTTGGTGAAAGAGTTCATTGAGAAAACGAAATCCGACGACCGGAAAGTCGATGTGACGGAAATGGTTCAGTCCGAAGAGACCGCCGAGATTGGGAGCACATAAATGCAATTGTATTCACCCTGGGCTTTATTATTGCTTTTGGTTGTGCCCGTACTGGCGTATTTGATGCTGCGCAAAAAGGGCACCGCCGCCGTGCGATTTCCGAGCCTGGTGATTATGAGAAATTGCTCTTTGTCGTGGCGGATTCGATTCCGGCCATTGCTGAAAGTGGCAAGACTGGTCTGTGTGATTCTTCTTATCACGTCCCTGGCGCGCCCGAGAAAGGGAACCGTTCTCTTGGAGATTTCCACCGAAGGTGTGGCCATCGAAGCGGTTGTAGATCGCTCGGGCAGTATGGAAACCGAGATGGACTACTATGGGCAGAAGCTAAACCGCCTGGAAGTCGTTAAAAAGGTCCTATCCGATTTTATCGAAGGGGACAAAAAGGACCTGAAAGGCAGAAGCAATGACCTCGTCGGTCTAATAACGTTTGCTCGATACGCCGATACGAAATGTCCCCTGGTGCACAGCCACAACGTCCTGATTGAATTCCTGAAAAAGACCCATCTTGTCACCATACGCAACGAGGATGGCACGGCCATCGGGGACGCAGTGGCTTTAGCTGCAGCACGGTTGCGAAAGGCCGAAGAAGAAATCTACCAAAGAAAGAAACAATTAGCATCGGCCGGTGAGAAAATCTCAGACGCCAATGAAAGCGGTTTTAAGATCAAGAGCAAGGCGATTATTCTGCTGACCGACGGGATTAACAACGCGGGCCAGTACGATCCTCTCGAAGCGACTGAACTGGCGAAGAAATGGGGTATCAAAATATACACGATCGGTATCGGTTCGGGACAGGCCTTTAGGACGGTCCAGATGCTGGGCACAACTTTTCGGATGCCGGCCGAACAGAACCTCGACGAACGTTTGCTCAAAACAATCGCGGAAAACACGGGTGGATTCTACGGCCGAGCCGATGACGCCGAGGCCCTTCGCACGATCATTGAGAAAATTGACGAATTGGAAAAAACAGAGGTCAAGTCTGTGCAATATACACAGTTCGCCGAGCGTTTCGGGCCCTGGACGTTAGCTGCTTTATTGGTCTTAGGCGCGGAAATATTGGCCGGATGTACCGTATTTCGAAAGATACCGTAAATAAATATACTCTGTCATTCCTGTGAAAACAGGAATCCAAAAACCCGGATTCCCGCCTTCGCGGGAATGACAAACGGATAAAAAAATGAATCTGGGAAATGACAAAGCATTATGGTTTCTCTTTGCCGTACCGGTGATATTGATCCCGGCGTACGTCTGGTGCTTCTGGCAGAAGGCCAGGGCGCTACGAATACTGGCAAACAGCGAGATGCTCAAGAAGATCAACAACACCGTCAGTCTGAAAAGACAAATCTTCAAAGCGCTGCTTTTGATCGCATCATTCGTCAGCATTGTTGTCGCCTTGACCGAGCCGAAATGGAATCCGCAGGCCCAGAAGATCAAGCGTCAGGGCCGGGACATTTGCATCCTGCTCGACACCTCTCGGTCGATGTTGGCGGAGGATATCAAACCCAGCCGGCTCGAACGCTCGAAAATCGCCATCGCCGATCTTTTGGAAACGCTGGCCGGCGACAGAATCGCCCTGGTGACCTTTGCCGGCAACAGCACTGTTAAATGTCCTCTGACTCAGGATTACGCCTTTGTGAGAATGGCGTTGGCGGATATTTCCACCGAGAGCACCAGCCGGGGTGGGACGATGATCGGCGACGCGATCCGCAAGGCCGCCGAGGAAGTTTTCGACAAGCAGAGCCGGGAGTATAAAGACATCATTTTGATCACGGACGGCGAAGAACACGAAGGCGCCGAAAGCTTCCCGGTCCAGGCGGCCGAAAAAGCCGCGGCTGAGGGCATACGTATCATCGCTATCGGGCTGGGCGACGAGAACGAAGGTTCCCGCATTCCGATTACCGGCCCGAACGGCGAAAAGACCTTCTTAAAATACCAGGGCAAAGAAGTCTGGTCCAGGCTCGGCGGCGATTTGCTAAGAAATATCGTTTACGTGACCGAGGGCGGTAAATACCTTTCCGTCGGGCCGGGCACGACGCTGGACCTGGGGCAAATCTACGAGAACCTGATTGCTTCGGCGGCGAAACGCGAGCTTGACTCCACGACCATGCTGAAATACGATGAAAAATTCCAGATTTTCGTCGCCTTGGGATTGATTCTTCTTATTTGTGAGGCTTTGATCAGTGAACGCAAGAAAGTATAAAACGATTTTACAGATAGTACTCATTATCGTTCTGACACAGGTCGCTTTCGGCAATCCGGTTAGAGAAGCAACAGCGGAAGGGAACAAACTATACGAGCAGGGAAATTTCAACGAGGCCATCAATCAATACGACCAGGCCCTTGTGGAAGCGCCTCAGGCGCTGGAGCCGAAATTCAACAAAGCCAACAGCTATTTTCGGCTCGACGATCTCAACAATGCCATGAATTTGTACCGGGAAGTGGCCGCTGAGAGCAAGGACATGACCTTAGTCGCCAGGGCGAAATATAATCTCGGCAATACGTATTTCCAACAAGGTTCCAAGCAAAAAGATTCGAATCTCCGAAAGGCCATCGAGGATATGGAGACGGCGATTGGCTCATGGCGAAGCGCGCTGGATATCGAGCCAAAAAATACGAAGGCGGCGAAAAACATTGAAGTCGCCCGGCTGACAATCAAAGACCTCCTCGATCAACTTAATAAGCAGCAACAGGACCCGAATCAACCGCAAGACCCGAATCAGTCCTCGCAACAAAATCAACAACAGCAGCAACAGCAAGGTTCCCAGCAGGATCCCAACCAACCCCAGGATCAGCAGCAACAGAAACAAAATCCACAGGAGGATCCGAATCAGCCGCAAGATCCGAACCAAGCCGAACAGAAAAAACAGGAACAACAAAAGGAAAGCCAGGAAGAGAAAGAAAAACGCATGGCGCCCGACGCTACGGCACAGGAAATTCTCGATAGAGAGCAACGCCAGCAAAAAGAAAGACAGATTTAC
>JAFGTG010000172.1 GCA_016934255.1 Sedimentisphaerales bacterium
ACCATCGTGCCCGCGATCCAGTTTGCAAAAGCGGCGAAGATGAGCGGGACGGCCGAGAAATAGACGGCCTTCGGATCGTCGGGCCACTGACCCTTCAAATACGAAGGCAGCCAGGTCAGGCTGATGAAGAACGTCACATTGCTGGCGAAGTACTGTACCATCGCCAGAGACATATTCAGTGATGTAAACACTTCCGCAAAGGAAGATTTCACCGTCGCGGTAAAATCACTGACACGCCCTTTCTCGATATAGTCCAGTTCCGCCTCGTTCACTTTGGGATTATCCTTGGGATTATCGCGGAACCATAGTAACCAGACGGTCGCCCAAATAATGCCAATCAGGCCGTTGACGGCGAACGTCCAGCGCCAGCCGATTTGCATAATCAGCCACGGCATCAGAAACAAAGAAAATGCAGCACCCAGCCGGCTGCCGGAGAAATTGATACCGTGCGCGAGACCACGGTCCTTAACGGGCAGCCAGCGGAAGAAGGCTTGTGTTGCTCCGGGGAAGGCCCCGGCTTCCCCTACGCCGAAGAGGAACCTGAGTACGAGCATCTGGATGGCGTTTCGGGCCGCACCGGTCAGGGCGGTAAATATGCTCCAGACCGAGACCACAATGGTGAGCGCTTTACGCGGTCCGAGCTTGTCGGCGATCCACCCCGAGGGCACTTGAAATAACGCATATCCAACGGCAAAGATACCAAGCACCAGGCCCATCAGTTCGCCGGACATGGAAAGGTCCTTCTTAATGTGATCCACAGCGGAGGCGATGCACGCACGATCCATGTACGTATTGACACTGTGGAAAAACAAGATGCCGATAAGAATGAATCGCTGGCGACTCATAACGTTCGGGATTTTCGTCACAACAATCTCACCTTTCTTTATGAACTTACTGATGGGCGAAGGCCCTTAACAACGTGCGTGATCGCGTCCGATCCCCCCACGTTCCCGGGAAAAACGATATAAGGCAAATCCGGAAACGTGCTCTCGGGCCCGGTCCGCCAAACGGGCACCCCGGGAAGAATCTGCCCGAGCACCTGCGCTCGAGTGATTTTCAGAGCTTTCGTGGCGATGTCACTTGACGTGATTCCACCCTTGGCCAGGATGTATCCCGGCCGGACGTGTATCGACCGAACGATTTCCACAAGGGCTTGCGAGATCTGCTCGCCGATATGCAATGAGCTTTCGTCGTCGTTTCCGGTTATGAGCTTTCGGCTGGTATAAACGACGATGTCTTTGCCTTGCGACAATACGTTTTCTATTTGTTTAATCGTCGTTCGGATAAGTTCATCTCGGACTGGCATGGAAAGTAATGTTTCGATGTTCAGTTCGATACTTTGCTCGTTTGTATGTTGCAAGAGGTGGCTAAGCTGTTCGGAAGATCTCGGAACGTAGGACCCGACGACGATTAAGCCGGACGAACCGGTCGTAAGATTCATTTCATTGGCCGTTAGTAATGGCCGGCTTTTCAATCCCGCGCGCACGCGGACGAAAGAGGCGGCGGTGCGAAAGAGGAAACGCTGGCCTTGTCGCTGGGCCTGGAGCAGACCTGAACTTACGACCTCAAGGTCTCGGTAATCGGCGGCGTTGACGACACAAACGCTCCCCGGCTCGCATCCGGCCAGCTTGCTCGCAATAGAGTCCGGGCCTTCTTTGCGAATCTCATCGAGAGAGACCGACTGCACGGATTCAGCGGGACATCGGCCTTGTGTCTTTTCTTCCACCCAGTGTCTTAAATTTGAATGGGTATAGCCGAAAACCGCGTCTTTTGCGAAGGGCGTTTCCGCGGCGGGAATAAGATGCTGAGCCTCTTTCACATAATGGATATCGTTAATTGTATATCGGCCGCCTTCTTCGAAAAAGGGGATGATGAGCCACACGGCCCGTTGCATTTCGAGCACGTCAATCAGCGCATCGACTTCGTCGGGAAAATGGCCGCGTAGCGTCGAATCGCTTCGACTGATAATCTCGAATGCCCTGCCGGTTCGACGGGATGCTTCCAAAATGTTTGCTCCCACCTCGCGGGCCAAGTTAATCGCCCGCGTCCTCGGCAAGCCCCGGGAATTCGTGAGCACATAGAACAGCGGAGTCTCACGCTTGAACTCGTCCGTAATCGTCGGCAGCGCCCAATTCGTCACGACCGGCACATCATGCACTGTCTGCGTTCCGGTGGGGTCATCGTCCAGCACGACAATCGACGTGGGGCTTTTTGCGTTCTCTTGTTGTATGGCCGGTAGCAAATCGTCGGGCCATACAGGAGTTAGTGAATTTATAGTTTCTTCGAATGATAATGCCATTTTGTGCTCTTTGGCTCTAATCTATGTCCTCTATGGCAATAGCACGGGCCGGGGCGCCATCTCCGCCGTCTATTTTGAGCGGTAGGGCAATGAGAGTCACCTTGGATTTTGTCAACGATTGCAGGTTGGCGAGTCCTTCGACAATAATCACGTTGCCTTCGAAGAGAATTTTGTGGACCGTTGTAAGCTCCTCGATATGGTTGACGTCCGCGACGGACGGAGGTTCGACACCGAGCATTCGCACCTGTTTTCCAACGCACCATCGCGCCAAGTCGGCACTGATCCGCGGCAACTCGTTGCGATATCGGTCTTGGTCGCAGTATTCACTCCAGCCGGTGCATATCAGAATACTATCCCCCGGTTCAATCTTGTCGGCAATGCTACTCATATGTTCGACACGAATCAGCGCATGCGGCTCGATTGGTCTGACATCGACCACCCAAGCCGGGCTAATGAATTGGCTCACGTCCAGTTGGTTGATCGTTTGTCGGCCGACTCCGAAGTGAATGGGGGCGTCGATATGTGTACCACAGTGCGAATATAGGCTCAGCGTCGTTGCGTTCCAGCCGTCCTTTTCAAGGGCCCGGGCAGGCTCGAAGGCCACGCCTCGCATTCCGGATTTCAGCGTTAGTGTCAGATCGATAATGCGAGACATGAACTTCCTTACTCTGATTGCAGATTTTTAATTACGGCGTCCGCGATGTCTTTGGTCTTTGCCGAGCCGCCCAGATCCACCGAGATGACCCCTTGCTGGATGGTTGCTTCAATGGCTCGAACGATACACTCAGCGGCTTGTTGCCGACCCAGGTGCTCCAGCATGATCGCCCCGGACCAGATCGCCCCGATGGGATTGGCAATTCCCCGTCCGGCGATATCCGGCGCTGAGCCGTGAATCGGCTCGAACATCGACGGATACGTCCGCTCCGGATTAATGTTGCCGCTCGGTCCCAGGCCAAGACTTCCCATGATGGCCCCGCCGAGATCACTCAGGATGTCGCCGATGAAATTCGTCGTGACGATCACGTCGAACACCTCCGGGTGCAGCACGAAATTCGCCGAGGCGTTATCCACGTACATCTTTCGGTATTCTACATCCGGATAGTCGGTGCTAACCTTCTGGACAATACGATCCCAGTAAGCCAGGCTGTGAATCAGCGTATTGGATTTAGAGACGTTCGTGACGTGCTTCCGGCGACGACGGGCCAGCTCGAAGGAATACCGCGCTATACGCTCGATTCCTTTACGCGTGAAAATGCTCGTATCCGTCGCCATCCCGTCGGCAAACTCCGGCCGAACGAAACCGCCGGACTGAACGAACTCACCTTCGGTATTTTCGCGGATGACGACGAAGTCAATATCCTCCGACCTTTTATTGCGGAGCGGCCCTTCGATTCCCGGCAAGAGCCTTGCGGGACGAAAGTTGACATACTGATCGAAGCTGGTTCGGACCTTGAAGGTAAAGAGCTTGGCCGGGAGCGTATCATCGACGTCCGGCAGACCCACCGCCCCGAAGTAGAGCGCATCAAACGCCTTAAGAACATCCAACGCATCATCCGGCATGAAGGTCCCAGTCTTTTTGTAATACCCGGCTCCGTAAGGAAACGCCTCGTATTGAAGTTCAAAGCCGAAGGCTTTCGCCGCGGCATCGAGAACCTGAATACCGGCCGGCACGATCTCCGGTCCGATTCCGTCGCCGGGAATGACCGCAATTCTGTATAGTTGTTTATCGTCCATAAGTCTGTTGGATTATAGACGTTAGCCGGCTGTTTACAAGTTAAAAACGTGCATAGTCGGTCCATTTGAATAATACGAGGACAGGTTATTATGGGAAGTTATCAAGCGACTCTCTCCAAGGACATGTTTAGTGTCATGTTATTGCATAGTCATTTTTTGACATCAATATCACTAAAACATACCATTAATAGGCATTCTGAAAAAGCCGATGTGCAAGTGCAACAAGATTCGAATATGGGGTTGATTTGAATTATGTATAAAAAGCCGGGAATGAAAAAAGTCACTGAAAAATCTCCTTTGTTCGGTTTTCAAAAATAGATGAGGGTGAAATTGCACGAGGTTGCTATGAAAGGGCACAACGATGTTTCGAGCAATGAATCTATTCATACTGATTTTGTTCTCGGCGTAGAGAAAGTGGATGTGACCGTAAAGATGCTCCTTGACGTTGATTCTCGTTTCACCAATCGGGGCGGACAACAAGGACGCCTCATCCGATTAACGGGTCGGCGATTATGGCAGGTCGCGGACTCGGAGTTGTCTGAAGAGAAAAATCGTTTGGGTGGATGGTCGATTAAAGCGTCAAAGGGAATCCCAAGCGATTTTTCTCGACCCCCTGAGTTGCGAGAACCACCCAACGATTGTTCGGAAGAGTGATGAAAGTAGAGTGATTGTTTAACAAAATTGTGAAGGAGAAAGAGATGTTTAAAAATATGAAATTGCAAACAAAGCTATTGTCGATTGGAATATTGCTGACTGTTATCCCGCTGTTGGTGGTTTCTGTCATTATCTTTCGCCAGAACAGGAAAATGGTGCAGGTCTCCGATGTAGAGAATACGAAGATGGCTTACGCCGACCTTAATCACATTGCTAAGGGGATTTATGCGCT
>JAFGTG010000173.1 GCA_016934255.1 Sedimentisphaerales bacterium
CCACCCAAGGCCGCTTCATCAACCCTCAGGTTTTCGACCTCTTGTCCCTCTACATTGTAAACAGCCACATCAATCATTGTTCGTTTTTCGTACTCCAATCGGTTACGCTTTCTTTGCGCTTCGGACAACACAATACCCGTCGGCCGGCCCCGGGATGGATCCCTTGACGATCAACAGGTTCTTTTCTTCATCTATCCTTACAAGCTTGTGATTTTTCATGGTAATCCGGCAGTTCCCCATATGCCCCGACATTCTCTTGCCTCTCTTGGGGCCGGGGCCATGCCCTGCATCGCTGCAATAACTCGATATCGAACCGGGCGCCCTGTGCTTTCGCTCCGTACCATGCGAAGCGGGGAAGCCGCCGAACCCATGACGTTTCATTACGCCGGCGTACCCCTTACCTTTACTCGTACCTATGACATCAACATACTTCTCTTCGGAAAAAGAAGACACATCCACAGATTCCCCGGCGGATAAGGGCGGTTCGGCATCATTCGGAAGCCGCATTTCTCTTACAAACCGTTTTGGCTTTGCTTTGGCTTTCTTTGCATGGCCGATGTCTGTATTCTTTTTTCGAGAGTTTTTAACGTCGTCGAAGCCAAGCTGAACGGCGTTGTAGCCGTCCGTCTCCGTCGTCTTGACCTGCATGACAACACACGGGCCGGCTTGAATGACCGTCACGGGCACTAATTTGCCCATTTCATCATAGACCTGAGTCATTCCAATCTTTTTTCCAAGTATCATCGCCATAATGTTTTACTTTTTATTCTCTCAATTCGCTCCACTCGACCTTCGCGCTGTACCGAACTAGGCCTTAATCCTTACAAAGACTCCCGCCGGCACGACAAGACGATTTAACACTTCAACGGTTCGAGCGTTGGCTTCATGAATATCAATCAAACGTTTATGCGTCCTCAATTCGAATTGTTCACGTGATTTTTTATCGATGTGAGGACTTCGCAGTACGGTATATCGTTCGACGCGTGTAGGTAATGGCACCGGACCGCTGACACGAGCATTCGTTTTTCGGGCATGCTCCACAATCTCCTTGGCAGAGGCATCGAGTGCTCGATGATCGTAGGATTCCATTTTTATTCGTATTCTTTCGGTTTCAGTCGCCATATCATTTCTCCGAGCTTACTCATTGCTGCGGATTCTCATTTTTTATTAGAATTGCTTAGTCCGAGAATATCACTCATATTAACTCTGTAAACGATATTCCAAACATCATTTCAGCCTACAATTCTCCTGTTCTTTTCTTCCTTTTTCTTATTAATTTCGGGCAGGAAAGGCCTTTACGTTAGCTTATTGGCTGCTTTTTACAAGCTCATCACCATTGATCCTGTAAGTTTTCGTTTACATCACTGCAGCCAACCATCAACTTTGCCTTCCTTAATAGAGTTTGATATCGGATCGATATAGATTCGATCTCACACCCCTAAAACCTTTTCAACCGTCCCTGACTATCCAATCACAGACATGATTCAGCCTAACTTATATTTCGCAAAGCCGTCCATAGCCATGCTCGCTATGGCTGAAAGCCTCGAAATCTATCATATCAAATAAGATCTGTCAATAAAATGTCACAATATTTTCATTTTTTTTAATATTTTTTTACATTTCAAGAATTAGAAAATAATCTCCCTGGCAATTTGCTCTGGAACTCTTTCATAATTGAAAGGTTCCATCGTATAGGTTCCCCGCCCGGCCGTTACACTTCTTATTTCACTGGAATAGCCAAACATCTCGACTAGCGGCGCCTTCGCATCGATTACCTGCATGTTGCCATGAATCCGGCAATCCGTGATAATGCCCCTTTTGGCTAACAAACTACCCTGAACGGCCCCGAAATTAGCCTGGGGAACCACAACCTGAAGACGCATCACAGGCTCAAGCAAGACCGGATCGGCTTCTTCGAGAGCTTTCTCGATAGCCATCGCAGCCGCCTGTTCGAAAGCCAGCCCCGAAGAATCCACAGAATGAAATGATCCCTCGATGAGCGTAACTTTAAGACCTACAACGGGATAACCCGCTAAGGGACCGCACCCCAATGCGTCCCGGCAACCTCTTTCCACATCAGAAACATACTCTTTAGGTACCGAATCACCCGGAGCACGATTTTCAAATTCTATCTCCCGGCTCCAATGATCGTCATCCGTCATAAGCGGATCAACCTGTAAAACGACATGGCCGTATTGGCCGCGCCCGCCGGTTTGTCTTACAAATTTGCCCTCTGCTTCAGACGTCTTTGTGACGGCTTCCCGATAAGCAACCCGGGGCTTTCCAACCCTGACATTGACTCCCTTTTCTCTAACCAGCTTATGTTCCAGGACTTCCAAATGTAATTCACCCATCCCGCTGATAATGGTCTGACCCGTTTCGAGATCGGTTTTGCATTCGAATGTCGGATCTTCGCGCTTCAAAGAAGCCAAGGCATCCGCCAATTTAGCCCGCTCAGCCGCCGTTTTGGGCTCTATCGACATATTCATGACCGTCTGGGGAAATGAAATACTCGGCAGGCATACGGGCTTTTTCGGATCGCAAATGGTATCGCCCGTCAGCGTTTGTTTTAAACCCACAACGGCAATAATATCCCCGGCGCCGGCTGTATCCAGAATCTTACGCTCGTTGGCGTGCATCTCAAATATACGAGTGATATTCTCCCGCCGGTTTCGATTCGCGTTTAAAATCCTGCTACCCGACCGTAATTTACCCTGATAAATCCTCAAAAAACACAGATCGCCGTGGACATCACCGGTGATCTTAAATGCAAGTGCCACCAAACTTCCGTTATAATCGCATTTTATAGAGATCTTCTTGTCCTCATCATTGGGTTTATGACCTATGATTTCCTTCTTTTCCAATGGCGAGGGAAGATATGAAATGACCCCATCCAATAACCTTTGTACACCGATATATTTTAATGCAGACCCGACAAAGACAGGATGAAGCTTGTTCGCCAAAGTGCCCTGCCGAATCGCCCTGGTGATCATCTCGGCACTCACCGGCTTATCATGAACGTAATTGTCCATGAGTTCGGAATCGTATTCCGCCGCGAGTTCAATCATCTCATTTCGTTGCTGCTGGGCACGTTCCTTCAACTCTGCGGGAATTTCAGTTTCTTCAAAGGTCGCTCCCATTTTTTCGGTTTGATAAAAGACAGCCTGCATCTTAATCAAATCGATGATTCCCGCGAAAGAATCCTCGGCCCCGATGGGAATCTGCACGATGATGGGTTTTGCGAGGAGTTTGTCGCGAATACTTTGAACGGCCATATCAAAATCGGCGCCGATCTTGTCCATCTTGTTGACAAAGCACAAACACGGCAGATCATATTTTTGCCCCTGATGCCAGACCGTCTCGCTCTGCGCTTGAACACCCTCACTACCGTCGAAAACCGCTACAGCACCATCGAGAATCCGCAATGACCTCTCCACCTCGGCGGTAAAGTCGATATGACCCGGCGTATCGATCAGATTAATGTCATAATTCTTCCAGGGGCACTTCGTCGCCGCGGACGTAATGGTGATTCCTCTCTTTTGCTCCTCCTCCATATAGTCCATCACGGCCGTACCGTCGTGGACTTCTCCCATCTTGTAGGTCTTACCCGTATAATAAAGAATACGTTCGGTCACCGTCGTTTTTCCGGCGTCGATATGAGCCATGATGCCGATATTGCGTAATTTTTCCAGAGTTCCGGGCATCTTTCTTCACGTATTTCATATATCAACAGCCGTACATAAGGCCCCCGACAGGTTAAAAAACCTGTCCCCGACGGCACGATTCATGTCAACACCATTTATAAAAAAACTGCCACGGTCATTTTTGAAACGTTCCGTGGCAGTTGAAAGCAAAAGTCTTTACCAGGCGAAGTGAGCAAACGCCTTATTCGCCTCGGCCATTCTGTGAACATTCTCTCGGGTCGTCATAGCGGTGCCCTGCTCTTTATACGCATCCATCAACTCAGATGCCAGACGCTCGCACATCGGTTTACCTTTTTTCCCCCTGGCGGAAGCCAGAATCCATCTGAACGCGAGTGATTGCTGGCGTTTGGAGCTTACCTGCATCGGGACCTGATAGCTGGCGCCACCGACACGCTTGCTTCGGACCTCAATCATAGGCTTAACATTGTTCACCGCTTTCTCGAATACCTCAAGAGCGCCGGCATCTTCGACCTTTTTACCAATGATATCCAACGCATCATAAAAAACCTTCTGGGCCGTACTCTTCTTACCGTCCAGCATTAAGCAATTAATGAATTTCGAAGCCAACCGACTATGATATTTCGGATCCGGCTTCAATTGTTGACTCGATGCAGTAAACTTTTTAGACATATTTTCCTCATTGGGGTTATTGGCCGTCTGCGAAGACCCGGCCGCGACATAACCACTTTATTTCGATTTCTTAGCCCCGTACTTACTTCTACCCTGTTTACGATTCGACACCCCCGCACAGTCCAGAACGCCGCGAACAATGTGATACCTCACACCCGGCAGGTCTCGGACTCGGCCCCCACGTATAATCACCGTACTATGCTCTTGAAGGTTATGATCGATACCGGGAATATAAGCCGTCACTTCTTTTCCATTGGTCAGCCTGACACGGGCGATTTTACGCAAAGCGGAATTCGGCTTCTTGGGCGTTTGCGTTCTCACAATCAAACATACCCCCCGTTTCTGCGGGGAACCGCTGATATCTGATACTCTCTTTTGCCCCTTCGACTTGGCTCTGGGACGCCTAACTAACTGGTTTATTGTGGGCATAATTCACATAATCCCTGATCTTGATATTTCATGACTTTTCGACAAAACAGCCCCTTATTCTAATATAAATCGCACCAATTCCAAGACATTTTACATTTCCAGAGTAATTTTTTTCAAATACAGGAACTTTTTGTAAAATTTCCTGAAAATAGCCTGTTAGAATAACGCCTGCAATTTCGATTCTTCGTATCAGTTGATTCCCAACGCTTCCCTGATGGCGGCATCGGCTTTGGCTTCGGCTTCCTTGGCTTCCTTGATTTCCTCGGCTTCTTCGAATTCCTTCGGTAACGGCGCCTCAACAAGATGCTTAACCTTGATATCCAAATAGGGCTTGAAGGCCGTCCCGGCCGGGATGAGATGGCCAAGAATCACGTTCTCCTTCAGACCATAGAGCTCATCCGTCTTTCCGGCGAGGGACGCCTCGGTGAGAACCTTCGTGGTTTCCTGGAAGCTGGCCGCGGCGATGAAACTTTCCGACCATAACGACGCCTTGGTGATACCCAAAAGCAATGTCTTTGCCGTCGCCGGTTTCGGCTTCTTGCCCGTTGCCGGCTGACCGGAAAGGCTCGCGATTTTTTCGTTAATCGTGGCCAAATCTTTTTTGTCGATTAACTGCCCGACCTGCAAATCCGACGCATCGCCAAGGTCGGAAATTTTGAGGCTGTTCGTAAGCTTCTCGTTTTCCTTCTTGAAGACAAACTTATCAATAACCTCACCCGGCAGGAACGAGCTATCGCCGACCGACTCGATTTCGACCTTCCGCATCATTTGCGAACAAATGATTTCAATATGCTTGTCATTGATATTCACATTCTGCGAACGATAGACGTTTTGAATTTCCGTCGTCAAATACCGCTGTAAGGCTTCTTCACCCTTAATCCGTAGAATATCATGTGGCACCAAGGGGCCATCCGTAAGGGCATCTCCAGCCTCGGCATAGTCCCCTGTATGGACGTTCAGATGCCTGTCGCGAGGAACGTGGTGCTCTTTTTCCATCCCGGATTCACTTCGGATGGTAATCGTCATCTTGCCCTTGCGCTTATCGCTTCGTAGCTCGACCTTTCCGCTAATCTCGGCCATCGCAGCCGGGTCTTTCGGTTTACGGGCCTCAAAAACCTCCGTCACTCTGGGCAGACCTCCGGTGATATCCTGGGTTCCGCCCGTGGCTCTGGGTTGATGAGCAAGCAACTGTCCCGCCTGAACCTGCTGGGCCTCAACGACCTCGATTCGGGCGCCCGCGGGCAAATAGTGAACGTCCAGGATCTTCCCATCCGGGTCTTCTATGATAATTTGCGGATGCTTATCGCCTTTATGCTCGATAACGACCGGTTTCCCAACTTGTCCTTTTCGCTCTTCCTCAATGCCAATCGTTTCCCCTTCGATGATATCGACAAACCGTATCAGACCGGCCACTTCCGCCAAAATAGGCGTACGGTGCGGGTCCCACATGAACAGCGAAAGCCCGGCTTTGACCTTCTGGTTGTCTTCAACCAACACAACCGCTCCGTAAGGCACTTTAAACCGATCAAGTTCCCGATCCTTGGCGTCGAGAATCACAATTTCACCATTTCGCTTGAGGGCGACGGTAACCTCACTGCCATCATTCTGCACGATCTGAACGGCATTAATATCACGATATTGCACTTTACCGGCATGCGTAGCCCTTTGTTCTCTTTCGAGAATCGCTCTTTCCGCCACACCGCCGGTATGGAATGTTCTTAACGTCAACTGCGTACCCGGCTCGCCGATGGACTGGGCGGCCACGATACCGACCGCAGAGCCTTCTTCGACCAGCCGTCCCGTGCTCATATCCCACCCGTAGCATTTCGCACAAACCCCAAACGGACTATCGCACGTCAGCGGACTACGAACACGAACCGCGTCAAGACCCAACGCCTCGATCTTCGCCGCAGCTTCCTGAGTAATTACCTCATTCTCACGGATAATCATTTCGTCGGTAATGGGATTGCGAATATTATCTCGCGCCGTTCGTCCAATGATTAATTGAGACAGAGGAACATCGACTTGCTCGCCGCGACTGACGATTCCCTTTGTGATGCCCTGCAGGGTCTGACAATCCCGCTCAATCACAATAACGTTTTGTGCGACATCGATCAGTTTACGAGTCAGGTAGCCGGAATTCGCCGTTTTCAAGGCGGTATCCGCCAAACCTTTACGCGCACCGTGCGTCGAGCTGAAGTATTCAAGAACGGTCAGGCCCTCTCTGAAGTTGGATTTAATCGGTGTTTCAATAATTTCACCGCTGGGCTTGGCCATGAGTGCTCTCATCCCAGCGAGCTGTTGGATTTGATCCACACTCCCTCGAGCGCCGGAATCACTCATGAGATAAATGGGATTCAGGTACGGCGTCCCATCAGCTTTTTTATCTTCTTTGAGACCTCGCATCATCTCATTCGTAACGGCCACGCGAGCATTCGTCCAGGCATCGATAACCTGATTATACCTTTCCCCTTCAGTGAGAACGCCATCGTTATAGTTTCTGTGGATTTTATTGACCCTTTTCTCGGTCTCATCAATAATATCGGCTTTCCTGACCGGAATTTTAAGATCCGTAATCCCAAAACTCAACCCCGCCAATGTCGCATGCTTGAAACCCAAATTCTTAATTCGATCGAGTAAATCAACTGTTTCAGCCGAGCCGGCGTATTTGAAACAATCACTAATGACCCGGCTGAGTTTCTTCTGCGACATCGTAATGTTGTAGAAGGGCATTCCGTCCGGAAGAATATCATTAAATATGCATCGGCCGACGGTCGTTTCCACAAGCCCCGAACTATCCATCTCGCCGGAATCGTTCACAACTCTGTTTTTGGGGAGTCGAACTTTAATTTTCGAATGCAAACCGACCTTGCCTAAATCGTAGGCCATCATGGCCTCAAATGAATCCTTAAATATACGAACCTCATCGGATTCCGATCTCATCCCAGGGGCGACATTCGTTAGGTAATAATTGCCCATGACCATATCCTGAGACGGCCCCACCATCGGCGAACCATTCGCCGGGGAGAAAATATTGGCCGTCGTCATCATGAGGATATGGGTTTCAGCTTGCGCCTCGACACTCAACGGTAAATGCACTGCCATCTGGTCACCGTCGAAGTCGGCGTTGAATCCTTTACAAGCCAACGGGTGAAGCATAATGGCGTTGCCCTCGACGAGCACGGGTTCAAACGCCTGAACGCCCATTCGGTGAAGGGTGGGCGCTCGGTTAAGTAAGACCGGATGCTGATGGATGACTTCTTCAAGGATATCCCAGACCTGCTCGTCGCGTCTTTCGATCATCCTTTTAGCACTCTTAATCGTATCCGCCAATCCGTGCTGTTTGAGCTTTCGAATGATAAACGGCTGATAGAGCTCCAGCGCGATCTTTTTCGGCAAGCCGCATTGATAGAGTTTCAGGTCCGGACCGACAACAATGACCGACCGGGCCGAGTAATCAACACGTTTACCGAGCAGGTTCTCTCGGAAACGCCCTTGCTTGCCTTTAATCATATCCGTTAAAGACTTGAGCGGCCGGTTGTTACTACCGAGGACGGATCTTCGACAGCGACCGTTATCCATTAATGAATCCACCGCCTGCTGGAGCATTCGCTTCTCATTGCGGATAATCACCTCGGGCGCATTAAGATCCATCAGTTTTTTCAAACGGTTGTTGCGATTGATAATTCTACGGTAGAGATCGTTCAAATCGCTGGTGGCAAAATTATCCCGTTCGAGCAAAACCAGCGGTCTCAAATCCGGCGGAATGACAGGGATAACCTCCATGACCATCCACTGGGGTTTATTCTTGCTGTTTTTAACCTGGTTGATAATCTTAAGGCGCTTCGTGAGCTCTTTAATTTTTTGTTTGCTGTTCGTCTTGACGATCGCCTGTCTGAGCTGAACGCCGATTTCATCCAGATCGAGATTTTCCAGTAAGGCCTTTATCGCCTCGGCCCCCATCGACGCCTTGAATGCCTTTCCGTACTTTTCAGACGCATCCCGATATTCTTCCTCCGTAATCAACTGCCCGACTTTCAGCGGCGTCTGGCCAACGTCCGTGACGACGTATTCCTGGAAATAAATGATTTTTTCAAGGTCGGCCGATTTCATCGCCAACAGATTTCCCAGGCGATTCGGAATGGCCTTGAAAAACCATATATGCACAACGGGCGCCGCCAGATTAATGTGTCCCATCCGTTTTCTTCGCACCCGGCTGTGGGTCACCTTCACACCGCATCGGTCGCAGATGATGCCTTTGAACTTGGTTCCCTTGTATTTTCCGCAGGCGCATTCCCAGTCGCGTTCCGGCCCGAAGATGCGCTCACAGAACAAGCCGTCCTTCTCCGGCCGATAGGTACGATAATTGATCGTCTCGGGCTTTCGCACCTCACCGAAAGACCAACTACGAATATCGTTAGGA
>JAFGTG010000174.1 GCA_016934255.1 Sedimentisphaerales bacterium
GACATCGAGATAGCAACCGGGGGCAATTACGAAGCCGTTATCTACTACACGTGCCCGAAGCCGGACGTCGGCTCGACCGTTGAACTTCACTTCGGTAGAAGCAAGGTACAGGGAAAAGTCACCGAGCCACATGATCCCCCATTGGTGGGCGCCGAATTCGACCGCGTACCCAGGCGGGGCGAATCGTATGTCAAGGATTTCCGGCCATTGCGATTAGGCGTTTTGCAACTGGAAAAAAGCCGGGACGAACTCACGCTTCAGGCACGGGATGTTCCCGGCGAACAGGTGATGGATGTCCGCGCTGTTAAGCTGACCCTATTAAAATAAGCATCCGACAGAAATCAGATAAGCCCTTGAATAGGAGAATATCCAATGAATCTACGATGTAGAAGTATTGCTGCGATAGGATTGCTGTTATTGCTTGCCACCACTTTAATCGGGGAACCGCTCCCAGACTGGACGGCGAAGATTCGTAGCGACCATCCACGGCTTTTCTTCAACACCGATACGTGGCCTATGGTCCAAGAGCGTGCCCTCGGCGCCGAGCGTGACTGGTACTCAGACATCAAAGGACGCGTGGACAGACTCCTGACGGATCGTAGAAGCGATACGAATCCCAGAGAGCTCGGTCCGGAAGCGGCGTGGGCGGCTTTTGTTTTCCGCATCACGAAAGATGAAAAATATCTTGAGCTATCCAAAAAATGCCTTGAGACGAGTTTGAGCTTTTACGAAGCCTGTTTCGAACAGAAAAAAACAGTCAATTGGTATTCGACCTCGCGCGTGCATGCGACAATGGCCTGGGACTGGTTGTATAACGATTTGACCGACGTCGAACGGCGAACCTACATGTCCCGGCTGGTCCGCGTAATTGACAACGTCATAAAGATCAGGCCCCTGATCTACCGGGAGCATTTATCCGACTACAACGACGGCTTCTACGGCGTGAGAAATTGCCTCTGGTTCATCGGCTGTACGGCTTTCGGCACGGGCATCGAGCCGGAACGGATTAATGAATGGCTCGTCGAGGGACATGACGAAAATATGAAGCTGCTCGAATACCGTAAAGCAGCTTGCGGCGACGACGGCGGCGGTGCTTCGCCCACGCTCGGTTACGTGTTCGGCGCCTATCCGTGGTCGGAACAGAACTTCTTTTATACGTGGCTGTCCAGCACCGGTGAGAACATCGCTCCGGACTTCCCGCATGGGGCGATGCTCGCGAATTACATTATCTGGAACTGGATTGCCGCCGATCCCGTACCCCTGGAATTTGGGTACGGTGATACGCCGCATACGAGCAACCGATTATCCACCAGTCAGCTTTATACCCATATGGCCAACATCCGCCATCTGTACGGCCAGGCGTCTCCGAAAGCCGCCGCACTGGCCCGCTATGTACAGCAGATCCTTCCGCGCCAATCCTATTCAAGAAGCTGGTTTATCTATCCGTTTCTCCTAACTCAAATGGAAAGCTCACCCGAACCGTTCGCCCCGGAGAATCTCCCCCTCGCCCGGCACTTCGATAACATGGGGCAAATCTTCATCCGGTCCGGTACGGACAAGAACGATACGTATTGCCTCTTCACCTGCGGCGGTACGCTCAGGCAACACCGCCATTTCGACGCTCTGAATTTCGTCATTTACCATCGCGGTTTTTTGGCCCTCGATTCCGGTACACGTTATGAAGAATTTGAAAATGGCCAGCATCTGGCGAACTATTTCGCCCAAACCGTCGCCCACAATTGCGTCGTGATCCATCAACCGGGCGAGCCGCCGGCCCGTTACTGGGGCGGCACGGTCAC
Source organism: Sedimentisphaerales bacterium (assembly GCA_016934255.1). GTDB lineage: Bacteria > Planctomycetota > Phycisphaerae > Sedimentisphaerales > Anaerobacaceae > JAFGTG01. The sequence goes on from JAFGTG010000174.1 coordinate 1,800, forward strand.
CGGCAATCACGGGGGACAGCATAAACAGATCGGCTCCGTCGTGAAAGCCTTCGAGACCAATGAAGACTACGTTTACATCGCCGGCGACGCAACTACGTGCTATCAGCACGGACCTGTAAAGCGACAGGGCCAACCGGACCTCGGTGAAAAGTGTGACCTGGCCACACGCCAGCTCGTATTCCTTCCTCCCAACCACGTTGTGATCTTTGATCGTATCGATTCAACGGATGCCTCATATCGCAAGGATTGGTTAATCCACACGGCGCATAAACCGACCATCGACAATAAAACGATCCGGACCGACCACAATGAAGGTCGAATGTTCTGTCGGACGTTATTGCCGACCGACGCGGTTCTCACGCCCGTTGGTGGTCCCGGTAAAGAGTTCTGGGCGGCCGGCCTAAACTGGGACATCGTCTCGGACGGCCTTAAGCCGGAGAGCCTGGCCATGATGGGACAATGGCGCGTCGAAGTGTCGCCCGGCGCCCCGCGTAAACGCGACGTCTTTCTCCACGTCATTCAGGTCGGCGATCAACAACTCGAAGCGATGAATGAAATGACGCTGCTCCAGAAAGAAAACATGAGCGGCGTTCGTTTGACGATCGGCAACCAGACATGGGAAGTGACGTTTAATTCAACGGGCCGATTAGGAGGACATATCCAACGCGTTGGTGGCTCCAGAAATATCAACGCTCCTCTAACAACCACGGTCCAGCGTCAGATCGGCATTCAAGCCAAAATCTACGATAGCATGACCTATGAACAAGCGATGTGTAGAATCCCCAAGCGAGAGCTTCCCGAATTCTGGGTCGGTGACATGGACCGCCTGAAACAAAGCCTCTCGAATATTCAAAAAGGTCAGGTCAAAACCATCGCCACCACACCCGGCGGACGCCCGGTTCAGCTCGTCACGTTTGGCCAGTACGAGCCCGCCCGACACAAAGCGAATTTCAATTCCGCCATCGGCGGTCGTATGCCTTCGGCTTATATGGACAAAACCGGTCGACAAAAACCTGTGGTCTTTTTCGTGGGGCCGGTGCACGGCCATGAAGTTGAAGCGTTAACCGGCCTGACCAATTTTATCCGCGTGATGGATACGAGGCGCGATCTGGCCGGGAGGGACCAATCCGAGCTACAGGCCCTTGGTCGCCAATGTCGTTTACTGATTATCCCCGCAGGCAATCCTGACGGCACCGCGCGCTTCGCCCCGCGATCGTTGCAGGGAATGAAGCTCGACGACGTGCGGTTCTGGGGCCAGGGCACCTGGGACGACGACACCTTCTGCGGCTGGCCCGAATCCAAGCGACAGCACCCGATGACCGGCGACAATGTTAAATTTCTGGGTTGCTACTTTAACGATGACGGCATTAATCCCATGCACGACGAATTCTTCGCCCCGATGGGACCGGAGGCGCCGGCTATCTTGAACGTCGCCAGGGAAGAAGGGCCGGACCTGGCGGTCTCATTCCACAGCCATTCGAGCACCCCGGCCGTGCTCCGTCCCGCCTATGTAACGACAGAGATCCAGGAAGAAGTACGCTCGCTCGCCGAGAGATATTACGCTTTGCTCAAGCAGCGAGGCCTTCCCTCCAGCAAACCGTTTTCCGTCAGATCCGAAGGCGGAACGTATCCGGCTCCATTGAATTTGACCAGTGCGCTCTACCACGTCAGCGGCGCAACGTCGTTCACATTTGAATGTCCTCACGGGGTTATCGATGAAAGAACATGCCGCGTCGGCGTGAAGGAAATACTGGATATTCAGCTTACGCTTTACGAAGCGATGCTATGTCATGCGATTGAAAAGAAAAAAACCGGGATACCCTAATGACAAACCGATATAAATTTTACGCCATAATAGTATTGTTAGGAGGAATTCTACAGTCCGCGTTTGCAGATGTTGCGGATAATAATATCGATGCACTCGTAGAAACCGACTGGGTGGCCCAGGAGCACAGGAAAGGAAGAACTCCTGATGACCCGGCTGCTATTCGTGATGCGTACCTGAGCTTAGAGAAACTCTTCAATAACCTTCATAACAAACCTGAAAAACCAGATATCACAGAGGAATCCCAAATCCTCGAATATTTACGCCCCCAGGTAAACTCCGTGGACTCTTTGAATAAACCGGTCCGGCTTGACTTATACCAAAGAATCCACTCGACAACGCGCAAAACAATACTGAAAAATCCACTTATTGCCTCCAAACCTATCGTATTTATGAAGCGTCGCCGTTTCATCTGCCAGATGCTCCATGAGTATCTTGGGTATTACTATGATTATGAGGACATCGCCGGCGGGGGTATTTACATCCTCGAAGAACCCGGCACGTCGATGAAGGTGCACGACCTCATCAACGGCCGGCTCCCTCGGGGTAACTATACGACTCTGGCGCTTTCCTATGATGCTCGAACGGTTTACTTTGCCTTTGTCGAGAGAGCGCCGGACAAGCCGGATTACTACTCGCCCGAGCGGCGATGCTTTCATATCTATACTATAAACGCCGATGGAACGAACCTTCGCCAACTCACCGATGGGCCGAACGACGATTTCGATCCCTGCCCGCTGCCCGACGGGGGTATCGCTTTTATGTCCACTCGACGGGGCGGCTTCGGACGCTGTCATAATCCATGGGAACCCCTTCCCGCTTACACACTCCATCGTATGGACGCATCCGGCAATGCGATACGTACACTCTCGTTCCATGAAACCAACGAGTGGCATCCTTCCGTGCTTAGCGACGGGCGAATCGTCTATGCCCGCTGGGATTATGTCGATCGCTCCGCGGCTAATTATCATGGAATCTGGGTGAGCAATCCGGACGGAACGAATCCGAGCATCCTTTTCGGAAACTACACCCAACGCATCAATGCATGTTACCAGCCTAAATGCATCCCAGGCTCGGATCGCATTGTTTTTATCGCCGGGGCCCATCACGCCGACGTCGGCGGTTCTTTAGTTGTTTTCGACCCTAAACGCGAGGAGCTGGATTCGCTTACCGGGCAGGACCGATTCGAGTCCATTGAAACCCTGACGCCGGAGGTGTGCTTTCCAGAGGCGTCCGGCTGGCCGAAGAGTTATTTCCACAGCCCCTGGCCGCTCTCGGAGGATTCTTTTTTGGTCTCCTTCAGCTTTGAGCCGCTCCCCGGAATGGGTTCGAATGTCAAAAAAGATACCACCACCGGACTCTACTATTTCGACCGTTTCGGAAACATGGAATTGCTTTACCGCGATCCCAACATTTCCAGCATGTATCCGATTCCCTTAATACCGCGACCGAAGCCTCCCATTCCGCCCTCGACGCGTCATCCGGACCTCGGCGACGAAGGCGAATTCGTGCTGGTTGACGTAAAACAAAGCTTGTTCGCGATGCCGGAATCTCGAAAAATCCACCGGTTGCGAATCTTCCAGGTATTACCGAAAACAACCACGCACGTCGCCAATAAACCGAAAATCGGCTTTGCGAACGCCGAAAGCGCCCGCATGATGCTCGGCACGGTTCCCGTCGAGCCGGACGGCTCGGCCTATTTCCGCGCCCCCGCGGGTAAGCCGCTTTATTTTCAAGCGGTAGATGAAGCCGGTCGGGCGGTCCAAACCATGCGAAGCATTACTTACTTACAACCCGGCGAGCAACGTAGTTGCCTCGGCTGCCACGAACCTCGCCGCACATCGCCGGCCAACCGACAAGGTATCCTGGCCCAGAAACGACCGCCGTCAACGATTCAGCCCGGCCCCGACGGGACGCGGCCATTCAGTTATCCTCGGCTCGTTCAACCCGTTCTCAATCATCATTGCGTGCGTTGCCATGACGGCCAAGCGGGCGATTTGAAAAGCTCACTCGTGCTGACCGATGAGCCAACCGAAAAATTCACCCAATCCTATGCGAACCTCAAAAAATATGTCCGTTGGTACGAATGGGGAGGCAATACAATTGAGCCTATAATCACCCGACCCGGCCGCTCGGGCGCCGACGAGAGCCCTTTGCTAAAAGTTCTGTCGGACTCTACGCATATCGAGCATGTCCATTTACCGGATGAAGATCTTCAGCGATTGCACATTTGGCTGGATGGGAATGTTCCTTTTTACGGGACCTACGAGGAAGAGCAACAATTGGCACAGAAAAACGGACAAGCCGTACAACCCCCTTCGATTCAATAGGAGCAATAAATGAATCTCAATTTTTCCTATTATATGCCGACCCGAATCCTCTTCGGTTGCGGTAAGTTGAACGAACTTGGAACGACTCCCTATCTGCCCGGGAAAAAGGCTCTCGTCGTAATCGGAGCGTCGGGAGCGATGAAAAAACTCGGTTATCTCGACAGAGTTATCAAGCTTTTGAAAGATAATGGAGCCGAATCGGTCGTTTACGATAAAATTCAACCGAATCCCGTCTGCGAGCACGTTGAAGAAGGTGCGGCGGTCGCGAAAGAAAACGGCTGCGATTTCGTCCTCGGTCTTGGTGGAGGTAGCACCCTCGATTCATCGAAGAGCATCGCCGTGATGGCAGTCAATCCCGGTCAATATTGGGACTACATCGCCCGAGGAAGCGGCGGAAGAAAAACGCCCCCCAACGGCGCGTTGCCCATTGTCGCCATCACCACGACCGCCGGGACGGGAACGGAAGCCGATCCGTGGACGGTGATTACCAAGAGCGATACGAATGAAAAAATCGGATGGGGTAACAATTTTACGTTTCCACGCTTATCGATTGTCGATCCGGAATTAATGGTGAGTGTTCCTCCGAAAACAACCGCTTATACCGGAATGGATGCGTTCTTTCATTCGGTAGAGACGTATCTTGCGACGATCAACCAACCGGCGAGTGACCATCTGGCGCTGGAAGCGGTCAGCTTGATTACGAAATATCTACCCATCGCCGTCAAAGACGGAACGAACATGGAAGCCCGGACGAAGCTGGCCTGGGCCAATACCGAAGCCGGGATGTGTGAATCTCTGTCGTGTTGCATATCCCACCACTCGATGGAGCACGCGATCAGCGCCTATTATCCGGACGTGGCGCACGGTTCCGGCCTGACGATGCTTTCGGTTTCGTATTTTAGCTATTTAGCCGAACGCAATCCGGCGCGATTTCCCGATCTGGCTCGGGCAATGGGTGAAAAAGCAGAGGGTCTGCCGGAGAAAAAACAGGCGATGGCCTTTATCACCGGGCTCAAGAAACTCATCAAAAAAATCGGTCTCAAAGAAGAAAAACTCGCCGATTACAATATTAAAAAAGAGGATTTGAGAACCTTTGCGGAAAATTCATTCTATGCGATGGGCAGTCTTTTCGATATCACGCCGGTCAAGCTCACGCTGGACGACGTGGTTACCATCTACGAAAAGGCCTATACGGATTGACCAATGACAAATGACTATTGACGATTGAACGGATTCCACGATTCGAATAAATCCTAACGAGCAAATAATCAATAATCAATAGACAATAATCAATTCTTAATATCCGATAGCACAGCCGTCTTTTCGGGGATCTGAGCCACCAAAGTAACGACGAGGATTGGATTTTCTCCATATACCCTGATAGCCTCCGAAGACACCCGTTTGGGAACGGGCTTTGTGCCCCATGGAAGCAAGCTTTCGCTTCACGCTATCCGAAATATGTCGCTCGAAAATCACTGAGCCGCCGGCGACTATCTTTGTTCCTGTCGGTTCTGAACTTTCAAGATGTCGGACTCTGGGCTGCTCGCCCGCCTGTTGGGGCGACATGCCGAAATCAATGAGATTCATCAGGACTTGTACCTGTCCCTGAGGTTGAAAATCTCCCCCCATAACACCGAAGGAAAAAATCGGTCTTCTATCTTTAGTTACGAATGCGGGGATAATCGTATGGAATGGCCGCTTGTGAGGTTCCAGTTTGTTCAAGTGGTTTGGATCAAGTGAAAATAGCTGTCCTCGATTCTGTAGGCAGAAGCCCATCCCATCGGGCACGAAACCCGAACCCCATGGATAGTAGATGCTCTGGATGAGCGAAACCATGTTGCCGTCTTTGTCCGCGGTTGTCAGATAGACCGTATCCGACGAACCTTTGAACCTGCCGGGCTTCACCGTCTGGGCGGCTCGTTTGGGATCGATCAGCTTAACACGCTGTTCGGCGTAATCCTTGGAGATAAGCTCATTGAGCGGAACATCCGCAAAATCCATGTCCGCGTAATAAACCGCGCGATCTTCAAAGGCCAGTTTCTTGGCTTCAAGAAATAAATGTAAATGCTCGGCGGAGTTGGGCTGCATCGAGGCAACGTCGAAATGCTCCAGCAAATTCAGCATTTGCAGTGTCGCGATCCCCTGCCCGTTCGGCGGCAATTCCCAGACATCGTAGCCGCGATAATTCGCGATGACTGGCTCAACCCAGTTAGCCGTATGATCGCGAAAGTCGCGCATCGAAAACCGCCCGCCGTTGGCTTGAGAAAACTTAACGATTCTTTCGGCAATCTGCCCATGATAGAACGCCTCGGCGCCGTCCCGGGCCATCACTTCAAAAAACTTCGCTAAACCTTCATTCCTGAAGATATCGCCAAATCGAACGGGTTTATCATCGGGCATAAACGTCCGAGTTAAGCCCGGATCGTCTGTTGTGTTGAAAGACCATGACCGCGCGATGACCGGCGATACCGGGAAACCTTCACGAGCGTATGCAATAGGAGCTTCCAGAATTTTCGCCAGGCTCAATCGCGCCAGCTTTTTTTGAAGGGCATCCCATCCACTGACGCAACCGGGAACACTCCAGGATAACGGGCCGTAGATGGGGATTTCTTTAAGTCCCCGTTCACGCGCCTCTTCTATGCTCCAATCGTAGGGCGACCGACCGCTGGCATTGAGGCCGAGCAGTTTCTTATCCTTCTCGTTCCAGACGATGGCGAAAAGGTCGCCGCCGGGTCCGCACATCATCGGCTCGACCAGACTAAGCATGGCATTGGTGCAGATCGCCGCATCGACGGCATTACCATCGGCTTTGAGGATTTCCACCCCGGCCAGGGTCGCCAGAGGCTGGCTCGAACAGACGATTCCGTTTTGACAGACGACCGTTGAGCGATTCTGGTTTCTGTTTTGAAGCAACTCGCGGTTGATAGACATATTTTGATTTTCTACATTCATATTACGATTGCCGGCCAGTACCACATTACGGTATAGATACGCTGAAGCGCAAGCGCCGCCGGCAAGTTTCAGAAATGAACGCCGTTTCATAAGGCTTGCTTCCTACCGAAACCTTATTTATGAGAAAATAAAATACGGAGCGTAAAGACTACGCTCCGTGAAGTCCAACTGGCAAACAACGAATACGGCTTGGATGAGCACCTCCTGTCCCCCACATCTCATCCTTTTCAAATACCGTTAATCCCTAAACGTTCTTCTGTTTGCCGAATTCGCAAGTGTCCAATGAGTTATTGCTGATGCTGTTGTCCCGCAAAAACTTTCCGTCTTTGGAACAGGTAGAGAATAATCCCCAGAGCGATCAAACCCACAAGGCCATTTTCACCGAATGATTGAATCAGCCTCGTCAGGTTGCCCACGACCCCACCGAAGAAACTGACTTTATCGCCGAAGAGGATTTCAACGACCACACCCAGGGCAACCAGCAATAAAAAGATTTCCGTAATTTCGCCAAGCCATTTCTTAATTTCTTCCAGATAATGCATCTTCGACTCTCCTAATCATTCCATAAATTCAGCATTTACCTAAACACTACGTCACGAAACGTCCACGTATCTGTTCGGCTTGTTTTTTTTATTACTTTAATCTTTGTCCTCAAAATATAGGGCCTTTTTGATATCAGAAAAGATCTCTTCCCCCACCGAACTCATCCAATGACTTTATAGAAATGGACGTATCAATATTAAAACGGCAATTCTTCAACCCTATATAACATTGCCCCCCCCAGTCATCCCCATTCAATGAATAACAATAGTTTTTTTAAATTCCATCCCAAGATGTTCGATGATGTCGTCAATGAAACGATAAGGAAGATAAATGAAAAACAAATTCAATCCTCGCTATTTCGCTGAAAAACGAGCTATCCCGTCATTACCCGACCGGCGCAAATGTTAACATGGAAAATTTGTGCTTGACTCAAATGTTAAAATAGGGTATTATATTGCTATGTTCGTTGGCATCGCACATTTTGTCCTACGCCTGGCCCTGATCGTTACGATCTGGGCATTTGTTTGGCGATTTGTGAAGCCCAAAACGCAGCTCATGCGAATACTTCGGGCGGCGTTGCTGGTGCTCGGTTTGTTAGGCGCCTTGGCTGTGATGAAAATCACCTGCGGATAATCCGACTCTTTTCACTCGGACTTGTTCAACTTCTTTATTCACTTTCCGCTTGGTTATCATGAAGATTTGTTCGGTGGCGTTTTGGTTTAAGAGCAATCCATACGACGACTTGAGCCACGAGACCGGCCGCAAGAATCGTGACGGCAAACCAATACGGCCAGTACTGCCCGACGTTGCCGGAGAGATACCCCCCCACTCCTGAGCCGACGACCACACCGAGCGAGAGGGTTACTTCGTGGATCGCCATCCGGGCGGAGCGTTTCCGCGATCCGCAAGCACCGTAATAGAGGTGGGAGCTGTAAGCAAATCCAAAGCCGAATCCCATCACCATAAAAGATGGAACGAAAACCCAGAGCGTTCGGCCGAATATCAGGAGCAAAAGAGGAACGATAAGGATCACTTGGGCAATGAGAAGATAAACAAGTTTGAAATGCCAAAAGCCAAGACGGCCTGCGCCCGTTAGGGTAGCAAAGTTGCAGATTCCGAATACTGTAATCATGATTCCAAACTGCGTTTCGGAAAATCCCAAACCAGTAAACAACAAAGCAAACTGTGAACGTGATACCCCCAGACAAGCCCATGAACAAAACAAAGCGATGCGGGCCATCCATTTGAAGCGCGGCAACATGGTCTCATCGAAATGACTTTCGGGAGCGTCGAGAGGCCGAGTCGAGGCGGCCGTGCCGGCCGATTCATCATGGGCGATCCATAGCAGGACGAAGCAGATCGCCAAACCGATCAAACCGGCCACGATGGGATCCAGCGTACCATTGTCCACTAACACGCCGCTTATCGAAGGCCCCAGGATGGCGGCCGCCGACCACATCCCGTTATAGGTTCCGAGACGACGGTTTAAAACGACCCCCTCGTAATCCGCCGACACCCAAGACATAAGGAAAGGCCAGAACAGCGACATTGCCGCACCCGCAAGGACGCCTGCGGCAATCACCGTCCATATCATTGTAACGTTGCCGGACTGATGATTTGCAAGAACGTACCAAACCACGACGGTCATTACGACCGTGGCCAGGAACATGGACGCGGTAGCCGTACGCGTGGCATAACGCGCGTTAAGGTGGTCCAATACCGTAGCCGCAAACAACAAGCATACCATATAACCAAGCATGTTGGCCGCCCAGACGTATCCGACGTGCTCCTCGGTGCCCCCGATATTGCGGATAATGAACGGCATCGCCGTCCACAACACGTTTAGACTGATCGCCATGGCAAACGCGGCTCCATATAAAGGCCAGACGCCTACACGATCCTGACGAACACTTTGGAAGGCTTCATTCATCAAATCACACCCAAAAGGATAGCATTGTACAACCATGCACACATATCGCAATAGGGCAAATAGTAAGATTACAGCCCTCGGCTTCAAAATAGCAAGATTTGATTTTTTACTTGACAGAGGTATTAGCAATCTGGTAAAAGATATATGGCTGAATAGGTGTTCTGGGGCCTCGTACTAATGATGTGATAAGTACCTTTTCAGTTACGGAAGGCACCTGGATATGCCTTATGTGAGGAACAGGGTTGAACCTAAATAGACATGGGGAGGAGGAATCCTTGTTTTTAGCCTATGGCTTAGAGATACCGTCTAAGGGCCATTCCTCATCTTTTTTACAGGTACGATTTTATATTTTTTTATGATATGGATATGAAGGTTGTCTGAGACCATGTTCTCTGTCAAGGGGTTGGTCGATGGCAACAGGAAGCTTGGTGTGTAGCCAAAGCGATCATCATATTTTTTTAATCCCTTTTTAAAAGGAGGATCATCATGTGTAAAAGGTTGATTTATTTCGTGTTTGTGGTGGCCGTGCTCTTTGTTGCGGCCCCTGTCGGCGCGATGCTCGTCGATTGGGAAAACGTTGTGGCGCCAGCCTCACCGGGATTCCTCGCCACCGATGTCCCCGATGGCCTTTACGACATCGGCGCCTACGGCGGCGAGCAAACGTACGAGTTCGTCGTAAAAAGCAATCCCGACGAGACGAATGCCAGCATGTGCCTGATCGGCAGAAGAGACTTTGGCGACACACAGGCGGGATTGAAGTACGAACAGTGGAACAATACCGGAACCTACGGCGCCACCCTGTTTGGCGTTGTGGATCTTGATTTCGGTGTGGCCAACAATCCCGGTGTCGATACCCACCTGGTCTTTGTTTCCAGCGAGACAACCGGAACGACGGCACTGTACGTCAACGGCGTCTATCAAGCCAGCGTCGATTCGGCGGTTTCCCTGTCGGGTCTGATCGGTATCGGTTATGGCGCCCAGGATGAAGCCACGAGAGGCTCAGCCTATTTCGACGACTTCGACGGCGTCATCTATGGCGTAGCGATCTACGACGCGGCGCTTTCGGACGCAGAGATCGCGGCGCACTCTTTCGCGTTTTTCCTTCCGGAGCCGGTGGATCCCGGCAGCGATGGTCTGGTCGCTTACTACCCATTGGATAACGATGCGAACGATGCCTCCGGCACCAATAACAATGGCACGCTTTCAGGCGATCCACTGTGGGTAGCCGGATATATCGGTGATGCACTACAATTCGACGGCATCGACGATCACGTCGATTGCGGGAATGACCCGAGTTTGGATATTACCGGCCCAATTACAATCGGGGCATGGGTGAACCCAATTGATGCCGGAAGCAGCAATTATCCACGAGTCGTCGATAAATCGAACGGTACAGGCGGAGCGGACCCCGGATACAAAATGTATCTGAGATCCGGTGATGGTTACTTAATGACCGGTAGTGCCGGCGGTGAATACAACAATTCCACAGCCGCAGCCAACCAGGGCGAATGGAATTACCTGGCTTTCGTTGTGACCGGAGAGCAGCACATACTTTACGTGAACGGACACTGTGATATATTGGACATCAACGCAGTGCCTGTCTCGTCCACCAATCCTCTCTGGCTCGGAGACGGCCCTGGGGGGAGCAGACCCCTCAATGGTATCCTCGACGAGGTTACGATCTACAATCGGGGTTTATCCATAGGTGAAGTTCGATATCTCGCCGGTGATCGTCTTCCGCCGGTCGTGTTATTCGAAGAAGATTTCGAAGGTTTGACGTTAGGCCCGAACGTTGATGAGGGGCTTGCCGGCGACGCCGTTTGGACGGATACGCCGCCGGAAGGCTGGTCCGTTGACGAAAGCGGAATTCCCGGTATCGGCGATCCGAACACAGACGGCGTCACCGAGTGGGCCGGATGGGCCTTCGCCGACAAAGATTGGTGGGTTGAGACGGCCGGCGACCAGGACCGTTCCTTGTTCACGCTCGGAAGCGGAATCGTGGCTATCGCCGATTCGGACGAATGGGATGATGCCGACCGTATTGATACACCGATTGCCGACGATCCCTATGATACATGGCTCAGCACACCGGCGATTGACATCACCAGTGCGGAAGCCGGCACGGTCCAGCTCAAATTCGATTCGAGCTGGCGACCTGAATTTGACGACAACTACCATCAGACGGCAAGCATCACCGCGTCGTTCGATGGCGGCGATCCCTTCGAAGTGCTTCTCTGGGAATCCGACGAAGCCAGCCCCAACTATAAGCCTTACGCCACCAACGAAACGATCATTGTCGATTTGGGCAACCCGGAAGGCGCGGCAAGTGTCGTTCTGACGTTTGGTTTGTTCGACGCCGGCAACGACTGGTGGTGGGCGATTGATAATGTCCAGGTCATCAAACCCGCTCCCATTCCCGAAGAACCGGATCCGTCTCTTTCCATCCACTATTCCTTCGATGAGGTTGGAGCCGTTGTCGCCGACCAGTCCGGCAAGGGGCATGACGGCGTGGTTGTGGGTGACGTCACAGCAGAAGCAGAAGGCATACTCGCCGGAGCGGCAAAATTCGCAAACGCCGGCTACCTTGATTTGGACGGCCTGAACTTTTCACTCGAAGATATTCCGACATCCGCCATAACGCTCGCCGCCTGGATCAAATGCGAGAATAACGGTGAACATCACGCGATCTTCAACGCCCGGGCGTCCGATCAAACCTGGGTCGTTCACCCCGAAGCCCGCAGCAACGGCGAGTTCCGATGGCTGATCCGCTCCTACGGCGGAACGACGATGTTCGATATCCGCGCCGGTGTGGTCACGTGGGATGAATGGGAACATTTCGCAGGGACATACGACAAAGAAACCGCCAAGGCGACTCTGTGCATCAACGGCGAATTCGTTTCGGAACTGGACGTCGCAGCTCCTGCCGATATCGCCGGAGACTGGGGCCTCGGCGCCCGCGTCGGGAAGAACATCGACGACGCGAGACCCTTTACGGGCCTGATGGACGAGTTCCGCATGTACACGCGGGCGTTGTCTCAGGAGGAAATTGCAGGTTTGTAATTTTCTTCCAAGTTAGTTGATATACTCGGGCACGTATGGCCTGAAAACTAATCGGGGCCTATATTGATTTACTCGATATAGGCCCTGTTTTTTTTGAATCAGCAATCCATTCTCTAACTCTACTACACTCGACATTTCTCTTACTTTTTCTACTTTACAATTGATGACCAAGCCTCCACAATCTTTACAGTCAAGATTATGCAGTGAAACATACAGCAATACTCAGAAAGGAGGATTGTTTCGGTCATGCGATTCACATTAATGACTTCTCTGATTATATCGATATGTGCGGTCCGACCGGCGATTGGAGCAGAGCCGCCGCTCGTCGTCGCGGTTTGGCCGGGTACGGCTCCGGACGAAATCGGCAATATCGGCAAGGAGAAAGTTCGGATGTCTCCCAAGTCGAATCGCAAACGCGTCGAGGTGACCGAGCCGACGAAACTGGTGACCAATGTTACCCAACCGACCCTGGCGATCTATCGACCTGTGAAAGAAAAGGAGACAGGAACCGCCGTGTTGATCTGTCCCGGGGGCGGCTACTGGGACCTTTACTGGCAACTGGAAGGCGAAGAAGTGGCGGCCTGGTTGAACTCCATCGGCGTCACCGGCATTATCCTCAAGTACCGTGTGCCGCGCCGGCCTGATGAGCCCCGGACAGAGCCGGCACGACGCCCGCTCCAGGACGCCCAGCGGGCCGTCAGCCTGGTTCGGAGCAAAGCCGGCCTTTGGGATATTAAACCAAACCAAATCGGCATCGTGGGTTTCTCGGCCGGCGGCCATCTGGCTATTGCCACCGCGACGAGCTTCGAGAAACGAACGTACGAGCCTGTCGATAACGTGGACACCGTTAGTTGCCGGCCGGACTTCGCCATCGGTGCTTATTCGGGTTTTCTGAAGGCGAAGGACAGAGACGAGATTTATCCCGGTTTGCATATCCCTGAAGGAACGCCCCCGATCTTCCTCGCACATGGCGGAGCCGATATCGTTAGCCCGCCGGAGCATAGCGTCATCATGTACCTGGCACTGAGGAAAGCCGGCATCCCGGCGGAATTGCATATTTATGCGACAGCCGCCCACGACTTCGGCGTTCGCCCGATCGACCACCCGTGCTCCACGTGGACTCAGGCGTGTGCCGCCTGGTTGAAACATCAGGGATTGCTCAAGCCGCTTTTACTTGGGAACGCCGAAAAGCAACAGTAGATTCTCGCGCCACAATTCGGTATATTACCTTCTTTGACAAACGCGAATAAGCTCGCGTGGATCGGAGAAACACATGACACGCCACATAGCTGAAAAAGCGTTCACTCATCTCAGGCAAGAGATCGATATTCGAAAAGGAAATCTGGCTCTGATAGCCGGTATTGTCTTGGTAATCCAGTTATCTACCGCTTCCGGCTCAGGTATTGAGTGGCGTCAAGTCACTCCCGCGCTTTCCGATGCCGTGCTATTCAATCCCAGTATGGGACTCTATATGGCCGGAGGCAGCGGCCTGGGCTACAAACCCGAGCCGGACGCATGGGTGCTGTCGCTCTGCGATATCGTGTACTTCCGTCCCACATGGAACGACCTTGAAGAAGTTGGTCCGGGAACAGGTTTAGACGCTTATTTCGAGCCTATCTTCGATTTCTGGGTCCGGCAACGAGGCAAACGCGTGGCGTTCCGCGTGATGTCCGAGAGCACGCACTATCGGGGGAAATACGCAACGCCCAAGTGGGTATTCGATCAGGGTGTGCCGAGTGTGCTCCATCGCGGCTTGCGCGGCCAGGAGCAGATCGATCCCATTTTCTGGAATCCACTTTACCTCAAGCTCCACTGTGAGTTTATTCAACGCATGGGCCACTACCTCAACGGTCGGCCGGGGCTGGAATACGTGGATATTGGCGGCATCGGCGAATGGGGCGAGATGCACCTTGGTTTGCACATGCCGGGACGGTGGACACCGAAGCAGTTGGAGCAAACCGGATTCACCCGCGAAAAATACATCGCCGCCTATCGCCGGGTGATTGATGCGCATGCAGAGGCTTTTCCCAACACCCGCGTCTTTCTCAACATCGGCTCCTACCCTGAGATCAATGACTATGCGGCTCTGCGAGGATGCCATTTTCGACAGGACGGCCTGACGCCCAGAGGTCCGAGCGCGAACGTGGGCAAACTCTATTACCATTCATATTCGCGCCGCGGCGTGATCTGTAACTACGAGTTTCACAGTTCGTATCGCAGCATGTTAGAGAAAGGTTGGGGCCTTCGCGAAACAGTGGAGCAGGGTCTGAGCGATCCGATCTCCTACCTTAATACGAATATCCTTACGCCACAGGCGTGGGAAAAGGCGCCCACAGAAGTGAAGAAACTCTTCCTGGACGCCGCGAAAAAGATCGGCTTTCGCTTTGTCATAACCCAATTGCGTACGCCAACGAAACTCAATCTGAGTGATCGGATGCCCGGACGTCTTCTGATTGAACATACGTGGAAGAACATCGGCGTCGCACCGTGCCATGAGAGCTACGCGTTGGAATTCACCCTTCACAATAGTAGTGGTAAAATTATCGCCCCACAGCAACATTTCCCTGTCCGTCCCACGACACAGTGGTTTCCGAACGAAGAGACTATCGAGCGTACGTTAATCCGATTCCCCGCCGGTCTTCCGGACGGGGAATACGAATTAAAAGTCGCTATGCAACTACCTGAAAAGGCCGGGCATAATATCCTGCTGGGTCTGGCTGGCCGGGATGAAGCGGACCGGTACTCTCTATGCCGACTGGCCGGCGTCACCGTACAGCGACCGACAGGAATTATCCATGAACAATCATTCGAATCACCAAAACACGATTGGAATAGCAGTCGAGGTATTCAATTGGAACGCGATACGACAATCTTCCAAGACGGAAAAGCCAGTTTACATCTTTCAGGTCGGCAAACACAAGGCTGGAACTATGTCTCTCACTCGCTCGACTCGCCGATTCTACCGGCGAGCAAGTATCGCTTAACCTGCTGGTTGAAAGTGAACACCATGGAACCGGCTCACTCGCCCCCCTACCTCAAGATCGGACTGGCCGATGCCGAAGGCAAATGGCTCACAAACTGTTCGACGAATTCCTACGACATGAGCCATCCCGGAACATGGCAACGGCTCGAAGCCACATTCGAAACATCCCTGGAAACGGCCGGCGGGCATCTTGCCCTCGAACGAGGCTCGAACGACATGGCTACTCACATCGACCTGTGGCTTGATAACGTGCAACTCGAACTTCTCGAAGCTCCTTGAGGTTTCCGGAGCTTGCCAAATAGTTAAACGATATGGAGAAACACAAGAATGAAACGAATAAAGCTATTGTATCGAACTGTGATGTTGATATCTTCTGTCATTTGTTTATCACTCCAAGGAGCGAATGCCCGAGAGCTTTCAACCAGCGACTTCACGTTCGACGGCCCGTTTGGCTCTGCGGGTGCAACAATTGAAAGGGTGGGCGCCAATCACTTCAAAGTCGTTCTCGGTCACGCTCCCGAACATCCGACCTGGTGCAATATGCTCCAGTTCCAGATCCTGCAAAATGCCAAAGGCAACCGTCTGAGGCTGGATGTTTATTTCTTTGGCGGAGATGCCTATCGCTTTAACCACTACGCCCATAGTAGTTGGTCCTACGACGGGATAGACTGGCATCCGATTAAATGGCAAAAAGAAACCCAAAAATCGAGCGAGGGTGACACTCTGTTATTTCCCAAATTCGAAAAGGACACGGTATATTTCGGTCATCAGGTGCCGATGTCTTATGAGAACGTCAGAGGGATGATGGAAAAATGGGACAAGCACCCTCACGCTAAATTGCATATCCTGGGCCAATCGCTCGGCGGCCGAAATATTTATCGTCTGGAAATAACCGATCCCAAAAGTCCCCATCCACGGAATCGACGTTGGGTCCACTATTTCGGCAATCAACATCCCGGCGAGCACAACGCCCAGTGGCGAATGGCAGGCATGATTGACTGGCTGCTGAGCGACGCCGGGGTGGATTGTCGTCGTCGAAGTATCAGCCACTTCATCCTCATCATGTACCCCGATGCCCCTTCACACGGATGGTACCGAGTCGGTCTCCAGGGAGTAGACGGCAATCGCTCGTATTCGGTTAAAGGCGCCGATAAACAAAAACAACCGCATGAAGCCTATATCGTCCAGAAAGACCTTGAAATGCTGATGGCCTCGGAGACCCCGGTCACCGATTTATGGAGTATGCACACATGGGGAGGCGTGGTCGAGCCGATTATGCTTGTCGGCCCTGAAATAGGAACGAAGCTGCCTGCCTGGACACGGTTAAAAGAGATTATCCGGCAGAACGATCCGGACAAGCTGATTAAACCCCTGGCGATACGAGAAAAGCCGAGTAACACAGCCCATTGGAACAACGGGCCGCACGTACAGTTTGGCATTACTACCGTTTTGTGCGAAGGTGCAGGGAACATCATCACCAAGAAAGAAAACATGGCTTCCGGCGTAATCCTTATGAAAAGTCTCGCACAATATTATAAGGATACCAAATAACCTGCTTATCTAACGTTATTAACGAGTTTCTGTTGCGGAAACACGATTTGTCATTCCCGCGTAGGCGGGAATCCAGTTTTTTCGTTCTGGACCCCTGCCTTCGCAGGGGTGA
>JAFGTG010000175.1 GCA_016934255.1 Sedimentisphaerales bacterium
GATGGCCAGGGCCGGGATGCGATTCACACGTTTTTATTCCGGCGCACCGGTTTGCTCGCCGACGCGGGGAAGCTGCCTGACGGGCCGGCACCCGTACCGATACGGCATCTTTTTCGCCAATGTAGGACACATGCGAAAAGAGGAAATTACTTTAGCCGAAGCCTTAAAGTCCCAGGGCTACACGACCGGACACTTCGGCAAGTGGCACCTGGGAACGCTGACCACAACCGAAAAAGATTCCAACCGGGGCGGCCCGAAAGGGATCGAGGAATACTCCCCGCCGTGGGAGAACGGATTCGACGTCTGCTTTTCCACAGAGGCCAAAGTCCCCACGTGGAATCCGATGAAATCGCCGGACTCCAACAAACCATACGGTACGTACTATTGGAATCAGGACGGCAAAAAAGTAACGGAAAACCTCGAGGGTGACGATAGTCGGGTGATTATGGATCGTGCGGTTCCGTTTATCCGAACCGCTGTGAAAAAAAGCACGCCTTTCTTCGCGGTCGTCTGGTTTCACACGCCTCATTTGCCGGTCATCGCCGGGCCGAAATACAGAGCCCTGTATTCCCAATACAGCGAAGACGAGCAGCACTATTACGGATGCATCACCGCACTGGACGAACAAGTAGGACGACTTCGACAAGAACTACGGAACCTTGGTGTCTCTGATAATACGATGTTGTGGTTTTGCAGCGATAACGGGCCCGAAGGAAAAGACGGCAAACACGATCGAACGCGAGGTTCGGCCGGACCGTTTCGCGGTCGTAAGCGTAGCTTGTTCGAGGGCGGCGTCCGCGTGCCCGGCCTGCTCGAATGGCCGTCGAAAGTTCAAGCCGGGCGAATCACCGATGTCCCATGCTCGACGTGCGACTATTTCCCGACGGTCCTGGATGCGCTGGGATTTCGGATAAAAGGGCAGCCGGAGCCGATTGACGGAGTGAGTCTTTTGCCGCTGATCGAAGGCAAAATGACCGAACGTCCCCTGCCCATCGGTTTCGAATCCAGGGACCAGGTGTCACTGACTGATAACCGGTATAAAATTTACAGCGGTGATAAGGGCAAAAGCTATATGCTCTTCGACTTGCTTGACGATCCCGGCGAAACCAAAGACTTAGCGGCGGAAAAACCGCAGATTGTCGAAGCCATGAAAACGAAGCTTAAGAGATGGCGAGCATCCTGTAAAAAAAGCCTGGACGGAAAGGACTATCAATAACGACTTAAATCCCAAGGAAAACCATTATGGCTAAAACAACGATTGTCGGCTCTCCTTTAACGCCGGCACTGCTGAAAGAACTCGGGGCTGTCGAGTCGTTTCCATCGACGCCGGCTAATTTTAATCCGGTCTGGGAGTGGGTGAACACGTACCGCATCTGGACGTGTCACGGGTATCGCGAGAGCGGCAATCAGAACGCCGGATTCCTTCGGATACGGCGCGTTCGCGATTCGGACAAAACCTTTAAGCTCAACGTGCACGAGGAAATTCACCAAACAGACGCAATCGTGAGTGTCACGAACGGCACCGTCATTTGTCGTAATAATGCACTGGCGTCTCCAATCCGATGGAACGTGTCGAGCCGACTCCTCGGCGGTGATGGTGAAGATGTCCCGGAATTGCTTAATATCAACAATGGGACTCCGGATGAAGGAATGGACGAAGTCACGGGCGATTGGTGCTTGTTCGAAGCCGTGCAACGCTTGTCACCCGAGAAACACACGTCGTTGAGCTTTGACCTGCTCGAAGGAATGAGCCTCGTAAAAACGAAGCACCGGTTATCCTATTGCGACGTCCATTCGATAAACATAAACAACGAAGATATTTCACTCCACCGATTCGTTCAATTCGGCAGTGGGATTCTGCCCACCGAATACTGGCTCGATTCGAGCCACCGCTTGTTGATCGTGACTTCAATGAACAAGGCCTATATCCTGGACGACCAGGCGGAAGCTATCTTTGCTCGCGACGTGGAGCGGGCGCAACAATCTTATCGAAAACGAGTAGCCCAAAGGAAGTTATAGCCATGAACAATAATGATACGACAACGCAATTGAACCGCCGGGATTTTATAAAGCTGGGCAGCCGTGCAGCGACATTATTAGCAACTGCCCCCTTAACCGGAAACGTCCTCGCCGGGAGACAACGCCGAAAACCCAAACCGAAGAACATCGTCCTGATTATCACCGACCAGCAGCACTGTGACACGATCTCGGCCGGGGGCTGTCGGCACGTGCGAACGCCCGCGCTCGACCGGCTCAAGAACAGCGGCGTCAGTTTCACGCAATCCTATTCGGCGAATCCCTTGTGCAGCCCGGCCAGAAGTGCGATCTTTAGCGGGCGCACGAGCTGCGAGTGCGCCGTCCAGGTTAACGGCCGACCCATTCGCTCCGACATTCCGAATCTGGGCCAGTGGTTTTCGGAGCATACCGATTACGAAACGTTCTATGCGGGCAAGTGGCATTTGCCGAGGACCTACACCAGCAATATCCCGGGCTTCAAAGTCGTCAACACGGGCATCGGCGGTTTCGGTTATCTTTGCGATACGGTCATGTCACGCGCGTGCGAAGGCTTTTTACGAAACCGTTCGAAATCCAAACCATTTTTATTGGTGGCCTCGTTCATGCAGCCCCACGACATCTGCGAATGGCTCCGTCTGAATATGAACAATCCCGGAAACCTTCGCTATCCCGAACTGGCCGGCGCGATGCCGGAACTGCCGAACAATTTCGAGTTCGATGAAAACGAGCCGGACGCCGTTCGGCGAATGAGACAGGGCAACGAGCCTTTCAAGGGCAAATGGGATAAAGAACAGTGGCGATATTACCGCTGGAGCTATTATCGCAACATCGAATACGTGGACGCTGAGATCGGGCGCGTCCTTCAGGCGCTCGAAGATTCCGGGCACCTGAATGATACGCTCATCGTGATGACCGCCGACCACGGCGAGGGAATGGGACACCACCAGATGGTGCGAAAGAGCAGTTTCTATGATGAGTCGGTGAGAGTGCCGTTGCTCTTTTCATGGCCGGGACACGTCGCGAAGAATAAGACGGACACGGCTCACCTGGCTTCCGGATTGGACATGATGCCGACCCTGTGCGATTATGCCGGAATTCAAACGCCGGCACATATGCGAGGTGCGAGTCTGCGAAGCATTCTTGAAGAAAACGGAAGTCCGGCCCGCGAGTTCATCGTGTCGGAAGTGACGAACAATACAGGCCGGATGGTTCGCACGGAAGGCTTTAAGTATATCGCCTATCAGGACAACCCGACCGAGCAACTTTTCGATATGAAAACCGATCCGGGCGAAACGAAAAATCTTGCCGTCCATTCCCGTTCGTCCTCGATACTGATTGAACACCGAAAGTTACTCAAAATTTGGGAGAATCAACTTGATGTACCGTCTAACGTACCGAACGCCGAGACGTGGCGGCACAGGGGATAAGACTTTACGCCAACTGTTTTAAGGCACTCTCACAAAATGAAGGTTTCGCATATTTGTCATTCCCGCGAAAGCGACTGGTACCCAAACATAAATT
Organism: Sedimentisphaerales bacterium; assembly: GCA_016934255.1. Lineage (GTDB taxonomy): Bacteria > Planctomycetota > Phycisphaerae > Sedimentisphaerales > Anaerobacaceae > JAFGTG01. Next base: position 3,538 of record JAFGTG010000175.1, read on the forward strand.
GCTTCGTCGCTTTGCGGCTCCTAAGCAAATGGCTTGCACGAATTGTCATTTCGACTGGAGGTCCACTGGAAGTGGACCGGAACGGAGAAATCTGGTTACGGAAAAACATCCTGTCACACTCGTCGCCAGATGTCTCTACTTCGTTGCGCTACGCTCCTAAGAAAATAAGCCTCACAGGCATCGGTAGGGTGTGCACTGCACACCTTTTTGTTAACGGGCAGATACCGGTGTTTATGTTGACTGTACTTCTCCGCGTTGAGGCTTCTATGGTGTACGATGCACACCCTACCGATTCACTTTCTTCCCGATACCAACTGCGAAACGGCACGACATGACACATACGGAGTACACGAATCAATCAGCTTACGATAATGAAAATGCTATCATGATAGAGATAAAAGAAAGGAACGAAGATGACGAAACAAACCAGACGAGACTTTTTGAAACGATTGAGCCATATGGCGGGTTCGGCAGCCGCGCTGTCGATTTTACCGAGTTGCAACAGCGTCGGCCAAACCGGGAAAACCGACCGACCGAATATCATCTATATCATGTCGGACGACCACGCCTCGCACGCCATGAGCTGCTACGGCAGCAAGATTAATAAAACGCCGAACCTCGACCGAATCGCCAACGGAGGTATGCGCTTCACCAACAGTTTTTGTACGAATTCCATCTGCGCCCCCTGCCGGGCGGTCGTGCTCACGGGCAAATACAGCCACATCAATGGCAAGATCGACAACAGCCGGAAAGCCTTCGACGGCGAGCAGCAGACCTTCCCCAAACTGCTTCAGAAGGCCGGCTATCAGACCGCGATGATCGGCAAATGGCACTTGCGAAGCGATCCGACGGGATTCGACTATTGGAACGTATTGCCGGGCCAGGGATCGTATTACAATCCGGTCATGATCGAGATGGGCGAGAATAAAAAGTACACGGGTTACGTGACGGATATTATCACCGACCACGCCCTTAAATGGCTCAAAGGACGCGATCCCAACAAGCCCTTCTGCCTGATGTATCACCACAAGGCCCCCCACCGCAACTGGCAGCCGGGCCCGAAATATCTGACGATGTACGACGACGTGACGATGCCGGAGCCGGATAATTTGTTCGATGATTACACCAATCGTGGACGAGCCGCCAAAGAGCAGGACATGACCATCGCCAAAACGATGAACGACAGCGATCTCAAGCTCACGGCTCCGAGAAATCTCACCCCCGAACAAAAGAAACTCTGGGACGCGGCGTACAATCCGAAAAACGAAGCCTTCAAAAAAGCGAACATCCAGGGCAAAGAGTTGGTTCGCTGGAAATATCAAAGATACATCAAGGATTACCTGCGGTGCATTGCCTCGGTGGATGATAACGTCGGCCGGGTCCTCGATTACCTCGACGAATCGGGTCTCGCGAAGAACACCATCATCGCCTATACGTCCGACCAGGGCTTTTATTTAGGCGATCACGGCTGGTTCGATAAGCGCTTTATGTACGAGGAATCGTTGCGTATGCCCCTGGTCGTGCGCTATCCGAAGGAAATCAAGCCCGGCTCGGTTAGCGATGATATCGTGTTGAACCTGGATTTCGCCGCGACGTTCCTGGATTACGCCGGCGTCCCGGTCCCCGACGATATCCAGGGCGAGTCCATGCGCGCCGTGCTGCGAGGCAAAACGCCGAAGAGCTGGCGTACGTCGATGTACTACCATTATTACGAATACCCGGCGGTCCACAGCGTCAAGCGGCATTACGGCGTGCGAACCCAGCGGTATAAGCTGATCCACTTTTATAACGACATCGACGAATGGGAACTGTATGACCTGAAAAAAGACCCAAGGGAAATGAAGAACGTCCTCAACGATCCGGCTTACGCCAATATCGTCACGGAGCTAACAGCCGAGTTGAAACGATTACGCAAGAAATACAAGGATACAACCGGTACGCCGGTGTAGTTTCTAACTATCTTTATAAAAAGGGCTCTATTGAATAATTTGTGGGTTGAGATAAGGAATTTTTCTGTTTTATGCTTCGCGTTGCCGAGAGGTTGTTCTGATTGTGCCGCCCCGGCTCCAGGCGGCCAGTCCCGTGCCAGTCGCTCCGCTTGGTGTCATGTGCCTGGCAAGCCCACGCTCGGTGCTGAGGCCCATCGCGTGTGAACCCCATTCCATTCCATTGGCCATCGCGGACGAAGGCCAATGGAAAGGAATGTCTTTCCGAAAAACTGGAACCCTATTGAAAAAGAACAGATGCATCCTGATCTGTTTTCTGGTTTATAGATTGTTTTGCCCAAAAAACAGTCGACCAGAAAGGAATCAGGATGCAACTCAAAACCCTACTCAATCGTGTATATAAGCACCAGTCTTTTGTTTATACGGATGTGAAAATGATCCAGGAAAAGGACACTCTGCTCCTGACGGTGAGGATCGAGCCCCGCCGTAACAGCCGGCCGGTGTGTTCCGGCTGTGGGCGCCCCGGGCCGGGCTATGATACGTTGCCTTCTCGCCGTTTTGAATTTATCCCCTTTTGGGGCAGTCACATAAAAGGGGTCAACATAAAAGAAACATAAAAGGGGTCAGGAGCCTTTTATAAGGAGCCTTTTATATTTTGATCCCTTTTCTCCTTTCACTACTGAACTCACTGCCTTACCCCAACCTCACAACAAAGCCTTTCCCTTCTGCAATTGCCACATAAAAGGGCATAAAAGGGGTCAGGAGCCTTTTTCGCGAAGGGTGGCAGCCTCAAAGCCAAAGACTTTGGGGATGGCCTAAATTTGACAAGCCATCCCGAAGCTCTTTTTGAGGCGGCCACCTTTTTCTTGTCTATCTACACATTCAATCGTTGTGATATACCGAAACTAATCAATCTTCAAATCCGGATTGCCCGGGCCGAAGTGCTTGAGCATGACGATGGGATCGGACTTCGATGGATTCGTAATCTTAATGCCCTTCTGGGCGGCCTCTTCGGTGACGAAGTACTCGTCATAGGTCAACTGGCCGTACCGGATGAGGGCCGGGGTTTCGATGTTCCAAACGCCGAATTTGCCGTGTCCCTGCATGGTGATGAAGCCGTAGCAGGCGCTGTCCTTGATCGTAACGGTCTTGCCCGGCAGAACCGTGAGTTCTTTCGCGCAGAAGGCGTCGGACTTGTAGCATATCCAGTTTTCGATATACCCCTCGGCCTCCATTTGAGCCACGGGTTTGACCGGTTTGGGGGCCATGAAGCGGTTCTTCACGAAATCCGGATCAACGTTCAAATCCCAATCGATAACGTCAAGAAGCCAATCAACGTCGCCTTCCTTATCCTTCGGCGTATCCTTCCACAACAGCTCTTTGGGCACGACCTGGTCGTGGGTGATGTTCTCGTACATCGCAAAGACGTCCGAAGCCTTTTGCGGCTCGTACGTACAAAGGCTCCCGGGAGCGTGCAAGACGCCCGGCGGCACGTCCCAGCCGGTCCCGACGTCGAGTCGATACGCGGGCGCCAAGGACGTGATCGAGTTATCTCGACCCTCCGCGGCGTCCTTCAGGGCCTTGCGGACCTGGTCCTTGGTTACGCCGGGGTAGAGCCCGAAGAAGGTATAAGGGAATTGGCCGCCGTGATTGTTGACCTGGGGCGAGAAATAGTACGCTTCGGGCTTGCCCAATTGGCCGGTCAGCGCGGCGTGCGCGTCGCGGTGATGGATATGATGGGGCAGTGCGGCTTTATTATCGAAGAATTTCGAGTACATCGGCCAGCGTTTGTGCTCCTTCCAGAGCCGCTCGCCGATGATCTGGCCCTTCAATTCGGCCACCGCATCCACAAGCCGGACTTTTTCGATCTTGTCGCCGTCCTCGAAAACGATGAAGCTCAGCCCCTCGTCCTTCGACGTCAAGGGACCGTTATCCGCCGGCGTCGTCGAGGCAAACCACCGCTCATCGATACCCCCACGCTCGCCTCCCAACGCGTAGTAATCATCCGGATGCAGCTTGATCCGCCGACCCGGCACACAAAACGACCGGGGCACCCAGTTCGGGGCCAGCCGGAGTACACCTTTACCCTGCTCGAGGGCTTTACTTGTAATTGAACTCACGCTCATAAGCTTAACCTCCATAATCCAGAAAGTAAAAATTCAAATCCGAAATTCGAATTTCTAAATCCGAAACAAGCACAGATGATCCAAATTCAAATGTCCCAAACCAACGGTGTCCTCTATGGGCGAGAGCGTTTTGTATTTTGGTCATTGGATATTTGAATTTGTTTAGGATTTCGGATTTACACCTTTTTTACGGTTTTCCATTCTTTGGCTTTCGCGGAAGCGAGCACGGCGTCACAGACGTATTGCGTCGCCAGCGCATCGCGGAAAGTCGGCGAGGCCGGTGTGCCCGAATCCAGCCCCTCCAGGAAGTCGGCGAGCTGGTGAACGAACGTATGTTCGTAGCCGATTTGCAAACCGGGCACCCACCATTTATCCATGTAGGGCATGTCGCCGTCGGTCACGTGCACCGAGCGCCAGCCTCGGACGATCGACTCGTCGCTATGATCGAAGTAGCTCAGACGATGCAGGTCGTGGAGGTCCCAGGCGATGGAGGCCTTCTCGCCGTTAATCTCTAACGTATAAAGGGCCTTGTGGCCGCGGGCGTAGCGCGTGGACTCGAAATTACCCAGCGAACCGTTGTCGAACCGGCAGAAGAACGTGCAGGCGTCGTCGATCCCCACCGCCTCGATCTTGCCGGTTTCGACGTGCTTGCGCTTTTTGACGAAGGTCTCGGTCATAGCACACACGGAATCGATTTGCCCGTTATGCCACATGGCCGTATCGATGCAGTGGGCCAGCAGATCGCCGGTAACGCCCGACCCGGCCGCTTTGACATCCAGCCGCCACGTCGCCATACCGCCCTGGGGAACGTCCGTCGAAATCGTCCAGTCCTGGAGGAAGTTGGCGCGGTAATGGAAAATCCGGCCCAACCGCCCTTCGTCGATCAGCATCTTGGCCAGCGTCACGGCGGGCACGCGCCGGTAGTTAAATGAAACGAACGTAGCGACACCCGCTTTCTCGACGGCCTCGACCATCGTCTCCGCCTGTGGGCCGTTCAGCGCCAGCGGCTTTTCACAGAAAATCGCCTTGCCCGCCTTCGCCGCCGCGATGGCGATCTCGGCGTGGACGTTGTTGGGCACGCAGATGTCCACCATATCCACGTTGTCGTCCTCGATCACCTTGTGCCAATCCGTGGTGTACGACTGGTACTCCCACCTGTCGGCAAAGGCTTTCGCCTCTTTTTCCTCCAAACCGCAGATCACATATTTAACCGGCTTGTAGGGCAGATCGAAAAAGTGGTTCACCTTACTGTAGGCGTTGGAGTGTGTGCGCCCCATGAAGCCGTAGCCGATGAGGCCAACATTAAGTTTTTTAGCCATGGTCATGATTCCTTATATTCAGGTTCTCTGTAGGGACAGCCCCCTGTGGCTGTCCGGGTAATCGCATGAAATCCCCCCTACGTCCAACCATGCGCATCCCGCACTTTAATCATCGCGTCGAGGATCGCATTCCACGTACCCGGCGATTCCAGCGTCGCGTTGGGGAACATGCACCCGTCCCAGCAGAGGTGCTGGATGCCGCGCGACGAGGCGTCCTTGAGCCAGTAGCCGGCGCATTTGACGATATCGAGCTTGCCGTTGGGATCGTCGGCCTGACAGTGCTTACCCGTCTTGTCGTGCGAACGGGCGCCGTGCACCTCGCCGTCGTTCTGCGCGACGTGGAAGTCGATCGTCCAGGGCCGAAGCTTATCGACCATCTTCTCGTAAGCGGCGTAGAACTCCTCTTCCGTATAGTCCGGCTGGAGCAAAGCATATTCCGGAGCATTGTACCCCATCAAAAACAGGTACGTATGGGCCATATCGGCCTGGAAGCCAACCGTCTCCGGCATCCCGACCGCTTCGAGTAAGTCGATGGTGTCCTTCCAACTGTGATGGCCGGCCCAGCAAATCTCACCTTCGACAGCCAGGCGTTCGCCGTTGTCGGCGGCAATTTTACCCGCTTCGCGGAACGTCTCGGCGATCTTCGCGGTATTCCCCTTCGGGTCTTCGCGCCATTTTTCAACGCCGAATTCCGCCGAATCGATCCGGATCACGCCGTACTTTCGCACGCCGTGTTTGTTAAACACGCCGGCGATTCGGCACGCCATCTTCACGGCCTCGACAAACTTCCCCCGAGCCTCCGCGTCGCCCATCGCCGTATCGCCCACTGTGCCGCCCCAGACCGGCGCGACAAGCGAGCCGACGGCGAAGCCGTAACCTTGTATCATGTCGGCAATTTCGTTCAATTCGTCGTCGCTGGCGTTCGGATCGGTGTGAGGCAAAAAGAGGAAGTAGTCAATCCCGTCGAATTTCTGGCCGTCCACCTCCGCCCCGGCGGTCAATTCGAGCATCCGTTCGAGACTGATCGGCGGCTCCTGGCCCTCTCCGTCGCCTTTACCGACCAATCCGGGCCACATCGCATTGTGAAGTTTAGGAAGGGTATTTGAACTCATCTGTAGCTCCTTTCCAGATTAGTTTCTGTTGTGGAAAACTCAAACCCACACTGTCACCCCTGCGAAGGCAGGGGTCCAGAACGAAAAAACTGGATTCCCGCCTACGCGGGAATGACAAATCGTGTTTCCGCAACAGA
>JAFGTG010000176.1 GCA_016934255.1 Sedimentisphaerales bacterium
ACCAGTTTATCCATGATGTAGTTCCGGCGTTCCTGGGTATTCTTGCCCATGTAAAACGCCAGGATTTCCCCAATCGAGTGCTCCCCGGAGGTTGTGACCTGGCTGAGTCGCATGTCCTTTCCGACGAAGGCCTTGAATTCCGACGGGGATATCTCTCCGAGGCCCTTGAATCGGGTTATCTCGCTGGTGCGTCCCAGTTTTTTGACGGCCGAGTCGCGCTCCTGCTCGGAATAACAGTAAAGCGTTTCTTTTTTGTCGCGCACGCGAAAAAGAGGCGTTTCCAGGATCTTGAGGTGGCCGCGTTCCACCAACGACTGGAAGAAACGCAAAAAGAACGTGATCATCAGGTTCCGGATATGTAAACCATCTACATCGGCATCGGTCGCTAAAATGACGTGGTTATATCTCAGATCATCTATGTTCTCCTCCACGTCAAGGCTTTTCATGAGGTTAAAAATTTCTTCGTTTTTATAGAGGGCGTCCTTCTTGAGATCGCACACATTCAGGGGTTTGCCCTTGAGCGTGTAGATAGCTTGCGTGTTCACATCGCGACAGCTCACGAGCGAACCGGCGGCGGACTGCCCCTCCGTGATAAAGATCATCGTGTCTTTATGTAAATTTTTAGCGTGGTTGTAATGCTTTTTGCAATCGCGCAACTGAGGAACACGGATGGAGATCGCTTTAGACCGCTCGCGTGCCAGCTTTTTAACCGCGTTGAGTTCGTTGCGAAACTTTTGCGTTTCGAGGATTTTTTCGATCAGCCTATCCGCCTGCGTCTTATTGCTATGCAGTAATTTCAGTACGGCGTCTTGCACGCGAGCTACAATGTCTGAGCGGATTTCCGAGTTCCCCAGCTTGTTTTTGGTCTGACTTTCAAAGATGGGATCTTTCAGGCGGATCGAAATCGCGCCAAGCAAACCCTCACGGACGTCATCGCCGCTGAATTTCTTCTTGGCAAAATCGTTCACGCCGCGCAGGATGCCTTCCCTGAATCCGCTCAGGTGTGTCCCGCCGTCGTTGGTATATTGTCCGTTTACAAACGAGTAATAGTCCTCGTTGAAGCGGTTGGTGTGAGTGAAGGCGAATTCCAGGGTGGAATCGCGAAAGTGCAACGGCTTATAGATTTTCTCGAAAGAGGTCTCATCCTCAATCAGGTCCAGGATGCCGCCCGTCGAAAGAAATCGCCGGTCATTGTAATAGAGACGCAGTCCCGCGTTCAGATAGGAATAGAAACGAAGCCGGCGTTCGATATGCTCTTGGCAAAAAGCGTAGTTCGGAAAAATAGCCGGGTCCGGCACAAAACTAACAAAGGTGCCGTCGGGTTGATCGGCTTTGCCCTTTTTCTGTTTGATCAGTTTGCCGAACTCGAATCGGGCTTGTGAGTATTTACCCTCGCGATAGCTGCATACCTCGAAATCCGAGGACAGCGCATTGACGGCTTTGGTGCCGATTCCGTTGAGACCGACGCTGAACTGGAAAACATCGCTGTTATATTTTGCGCCCGTGTTGATTTTGGATACGCACTCGACCACCTTGCCTAACGGAATGCCCCGGCCGTAATCGCGCACGGAAACCCTGTTATCCTGGAGGGTGATATCGACTTTCTGACCATGCCCCATAATAAACTCATCGATGGCGTTGTCGAGGACTTCCTTGAGCAGGATGTAAATACCATCGTCATAATACGCTCCGCTACCCGTTCGACCGATATACATCCCGGTACGCAGCCGGATATGCTCCAGCGATGAGAGAGTTTTTATCTTATCATCCGTGTATTCGTGCTTCTTTTTGCCCATAAACCATTGTCCGTTGTTCGTTCGTCCTGTCTTGTAATCCCCCGTTCCAAATATAGTCTTAAAGGGATTTAAGAAAGGAACAGAGTAGCAAAAACCTGCTATTCCTGCAAGGATGAAACGCTTAAAATGCAAAGAGAGTAACCCATCTAAAGGAAAGATTTCCAAAACGCACAGGTCTCTGCGGTCGTGGTGCGAAGAGAAAACTTTTCGTTAACATGCTTTTGTGCTTGCAGTCCCAACCGGGTTCTAAGTTCACGATCCATTATCATCCGCCGGATCGCGGTGGCAAGTGCTTCGGGATCATCGGGCGGTACTAATAGAGCCGAATCCTGATCTGTCAGAATTTCAGTCGTGCCTCCCACGTCCGTCGCAACGATGGGCCGACCGCAGAATGCCGCTTCCAGCAAAACACGTCCCAAAGGTTCCTGATGGGCCGTATGAACAAGGAGATCGACTTCATTTAGTATTGCGGGGATATCTTCGCGAAAGCCCGGGAAGAACAGGCGGTTTTCGATACCGCCTTCTCGAAAGAGGAGCCGGAGCGTGTTTTCATATGCGACGCTCTCCGATTTTTGGGAATGCCGCTGCCCGATGAACAGGTAATTCGCATCGGGAAATTCTTCCGCCAGGGAAACGGCGGCCTGCGCCAACAAAGTTTGGCCTTTGCGCAGACAAATTTGTCCGATGTTCGCAATCAAAATCGCTCTATCGCTCAAACCAAGTTCCTTCTTAAGAATCCCGGTCGCGGGATTGTAGCAAAACCGTTCCGTATTTACACCATTGTAGATGACCTGCACTTTGTCGGATTGTATCCCTTGTGCAACATGAAAGTGTTTCGTCGCATTGGAAACGGCAATCAAGCCTGCATTTTGATTCAAATCGGAAATGGCCGTCTTGCTCAATTGGATAATATCACGCAGATGCGACGTGCAGGGAATCGGCAATTGGGAGGCAATTCGGCCTACCATACGCCCCATCGACAGGCTGTTCGAATGGACCAAATCGGGACATACGCGTCTGATAAGCTCAAGCAGGTGGGAATTGATTTGCTCGACGGACCGTTTGTGTCCGCGTGCGTCTCTTAACGTCAATGGGTAAACCTGGACGCCACATTGCTCCAGCCGCCCGGTCAGCATCCCCGATGCAGGCGCCGCGGCGACAAACTCGAACTCTTTTTGCCCGAGTGCTTCCAACAGCGCCAGAAGGGAAAACTCACCCCCGTTGAGCGTGGCATATTCGAAAAACAATAAAACCTTCGGTCGCGTCATGTCCATTGAAAACATTTAGAATCGGTGAATTATTCACGGCTTTCCCCCGTTGAGATACCCAGTACAACGGGTGTGCCGTATCGATTACCGGTTTTAGGCTCATAACGCACATCGATGCGCGCAATTTCTCTTTCGGGGTGAGGATTATTCCACTGCAAGGCATAGACGGCTGCTCCTTCTGACGCCCACGCTAAAGTCGCTTCACGTAAACCCTTCGGTTCTTCCTGCCGCCAATGCTCGACGCCCAGACCGTAGCGGATATCCACTATTTCATGGCTGTTGTCGGCATAATGAATCACATACTGGAACAACACCGGCGGCGGGTCCGTGTTCCGTCGGGGCGACCACTCACGCTTGCGTATAAAGGTATGCAAAAAGAAAACAGCGTCGGCCCGCCGTTGGACGGCAATGTCAGTTACTTCGCGGGGCGCCTTGATCCCGTGCATGCCCTGCAAAGTAATAGCACTTTCCAGCGGTGACGTCTGAAAATCGCGAATCTCGTACCGCACACCGGCAAAACGCTGCTGTCCCAGCGGCAAATGGGAAAGATCGTGCTCCTTGATCGGCCAACCCTGGACACGGGTTAGATAAAGGTTGCATTTACCTTCCAGGGAGACCGGCTCGCTCCTCATGTTCTCGCCGGGGATCAGTGCCTCGCCGCCTTCAAATACGGCATTCAGATTTCGCAGCAATGTCGCTACGACGCGCTGTTTCTTCTGTCGATTGACCGGGACCGCTTCGCGTTCCGGCACGGCGATTTGATTGAGCAAAACACGTGCCTCGGGATAGTAAACGAGCCCCCCGTTTTGAACGATCGGCTTGACCTTCGCCGCGAAATCAGCCGGTCGTTTCACGCGCAGCCAGAGGTTGTCGATTCCGATCGGCGGTCGTTCGTGCTCGTCCCACTTCGTGAACGCCAGGGTGAAACGTTGCACGTTCTTTATATCCACTTTAAGATCTTGTCGTGGATTATCGTCTCGTTCATAAGGTTCGAGCGTCAATGTCACTGCCTGGGAACTATCTCCGTTCGGCGTCAGGACAAACTCGCGCACGCGCTTATAGTGACTGTTGGGAACGATGGAAAAACCGATGATATGTTCGGCTCTCGGAAGTTCGTATTGGAGCACCGGTCCTTTATTGTCTTCATCGACGCTGAAGTAGCAGATGTACCTCCAGAACTCGGCGTCGGTGAAACCGTTAACGATACTGCCCCCGTTGTGGTCCGGCTCGATGCCGGGGCCTTGCATGAACGGCGCGATGTCATCCAGGTCCACTACGGATGAAAACGTATCGTCCGCAGCCCACTCAATGGATTGGTAACGAACGATTCGCTCGCCGCTGCTGAGCGCCACGTCGCTTTGCGAGATACCCGCGGCTAACGAAGGGCGAGGCATCGAGAGCGGGACCTTCTCTCGCCGGAACGGTCGAAGCAGGTGTTCGACACCGACTAATTCATTAAACGTGTTCAAGCCAGTCGGGGTCAAACCCCACAACATGATTGTGCCGCCGCGTCTGGTAAAAGCCGATCCTCGAGTCGCCAATATATCAAGATTGGCTGGCGAGGCATCTACTATGATGATCCCGTCACCTTGCAGCGCCGTCTCCAACGCAAGTTGTTCAAAGACCAGACCGCTCTCGGACAGCATCGATAACCGAGGATCACCATCCGGCAAACAAACCGTTGTTCGATTGCGAATGCGCTGATAGTTCAGCGCGTGGTTCATCATGTTATCAAGAAGCCGCTTAGCAACGGGGCTGGATGTGAGCTTTTCGCCCACCGTGGCCTGACAGAGCAGCATGAGTCCCTCTCCGGCCGGACATTCCGCCAGCGCACAATAAGCCAGTGAATCATCGGCATGTAGTAATGACCGTGCGCCGCGAGTGGGTTTACGGTAGATGTGACGATACACAACATGATCGTTCGCCCAGAACACAAAATCATCCGGCTTCAACCCGGCAAATACCGGGTGGTCCGGTTCCTGGATAAACGCCATACGGCCATCGTAATCTGTCGGTTCAACATCGCTTTGCACCGCCTGGTAGTGCAGCGGATGCTCTTGTTCCAGTACGACCAACCGTTTGCCTTGCCGGACCATCGCAAGCCATATCGGATCGGTGGATTGTCGAGCCGAGAGCGCATTGCGCCCGATCACCAACACCCGGACGTCGTCTGGTAACGTTTCTGGTGAACCGATAGCTGTCACGTTGGCACCGCGCGCTTTCAGGTGTGCTATGACACTACCATCCGGATCCCATACGGCGATCTTTCCTTTTTCCAAAGGGACGCCCACAGCGTTTAATATGCTTAGCGGTTTTGTGTCCGTCCAGAAAACCTGTCCCTTTCGGCGGCACTCCAGATACAGGGAAATATCCGCCCGCTCGGCTACGGAGGGTGTCTTTAACGAAAGAGTCACGATCTTTCCTTGTCCCGGTGGAATTCGCAATTCCATTTCATTTTTCTGCTGACCGAAACGCCACGCAAAGGTAATAGGATCGTCGAATCGTGTATCGTTGCGCACCATCACCGTACGTGTCACCGTACTGTTGGCGGGCATGGTGCGCGTCCATTCGCGCACCAGCGCACAAACCGGCTGCCACGCCTTGTAATGATCCTCGCCGTATCCACTGCACCAATAGTGGAAACCTCCCAACTCTTGCCAGCGATAACCTTCGGAATACATACGCAGCAGAAGCGACCCGGCCTTGATCGTTTCGCTTCGCCCGGCGAAGCACTGCTCGCCGCCGATTCCCGCGAAGGCTTCCGGTTTGCGGCCGTGCAGGTATGCCTCTTCGCTCAAAAAGATCGGTTTGTCAATTGCCATCGGCCAGGGCTGTTTGCTCGATGGCTCCGTCCACCCCCCCAATCCGTAGGCCATGTCCGGATAATCACGGTCGTCCGACGCTTCGTAATGACAGCCGTTCACCGGCAGGCTCTGGTCCATCAGCGCCCGCCCGCCGGCTACCATTTGCCCGCGTCCCTGGCGGTCCAGCGAGGCCACGAGTTCCGCGGTCCGTTTGAATTCCGGTTCGACCACCTCCAGATTGCCGAAGTTGCGCGTATTGATATAAATGATTTCGTTGTCGAGCTCCCATACGAAGACGCAAGGGTGGTTGCGATCGCGCAACATGGTGGCCCGTACCTGTTTGCGCCAATTATCGAAAAGCTCAGTACGCGGTTCTTTTTTATTATCTTTTTGGACGACCAATCCGTAGCTTGCCTGCTGGCCGTCAAACGTCCCTACATTACAACGCACCGGTACGCCGTGTGTATCGAAGAAGTCCAGGACCTCGCGTCGCGTCATGTCGGACCAATTACGCTGAAACCGTAAACGAAACATATTCTGGCCCGTCTGGCACCAGCGTGCGAGCGTCGCTTCCGGATCGTTCCCCCCATAACTTTCAAGATCGGCGCGGAACTGCCACGGCACACCATTCAGAACGAAGCGAGTCCTTTCAATCGACCATTCGCGAAAACCGAAGCGCGTTATCTTGCTGTCGATCACCTTGCCGTTTTGTTTGAGTAGTGTTTTGGCCGTATAGACGTGTGGTTGATCCGGCCACCAGAGTTTAGCGTCCGGCCAGGCCGTCGTCGCGGAGGCCGTACCGCCGCCCACAATCGCACCGCCGGCAAGCGTTTTACCGTCCACATGATGCTCGATCTCGAAATGACCTTCGCCCTGTACGGTTGTCTCTACCGTGATACGGCCGGTCTTGACCGAGGGGATGAAATACACGTCCTCGATAACGGCCGGCCCGGCGGCGATTAATCGCACGCGATCGAGCAGACCGTTATTCGGCGTGTTACGTGTGGGATAATCCATACGATGCGTTACGCCTTGATTCCCACTAAACAGGTCCAGGGGGATGTTGAACCAGTGATGTAGATCGGGTTTCTCCTCGTTCGGCTGGATCGCATAATAACCATCTTTGACGACGACGGCCAATTCATTCATAGCTCCGTACTTAATGGCGTCTGTGATATCGAACGTGAATCCCGACATGGCGGCGTCACTGAATCCGACCTGCTTTCCATTGACAAACGCCGTAATCATCAGATTGGCTTCGGCGCAATCGAAAAGCAGCCGACGACCTCGCATTGAAAGCGGCACGTGCACCTTCGTACGAAGGATATAGCGGTGACAGAATATCTGGTCATCTCGCAACGCATTCCGGTCGCCGGGCACTGTTATCGACGACCAATGCAGTGTGGTCGGGTCCGGCAGTTCCGCTACCGGTCGCGTGCGTTTATCGCCGATGCGTCCCGCCTCATCAAAACGGGCATACTGCCAGTTGCCGTGCAGTTCAACTTCCGCTCGCTCTCCCAACGCCGCTTCGGGCAGTGTGAAGACGTGTCTTTCCGTCATGACGTCGCGCTGCGTTCGCCAAGCCGAGCCGGGTTTGTGCTTGCCGTTTGGGCGAAAGGCCCCTTTACTCAGCACGAGTGCATCGGAAGTGTAAAGTAATCGTTTTACCTTGCCCTTCGTGTCCTTCTTCGCCTGAAAGCGAATCTCCAGCGTATGTTTGCCCGGCGTCAATTGACTTTGGCCCATTGGCACCCATGCCACTTCGCACCACTTGGCAATTTCCATAAGATCCGTGGACAAATTTTCCATCGGCTCGATTCGCGACCACGGACCGTCATCGATCCGCCATTCAAAAGGTGAGCGTACGTACTCGAAACCCACGCGGTTCCAAACCTCATAGGTCCCCGCCTCCGCCAGATCGAAATCATAGCGCAAAACCCCACCCTCGGACGGAATCACCTTCTCTACCTCTGAGGCGCTGATATTGAAATGCAACCATCCTCCTTCCGACAGGTACGTCTGATTGCCCCAGCCCCCCGTTTGATATGGAAACGTAGCCGACGATGGCTGCTCGCCTTCAAGCCATACGAAGGTGTTTTGTCCTAAGGCACTGGATGCGATCAGTAAGATCCATGTCGCCATCGATTTTAACTTCATTATGATAATCTCCTTTAGCTAATTTCTATTGTGAAAAGCAAAGACTCGCGCTGTCACCCCTGCGAAGGCAGGGGTCCAGAACGAAAAAACTGGATTCCCGCCTACGCGGGAATGACAAATCGTGTTTCCGCAACAGA
>JAFGTG010000177.1 GCA_016934255.1 Sedimentisphaerales bacterium
ACGATCACCGATCCCACGAGCAACGTGAGTACGAAAGTCATGACGGCGGCACTGCTACGGAATTCTTGGCCCAGATAATATCAGAGGCGTATCTTGTAAATTTCTAAGCAAGACACGAAATATACCATGCAAAAGACAAAAGACAAAAACGGCTCGGCGCTCGTTCTGGTTGTCATGTCACTGGCTTTATTGGCGATCCTGGGATCGGGTATGTTGACGGCGGGATATGGCGCCAGGCGGAATGCTCTTCGACAGAAAAACGAAACGATCTCCAGACTTTCCGCCGAGGCGGGGTATGAAAAGGCGCTCTTCTGGATGAGCCAGCAGGAAGATATGCTCAGCTCATTAGCAGACGGCGTGGACGGAACGACGGGCACGCTGGATTTCCCGGGCGGAAGTTGCAGCTATGAAATTGAGTTCTTTTCGTTTGTCGGTTCCCGTCCCGTTTATCAGATCACGTCCGTCGGGACCAGCGGGTCGTTTAGCCGGACGGTGAAAGTCCTGGTGGTCCAAGCCACGAGCGGCTGGGACATGGGCCTGTGCCGCGTACCGGACGGATCGTTCAGCACCTCCGAGGTTTACTTCGCGAACAACGAAATCATCGACATGCCGGTGAATATTAACAATTACGGGGATAATCCCGATAACAGGGATATCTACATCCAGGGTCACCCGGAATTCCTGCAACGCGTGGGCATGGGGGAATCGAGATATACCGGCGGGGGAAGCGATAAATATCATTCAGTGATGAACTGTTTCGACGGGGGCATTGCTTTCGACCAGCCTGATAACAAAATAACTAATGCCGCTTCCGTTCAGACCAAAGTGAATCGCTTCGAGGAGAGTACGAAGACCGAATACACGTTTACGCCGACGGCGGACGCGCCCGTTGATAATCCGAACCCGGCCGTACAGCTTGAATTTTACGTCGAGGATGGGATCGGAAAAGTCCGCATCACGAACAATTGTACCGTCGTGGGTTTCAAGCAAGACTCCGATTCCAAAACGTTGGATTTTAAAATCAAACCCGGAACTGGCGGAAACCAGTTCGAACGCTATGATATTTACGCGTATCATTACATGCCCGCGGACGCCGAGGATACCGGGGAGCGGTCCGTACACGACATCGAAGACACCTACGTCAGCCAGTCGATCGCCGGCAAAGAATCCGTAGAGGGAGGCCAGATTTTCGTCAATGGCAATGTGGTTATCGGCGGCGATAAAACCGCACATAACGGCGATCAGGTGGTGAAAGGCCGGATCACCGTCGTCGCAACGGGCAATATCTGGATTGCCGATGCCGTCAAGGTCGATGGCGATCATGACGATGACGGAGAACCGTCCATGGATAATCCGAATGTCCTGGGTCTCATCGCCCAGGGCGTCATCAAGGTCGTCGATCCGGGTATGTCCGGTTACAGTAGTGGAGGAACGAATAACTATCCCGGTCCACCTGAAGACGAGATCGATTGGGGCGGTAGCGACGGCGGCCATGGTGGTAATGGCGGCCACGGCGGTAATGGCGGCCACGGCGGTAATGGCGGCCATGGCGGTAATGGCGGCTGGGATGATTTCTGGGACGATTTCTGGGATGATTTCTGGGGCGACGATGATGACGATGATGATGGTGACGACGATGATGATGACGAAGAAGAAAGTAGTTTTGAATATGTTCCCATCGGTCGATCTGATGGCAGTCAAGAGTATGACAGATACTTACCAGACCCAATGGTGATAGAAGCCGCTTTAACGGCCGGCGGTGGCGGTTGGGGCGCCGAAAACGTCAGACGAAGCCCCTATGGCGGCAGGAAAGAAGCCAACGGAAACCAGGATGACCTCATCGTTCGCGGGACCATTTCCGAAGCGATCCGAGGCGTTGTCGGAAAGATCGACGGCGACGGCTATTCCAAATGCTATTATTTTGATGAGAGATTGCTGGAAGGCATTTTACCGGGCGACATCTGGTTGCAGGGGAAATTCTTCCCCACGCCCGCCGGCTGGCATGATTATCGGGCGGAAAATTGAGGCCGACACTCTCCGTATTAAATCAGCATAATTTCAATTTCTAAGTAAAACCCACGCCTTTTTGGGCCGATGATTATTTATGTTAGAAGAATGTTTATCGAGCATGCGCTCGGTCTATGAGGACGATGGGGCGAACGCGTGTACGATCATGTGTATGAAACAACGGAGGATTGGCTCTCGCTCCCGGAGGTTTTGAACGAGGGATTGATAAGCATGGATTGGAAACGAACACTTCGCTTTGGAAAGGGCGCGACGTTAGGTCTGGATATCGGCTCGACTACCGTCAAGATGATCGTCCTGGCTCCGGGTAAATCCGGCTATTCCATCACTGCCGCCGGGATTGCCCGAATCGCGAAAGGCGACCCGGGTCACGGTGATCGAAGATCGAACACCATGAATGCCATTCGCGAATGCTTTGCGCAAATGCAAACCAAGGTGAAATTCGCCGTTGGCGGCGTCAGTGGTCAAGACGTCGCGGTGCGGGATTTCGAATTTGCACCGCTACAGGAAGACGAAATCGCAGCCGCCGTCTCTCTCGAAGCGTCTCAGGTTTGTCCGTTCAATGTCACCGATATCGCCGTCGATTATCAGGTTATCCCTCACGGCAACGCCAAGACAAAAGGCGTCCTGGTCGCCGCGACAAGCACCATCGTGGCAGACAAGACGCAGCTCATCAGGGACGCGGGCCTAAAGTGCGTCTTGATGGACGTGGATGGACTGGCCCTTTTGAATTGTTACAACACTTCAGTCGATGCAGATCCCAAGCATCCGGCCGAGCAATCCGTTGCCATTCTAAACGTCGGCGCCTCACATACGACCCTGGCAATCATGGATAAGAACGGGTGGCCGTTTATCCGCGATATGAGTCAGGCCGGCGACGATATCCTCATGCAACTGGCCGCACTGCATGACACGTCAACGGAAACGATTCGGGATATCTTGTTCAACAATCATCCCGTAGGCGAGTTGGACGTGCATAATAGTCTGGCCAAGACGTGCCAGGCGTTGATTACCGACATTACCGGCTCGTTGCGTTATTACGCCGCCCAGGGAAAATCGACGGACATTGAAAAAATTCATGTGTGTGGCGGATTTGCTTTAGCCGAGGGATTCGTTGATCTTTTGAACAGCCGACTCGGGATCGAAGCGGTTTTATGGAATCCATTCGATCAGATGCGGTTCAAATCGAACCGGCGCTGTGAAGAAATCTGTACAAAGAGCGGGCCGGCCATGGCCATCGCCGCCGGTCTCGCGATGAGAACTCTCTCCTGAAGGAGTTGGAACGAAGAACCGAACGATAAGCGAGTAAAAGAAATCTTATGTTTACTATTGATTTACTCAACGGGCAAGGGAGGCCGCAGAAAACCAAGCCGGGAGGCGTCGTGATTGTCGCC
>JAFGTG010000178.1 GCA_016934255.1 Sedimentisphaerales bacterium
CCATGCCTCCCATGCCGCCGCCCATCATGCCCATGCCGCCGCCCATGCCGCCGCCCATGCCGCCGCCATAGCCGCCGCTCATGCCGCCGCCATAGCCGCCGCTTGTGCCGCCGCTCGTACCGGTGCCGGTGCCTGAAGTCCCGCCGTCACCGCCGAGGTCGTAGCTGCCGATCTGGGCGCCCATGCCGCTCATGCCTCGCATCATGTTCATCATGCCCATCATCATGCCCATTTGGCCATAGTTGGCGGGCGTGCCGACGATATCGGTAATATCATAAACGCGAGTCACCATTTTATCTGGGAGGGTATCGATGGTTGCGATCTCGATCACACCATCTTCCACGATGTAGTTGAGTTCTGCAAATTCGCTCGAAACGCCGGCCAGCAAGAGTTCCAGCGCCTTGCGGACTTTCACGCCGGTCAGCGGATCCATCCCGGCCGGAGTGGATGGCTCGACTTCAGCCATTTCAAGCAAATCCTTCCAGTTGGGCTGGATTTGAAGATTAGGCGTTACAGATTGCTTCAACGCTGTAATGACGTCGGCGAAAGACGTTTGAGGATTCAAGTTTAATAGATCAACCTTTTGCTCCAGGAGTTCGTACACGTTAGCATCCACGGGATCCAATCCGATAGGTTTATCCGGCTGACGCGTGGGTTTTTCGATGATCTCTCGCCAATTCTTCGGATACGTCATTTCCTCCGCGTGGGGGATTTGAGATTCATCGACTTTTAAGAACATCTCGGCTCTTTGTTTTTTGGATTCCTTCTCAATCTCTAATTGTTTCCGCCAGTATATCGTATCTTCCAGGGCTTCCTTGAGGGTGAGCGCCTCGTCATGTTGCGGGTTTAATGTGAGAAGACTTTCCAATTGACCGAGCGCCGCATCGTAGCGTTGTTGTTTCTGATAGGTCCGAGCATTTTCCAACAACTCGGCAATTCTATTTTGCCGGTCGATTTCCATTTGCTCTCTGAATTTACGTTGAGCCTCTGCCGCCGCGGTGCGTTTTTCCTCCGCGTCCTTTTGAGCTTTCTCTTTTTGTTTCTGAGTCACTTCTTCCTGGACGGCATTGAGCTGACTGCTATAGTCGTCGAACAGGGCGTCTCCGAGGTGAATCTGATTTTGGTTGACGGTATATTGGGCCATTTCGATGGCCTTTGTCGCCTGATCGAATTTACCCTGACTCATGTGGTTGCGAGCTGTCACAACGGCGTTATTCACAACGGTTTTGGTGTAATCCCGAAGAATATTTCTCGTACGGACAACCTGATCGATATAGGTCCCTCCTTCTTCGGTTGACGGTGAAGGAGCCGGTGCTGCCGCCGTCGTCGAGGCCGTATTCTGCTCTGCCGGACTCTCCGAATCGTTTGACCCGGCGGTAATGGATTCAGACTCCGTGAGCTTCGGCTCGGCGAGTGTCGGTTGAGCACTCTCCGGCTCGACGACCTTCGGTTTAATCTCCGTGGCCATCACGGTTTCCGTTTTCTCTTGTGAGGGTTTTTCTTGGGTTTGAGTGGATAAAGCCTTGTCGATTTCCTTTAGATAACCCTCTATCGTTTTTTTCATGGCCGGGGGGATTAAACCACTGGATGCCACTTTCACGAGACCTTCCCGCGCCTTTTCGAATTGTCCAGCGCGGTAGAGTTTCATACTCTTTTTATAAATCTCGGCGATTTGTTCGTTGCTCTCGCCCTTTGGTTCGTTGGGTGTCCGAAGACTCTCGGCGATTTTATCCAATTGCTCTGTTGTCAGGTGTTTTCGGCTCTTATTCGTCTCAGAGTGTGCTTTATCTTCGGCGATCTGAAGATTTATTTGTGTGAGCACCTCGGCAATTTGCGCGTGTTCTTTCTTTGTCAGGAAAGCATTATCCTTAAGACTCTCGAGATGGTTTTTGGCCTCACTGAGCTGATCCTTCTTGATCAATTGGTTGACGGTTTGGAACGTTTCCAACGCTTGTTTCCTTTGAGTGACCGCTTTTTGGGCTTTGTCCAGGAGCGCGCTTAATTGCTCCCGCCCATCGTCGGTCAGGTACTCCTGGTACCCTTGGGCCGTATGGAAGGTCTTGACGGCTTGGTCGAAGTAGCCTTTGTCATATTCTTCCTTACCGGCCTGCACATAGCTTTGAACCAACCGACGGAAAATTTCCTGCCGGTCAGTCGCACCGCTTTGTTGTGACGATACACCTATAGAGACCATGGTGATCAGAAATAGGATTGATACCGTAACGATGGACAGAGTTTTCCTGCCACAAGATTCGCTAAAGAAACTCGGCTTGCTCAAAATAAACCTCCTGCCAAAAAATACCACCCTCAGGGGAAAAACAGTTTACAAGTTACCTTCAATTTTATATTACCACCGACCTCCAGTTTCAGGAAAAGACCAGACTTATAATGATTCAGTTTATAGCAAATCTGTTCTTTTTGCAAGAGAAAAATTTGATTTATGTGCGTTTGGCCAATAATATCTGAGCTATCATTGTTCAAACAGAAGAATCCGTGAAGACATAACATAAAAATAGTCCCATTAGAAACGCTTTTGTTATTCTAAAAATGGGGATTTTGAAACAGAAATAGACTTTTTCTTGATTGATTGCGATACATGATGATGCAGGAACCTTTGATCTTAGCAGTCGAAACGTCCAGTCGGATGGGTTCTGTTGCTCTTGCCTTCGGAGAAAAGCTGGTTTCGGAAACGCGCTTTTCAAGTCCATTAAAACATAGCGTTGAAATTTTTCCCGCTGTTTGCGGCCTACTGGATTGTGCCGGGCGATCTCCCGGTCAGATTGAACAGGTCTATATCTCCCATGGTCCGGGTAGCTTTACCGGTCTGCGCATAGCCGCTACACTCGCCAAGACCATGCATTTAGCGAATGCCACCAAAATCATTACAGTCGATACACTCGATATCATCGCTGCCAATGTGACGATGGACGATGGACGAAAGACGATGGACGAATTCGATAGAATGGCAGTTATCCTCGATGCCAAGCGAGGTCAATTTTTCATCGCTGTCTATGAACTCGCTGCTCCTGATGAGCGTAGTGGCAGGGGGGCGGAAGATGCTCTTTGGAAGAAGGTCGTTCCGGATTCTCTTTTAACGATTTCGGATTTCCTCGACCATTTCGTCTGCCCGGAGAATCCCATTTGGCTGCTTGGGGATGGATTAGTCTATTATCGAGATAGATTTAAAGCCGATGGCGTGTTTTTTTTAGACGAGCAATACTGGAGCCCTCAAGCAAATAAAGTCCATCTGCTCGGCTGGCAGATGGCTTTGAACGGACAATTCGCCGATCCGCTCACACTGACTCCTAACTATCTGCGTAAGCCGGATGTTACGTTAAAATCACGTTGATCTTCGATGATAAAAAAGGACCTATGCTGATTAAATCAGTATAAGTCCCCAGGGTTTATATCTTTAGTTAAATCAGAAGCTTACAACGCTTATGGATACAGACGGATATCGTCGATATATATTGTGCCCGAACCGCCAACGACGGACATGCCGGATTGACTGCCCAGGCCGATGGCAATCTTGTCCACATTACTCAGATTGATCCCCTGATCGGCAAAAGTCTGTAGCGGGATACGCCACTGCGTCCACGAGCGGGTCACGGCGGCTTCCGGGTTACTTTGAACTGCGATCGCAGGGGCGCCGGCGCTGTTGGAGACCGCCACATACAGCGGATCCGCCGCATTGCCCGAGGCCCCTCGGTACCAGAGTGATAGTTGTGTGACGCCGCCTTCCGTCCAGTCGCGCGGCGCTGTCAAGGTCAACGTTGCTTCCGAATTGGTTACGCCGGCTTCATTGATGTAAAACAGCGGCATCGATTGGGCGCCGCCATGAACGATCGTCTGCTCGGCGTAGGGGGGCAGCAAATTACCCACTTGTGAACCGTTGTCGGGGATACCGAAACCGTCGATCCAGTGCTGCCAAATGGCCTCACCCGCCGTGTCGTCATCGGTATAGCTCTCGAAGTCGTCCACGAGCAGGAAGGCACCTGTTGTGAAAATCCAGACAGGCCCTTTGTCCGTATTGCCCTGGGCATCGACTTCGTCCACGCGCCAATAATAGGTTGTATCGGCGTCGAGCAAGCCTGGATCATGATTCTCGTCGCCCAGCGCTTTGGAACCGATGTATTCGGGCGAGCCGGTGTTGGCGGTGCGCACGGCTTCTTTGTCCGTTCCGAAATAAAGCTGGTGCGAGGCGGCGCTATCGGCCGGTGTCCAGCGTAGAATGGCATTCATTCCGACATCGGTGGCATCATAGGCCGGACTTGGATTACCGACGGCGCCCGGCGTCGTAAAGCTCCAGACCTCGCCTTTGAACGTGCCAAAGCCATCGAACTCATCGACTCGCCAGTAATAGACCTTCTCTAATTCGAGTGGGCCGGGGCGGTGGTTAGGTGCTCCCAGAGGCATCCCTCCGGCGGCATTGTTCACCTGGTCGTAATCGTCGCCAATATAGACGGTGTGCAAAATCGCTTTGAAGCCCGGCGTCCAGCTCAGTGTTGGACCATTCGGATCCACGTCCTGAGCTCCATCGGCCGGGTCAGGATTGTACGCGGTTTTAGGAGGAACCGAGAAGCTCCAGACGGGCCCTTTCCACGGGCTGTTCGGATCGGCGTCGTTGACTTCATCGATGCGCCAGTAGTAGGTCGTCCCCGGAACAAGGCCTTCGGGAATTGGGTTTCCGGGGAAACCGGCGACAATGAACTCCTCCACCTGGTTGCCGACGAACACGTCGGAATCCGGCGTGGCGTCGTTAACCTCGTCGAAGCTCTCGCCCATATACACATCGTGTGAGACGGCAAACGGCCCCGGTCTCCAGGATAAGCTCACCCAGGTAGCTTCGTGCATCGCACCATCTTTGGGATCGGGCCCGGAGGCATAAGGCCAGGGCTTGCCCGCCCATTGACTTAGCTGAGCTTGTGTCAGCGCCTCATTGAGAATCCAGATCTCATCGATGGCGCCTTCGAAATAGTGACCCGTAGCCGGAGATGCATTGCCGTCATGGAAGACGGTGTTCTGATTGGTATATCCGATCCCCGCATCGTCTCCATGATTGTGGATATGCCCGCCGGGAGCCTTGGCGATCAATTGTCCGTCGAGCCACATCTCGAACTTATCATCCTCGACGGCTTC
>JAFGTG010000179.1 GCA_016934255.1 Sedimentisphaerales bacterium
CGCCCTAACGTTGGGAGTAATATCCCCATCAACAAGGCAACGATAGCAATAACCACCAATACTTCAATGAGTGTGAAAGCCTTTTTCACTGATGGTTTCCTTTCTGTCGCTTTCGCATTTTATTTAAGCCAGTCTTCCAGCAACTCGTCAATATCGTCAAGGTCCACAATCCCGTCTAAATTCAGGTCGCCCGGTTTATCCGCCCGGCGATGCTCCCGGCCGGCCAGAACCGAACCGTTCCCATCGTAGTTCATTACGTAGAGTCGATAGCCGTCGGTTAAATTCGGACTTTCCTGGTCCATAATCCCGATAACGTCGAAAGGTTCAGTCAAATTGTTCGAGCCGGCGTAAATGCCGTTACCCCGACCCAATTTCACGGAGAGTGTTTTGACGCCATCGGTGATGACCAGTTCGCCGTGGGGCCCCCAGTCGTTCGCATCCGCAAAAAAGACGTTTTCGATCTTGATCAGCCGGGCCTGATACCGCTCGCCGCCGGTCTGACGGGTGGGATCGAAAATGAATTCGTCGTTTTCATCTTTCAGATCATCCAGTGTCACCACTTCCGGCCGGGGCAGTCCGACGCCGCGCTCGACGAGCTCGATCGTGAAATCATGGTCGGGATCGTTATTGTGCTGCTCGTTCACATTCGTTTTTCCGCTGTATGACAGATAATAGCCCGTTACCCGGATCCTGTCTCCAGGGCTGAACTGGGCGGCGTTGAAACGCGCAAGCTCGGCGGCAAATTCCGCGTTGGTGTAGCCTCCGTCGGATGCGACCCAGGGCAGATTGTTATAAAGCTGACCGAACCAAATCGCCGTACCGGCGTGGTCGTCGCCCTCGCCTTGGAAGAAGAGTTGCCATTGTCCGCTGATGTTGTAAAGCTGCGTAACGGTATCATCCGGCGTCGGGTCCAGCATCTCGGCCGGATTGTGCAAAACAATCCCCTCGAGGATCA
Source organism: Sedimentisphaerales bacterium (assembly GCA_016934255.1). Taxonomy (GTDB): domain Bacteria; phylum Planctomycetota; class Phycisphaerae; order Sedimentisphaerales; family Anaerobacaceae; genus JAFGTG01. Next base: position 956 of record JAFGTG010000179.1, read on the forward strand.
CCTTATCGGTAGCGTTGTACGTTTGTTCGCCGGTTGCATTAACCGCCTGGAACTGCGAATGAGTTACTTCGGCGACCGTGGGAGCGGCTCCCGCAGCGACAGCCAGCGATAGAATCAAACAGTCCGCTAAGATCATAAATCTTTTCATAGCCTGTACCTCCAGAAAGAGTGAAAGAATTAATGCGCCCTGTACATACAGAACATTTATTTATGCGCATACAAATATCAAATTCGTGTTACTGAGTCAAGGAATAATTGACAAAATAGAAAAAAATTGTATAAAGGTGTCCATCCGATGTAAAAATGACTTAAAATAGGAGATCGTATCGTGTCGTCTGAAGATATTCTTGTCATCGATTTGAATGAAGAGCCGGAAAACCAGAGGATCTTAAGCGGCGAACCGCAAACCCGTGGAATGCGCTCCGGCAGGGTCTATTTGACACCCGGCCAGGCGTGTGGCCAGCACAGCACCAAGGATCGCGAGGAATTGCTTGTTTTTCTCGCCGGGCGGGGGGAGCTCATCATAGACGAAAAGGGCTACTTTCAAGTCGGACTGGGAAAAGTTGCCTATATACCCAAGCAAACGCTTCACGATGTTAAAAATACCGGCGACGAGCCGCTGGTTTATGTTTATTGCGTTACGCCATGCAGCTAAATAGATGAGTGGTAAAACCACCGATTACAGAGGAAAAGAGAAAATTCTGGAAAAAAGGTTTACAAAACACGCGAAAAAGCATATACTATTATTGTGCTTATATTTATGGTCCTTTTCTTCTAATATGTCTTGGTTTGGGTGAGACAGTCGTTTTTTATACGTTTGCAGTATATACTCAATAATTGAAAAGCTGTCTCACAAAGGCTGGTGTCTTTAACGGCTCCAGCCTTTTTTCTAAGATCTCATTTCATACCTGTTTTTTTTCGTGATATTGTTTTAGGCCGATAAAGATGCGCAAAAAAGAAAAAAACGCGCATCGACTTAGATTTATCTTGAAAAATCTGTTTTTGTACGATATGATAAGTATGGGTATGACCTTAAAATATAGTCGTTGAGTATGTAAAGTGTATTCCCGCCGCAATTAGGCTGCCTCATCTTGGTGAAGGTCGCATGTGATTAATTAAAGTAAAACAGCCTAATTAAGGAAAGAGCGCTGCGCGTGTAACATCAATGGTACTTGGGCCTCGATCAGACGAGTGATTGGCTTGTCTGGACGAGAGGATTTTTAAGATTACTTAAAAAAGCGTAAAGCGACATGGTTTTGCAGAACACGAAGCAGCTTCGGCGCATCCTTAAACAAGGGAAAGTAGGGAAAAAGGAACTATTATGAAAAGATTTAAAGCATTTACATTAATCGAGTTACTCGTTGTTATTGCCATTATTGCCCTGCTTTTGGCGATTCTCATGCCGGCCCTGCAGCGCGTCAAAAAACAGGCAAGAGCGGTTACATGCCTGGCAAATCTGGGACAATGGGGTTTGATGTTTTCGATGTATTGCGATGAGAACGACGGCAATTTCTTTACTGGCGAGGTCAATGGCACGCGTAGCGGTGTGGGTTCCGGAGAATTCTGGCGGGAAACCATGAGACCCTTGACCAAGGATTACACTGAAAAGCTTTGGCTTTGCCCGCAGGCCGTCAAACCGCTACCAGCAGGGGGGATTCCACAGGGCGACTGGTCTTACACCGCGTGGCAGGTGGCCGGGGATATCGGCAGTTATGGTCTGAACGGCTGGATGTTGAATATTGCAGCCTCCCGCCAGTCCGGCAACAGGAACAACGGCTGGGGCCGTACGCCCGCCGAATGGCACTGGGGCACGCCGCACGTCAAAGGCTCGAACAACGTTCCGGTCTTCACAGGAAGCTGGTGGGTTGATTCCTGGCCGAGAGAGAACGACCAACCCCCCTCGACGGGAGCGGGTCCGGCCGATACGCCCAACTCGAATGAAATGAACAGGGTCTGTGTCGATCGCCATGATAGCTTTGTTAACGCCGTTTTTGCGGACTGGAGCGTGAGAAAGATCGGGCTGAAGGAGTTATGGACGCTTAAGTGGAGCCGGGGATACAATATTGCCGGTCCCTGGACGCTGGCCGGTGGTGTTTCACAGGATAACTGGCCTGAGTGGATGAGGCATTATAAAGACTATTAAGAATCTGTCTTGCATAAATTTAGAATAACCGTTATAATTTACTTTATGCCGCTTCCGAAGAGGGGCTAAAAAATTTATATAATTAACGAGAAAAAGGGAAGGAGTATGATTGTGTGCAGACAAAAAGCCTTCACATTAATTGAGCTTCTCGTCGTTATTGCCATTATTGCGATCCTGCTGGCGGTTCTGATGCCCGCGCTGAACCGGGTGAAGGAGCAAGGCAAACGAGCGGCTTGTTTAGGTAATTTGAAGCAATTGCAGCTTGCATGGATGATGTACGCGGATGAAAACGACGACCGGATCGTCAACGGCGAAGCATCCGGTAGCGGAAACGGCTCGGCAACCGTCCCTACGAGCGGTATCCATGCCGGTGAGCGGTGGTGGGTCGGCGGCGACTGCGCCAGCGGCTACATGGCGGGCGACCAGTTGCCCGAGGAAACCCAACACAGGGCCTTACGAGCCGGTGCGCTTTATCCCTATTGCAAGAACGTCAAGCTTTACCGGTGCCCGACCGGTGTTCGAGGGGAGAATCGAACGTACACGATTACCGATGCGATGAATGGCCTTCGAAGAGACGGTACTTACAGTGGTAATGTGGGTGCGAGAAATGGTCGAACGGTATTGTGGGTTAAAAGAAGGACGGAGATTAGCGTCCCTGGCCCGGGGCAGAGAATCGTATTTTTAGACGAAGGACGGATAACCCCGGACAGCTATGCCACCCATTACCTGAATGAGCGTTGGTGGGACCCGCCTTTTGTCCGACATGGTGACGGCACAAACGTTTCTTTCGCAGACGGTCATGCGGACTACTGGAAATATATGGGCTCGAAAACGTTGGAAACCGGTAAGCTCGCCGCTGTTTCCGGCCTTAACGCGAGTTCTTTACACCAGATGCAGCCCGTAAGCGAAGACGATTATCAGGATTTGTATAAGATGCAGAAGGCCGTCTGGGGCAAATTGGGGTATTCACCCAGTCATGTCCCGAGGAATTAATAATCCGTATTTTTCAGATTTTTTCGAATGAGCAGAAATACCCTACAATACCTGTAGAAATAGATGATGATCGAGGTAGTGGCATGAAAGTTAAATCGAACGGATTTACTTTAATTGAGCTTTTGGTGGTGATTGCCATTATTGCGATCTTGCTGGCGATCCTGATGCCGGCGTTGCACAGAGCCAGGGAGCAAGGCAAACGCATGATGTGTATTGGCAATCTCAAACAACTCCAGCTCGGCTGGATTCTCTACGCCGATGATAACGAGGCTAAGATCGTCAATGGCGCCGGAGGCGTTGATCGCACGGGTGAGAAAGCGTGGGTGGGCCGGTGCTGGGCCAGCGATTACGGCACCGGCGGACAACTGGCAGAAGAAGCGCAGATCAGAGAGATCAAAGAAGGCGCATTGTGGCCTTACGTCAAGACGGAAGGCTTATACCGTTGCCCGACCGGCACCAGCGGGGAAATGCTGACGTATGCCGCGATGGACGGCGTTAATGGCCTTTCCAGAACGGGGACGACGGAAAGCCGGCATATTTGGCTGAAGAAAGTAACGGATATAAAAGGGCCCCACTCGGATCGAATTGTGTTTATCGATGAGGGGTGGGTCACGCCGGACAGCTTCGCCACCCACTATACCCAGGAGCAATGGTGGGATGATCCGCCGGTTCGACATGGAGATGGGGTAACCATGTCATGGGCCGACGGTAGCGCCGGTTACCATAAGTGGAAAGGCATTGATACCATCAAGATGGGCCGGGATCGCGTTCGAGGCCACCCCAGCAACAACTACAGTCCTACCCAAGACGATGGCAAAAAGGACTTGCATTACGTACAGAAAGGCTGTTGGGGAGATATCGGTTATAATGTAACCGTGTGGTATTGATCACTAACCATAGCGTGTTTTGTGCTTCTGTAGATAGGGTAAGCGAAATGGTTCAAGGTGGACGTCACGTCGGCTTTTTATGGGTAGCAACGTTCCGCCTAAACGGATGAATTCAGAATAGACAAAGGAATTGAAGCCGACGAAAACACTCAGTTACGTGGTCGTGCGTTCATCACCGCGGCAAGAAGGATATGCCTCAATCGGTCAACACTGAGTTTATTGAGATAATCGTCGGTGAAATCCAACTTAAAGCGACCTTTGAAATTTCGAATTCTCGTTTTCAATTCGTTTCGGCCCAGGCCGGCAATGGAAGTGGCTTCTGCCTCAAAACAACTCCTCGCGCTCATCCTCGCAACCCTTGAAATAAGTGATTATTGACGTTGGATTCACGTCGGCTATATCGTCTTGAACGTTCGACGGCTTTTGCGAGAAATTCAGCCGGCCTCGATAAACCTGAAAATCCGCGTGTTATCCCGTTAAATTTTTTTTGTCTATCCGTCGATTGTCTGATAACGTTCGGTTATGCAAACAGAGAAACTGGATTATGACTTGCCGCCGGAATTGATCGCTCAACAACCTGTGGCGGTCCGAAGTGACTCCCGGCTACTGGTTTGGAGTCGCGCCGGTTGTGGCGTCGTGGATAGTCGGTTCAGCCGCATCGGTGATTTTTTGTCACCCGGTGATTGCCTCGTGCTCAATGATACGAAAGTGATACCCGCCCGCTTCTTCGCCAGACGGAGTACCGGGGCCAGGCTTGAAGGATTGTTTCTGGCGGAACAGAATGAAGGCGTCTGGACGGTCTATCTCAAAGGAACACGCAAGCTCACGCCGGGCGATCACATCTATCTCAAGGACCGATACAAGACCGATTATTGTGAAGCCGTCCTCGTCGAGAAACTCGGTGAGGGCAAGTGCCGGCTCGAACTAAAGACCGATATCAACACGGATAATATTCTCGGAACCATCGGTTTTCCGCCGCTGCCTCCTTACATCAAGCGGGACGACGATGCGGCCATAGCGGCGATGGACGCCCCACGGTATCAAACCGTCTATGCTCAACATGCCGGCGCCGTCGCGGCGCCGACGGCCGGGCTTCACTTTACCGAGCCGCTCATAGAGCAATTAAAACAAACCGGCGTCCGCTTTGCGTTCATTACACTCCACGTCGGAGTGGGAACCTTTAAACCGATCACAACGGAAAATGTCGAAGACCACCTCATCCATCAGGAACGATACAGTCTTAATCAAGAAAACGCCGAAATGATTAGTAAGACAAAAAAAGAGGGCGGAAGGGTTATCCCTGTCGGTACGACGTCAACCCGCGTCCTCGAGACCATCGCTATCGATTCGAGAGTCGAAGCGGCCGAAGGAACTACGGAATTGTTCATCACGCCCGGCTATTCATTTAAAATGACCGACGCAATGATTACAAACTTTCACTTGCCCAGATCCACCCTGCTCGCTCTGGTGGCGGCCTTTGCCGGGCTTGAGAATATCCTCGCCGCCTATCATCATGCGATCGAACAACAATATCGTTTCTACTCTTACGGCGATGCGATGTTCATCGTATGAATTGAATCAAAATGAAAGTCCCTGCCCACCACCCTGAGAGGATGGATGGTCGGGCAGGGACTTCACAAAAGCCGCGAGGCTTAACTCTTCTCCTCGCAACAGTTATTAGTAAACCACTATTCTGATCGTGCTTTTAGAGTGTTCTGCGTCCTCTTAACCAGCCGACAATACCGAGACCAACCGCCGCGAGCATGATACCGCCCGGGGCGGGCATCACGTCCGGGACGACTTCAACCGTGCCGGAAAATACGGCTTCGCTGTAGCCGTCCGCGGAATAAACACTTGGATTGAGAGAGACACCGCCTTGCACATTCAAGGCGTCCATCGCCGCCGACGATTCCGCGGTCATCATGCCATAGCTGGCAGAATCCGTCGCCGAGACAGGATCGGAAAGCAAGTAAGAATCGGCGCCAAGACTATCCAGGACAAATCCGGAGACGGAATTGTCCGTCGCCAGCCACAGGGCTGAACCGGTCCCGGTCATCTGGGCATCGATGTCCCATTCGAAACTCCCCTGGCTCTCTTCAACGTGGGCGCCGGCGGTGATTTGCCAGGTCACGTTGTAGGTCTTGCCGCAATCCAAATCGTATGTAACGGTATTGAAGAAGTCGATATTATGGGCTAAATCTCCCGAGGCGTTTTGGATCAAACCGCTATCGCCCCAGGTGTCCGACCAGCTAAGATCGGTGGACTCGATGGTGAACTGGGCGGTCCAGGAACTCGTGTCTGACGTTCCGAGGGCCGAGCCGTTAATCGAGCCGCTCACGTCCCATGTGAAGGTATAGGGAATGGCGCTTGCCTTTTCTTCTCCCAGGAGCAACAAGCTGCAGAACACCATGAAGGCGATCAGCACCATTCTATTCATTCCACGTCTCCAATAGAGGTTACGGTTTCGAAGGACCTCGCGCGCAAGCCCTTCGTACACACAAGGGGTAAGACCCCAACAACAAAGATGTGGCGCGGTTTGAATTGGCAGGAAATGAGATGACGCAGTCGTATCGACATAGACGGCGCGTTGACTCCCCTTAGGGTCATGGCGCCTTCTATTTGATACCCATGTCCTCCGATTCCTCCCGTATTACCTCACTCCAACATCTGTCCCACAACCGGCACAC
>JAFGTG010000180.1 GCA_016934255.1 Sedimentisphaerales bacterium
AATTGTCGTTCTTTTTTCATTGGGTGGATCGTCCTTTGCCGAACATATAAATGTTTCCTGTCTCCGTGCTGACGAAGAGGCGACCACTGGCGGCGGCCAAAGCTTTCGCTCGGCCATTCACTGTTCGAGTCCAGAGTTCAGCCCCGGAGGTTATGCTGTAAGCTGCTATCTTGTTCTTGCCGCCGGCGAACAGGATATCTCCGACCAGAATCAATGCATGCGGATAATCACACGGAACCGACCATTGCACGTTTCCATCGCTCCGCCGAACGGCCGAAAGAGACGTACTGGTAAGAATATAAGCATTATTTTCGGAAATCACGAGACGGCGGGCATTCGGATGCGTGGCGATGCGATCTTTCCCGACGGTTTTATGTTCGGCAAGCTCATATCCTTCGCCGTGGAACTTGGCATGGCCGCGAATGAATTGGGAATCCGGGGTCAAAAGGGCATAGCAGCCGCTCTGACCCCGATCCCCGAAGATTCCGATAACCGCCCCGTTCGAGCGATTGAAAGCATACGGTTGCAAACGACCTTGGAGCAGATAAATACGGGTTGCCGAGGCCATAATGGCGCCCATAGGGGTGACGCCGCCCGAAACGCGATAAAGGCCCGGGCCGTTGTCGGAGCCGGTTTGCGCATCGAGGCTGCAAAGATAGGAGGTCTGCCAGTTGACCAGAGATGAGGCAAAGTACACTTTTCCGTCCAGCACGGCCGTGCTGGTCCTGATGGGCCACATGGATATGAGACTGCCGTTATTACCGATCAGACGTCTATCCTCGGAAGGTGTGTACTTCCAAATGAAAGAACCGTCGCTTGCGTCGATACAGTAAGCGTAACCGTCATCGGAACCGAAGTACAATTTGCCGTCGTCATAACTGGGAGGATAACGAACCGGCCCTTCCGCGGTAAAAAACCATTCTTGCCGGCCGGTGCGGGCATCGAGGCAATGGACGGAATCGGTCACAGAGGAGCCGAAATAAAGTCGGTTGCCGACTATTGTGACGGCAAATACGAAGTCGAAGTCTCGCTGGGGGGTCAACTCAAAAATGGTCGTCTCGCTGGATCGGTAGGCGTCCCATGGCGCGCCGCCGTCCCAGGCGACCTGAGGGGGCGCCGGAGGATCGTAAGTCCAGCCCGCGTTTAATTCTTCCAGGATGAGCGATTCCGAAGTCACTCCGCTTCGTGCATTGTCGTGCATATAAGTAGGCCAATCCTCCGCTCCAGCCGAACGCAAAATACTCAGAATGATAAGAGCTACCCAAAAGCTCATGCGAGGTATTGGTAATGTTATCATCTTGTTATATCTCATTTTCAGTTCCTTATGTCACGTTCTGTTATCTCGGTGTTAGCGTGGTCATATCGCTCACGAAACCGACGGAGGTATTCAGCCATCCGTTGCAACTGCACCCACCACTGCCTTCCGGTGATAGAATCATTCCACCGCCGGGGATCGTGCTCAGCCAGCAGCTCGGACGAATCCCCGACCATGTGCTCACGGTGCCTGAATCGATCTCCCACATGGCAATATTGCCGCCCGAACCGCGGTAAACAAGGGCCCCGCTTGTGCCGGCGTATGTGGCGCATCCTCCGTGACGCCCCATGTTTGCGGATAGAATCTCGCCTGTGTTGATGTCGTAGCCGTTCGGTTCAAGGTATATGACGTTGCCCGCGATGACAGGGTGTTGCATGTGGCCGCTGTGATTATCTCTAATCCAGGGATGATCCTTCGACCATAGTAATCGGCCATCCGTGGCATCGTAAGCGTATAGGTAGTAACGCGTTTCGGAAGATGTGATAAACAGTTTTTCGTCAGAGTATTGCATATAGAATACAACGATGCCGTTAACAGTGTCGATGGCTTTGTCCCAGAGCTTTTCTCCGGTGTATTTGTTGAGAGCAACGATGTACTGATCTCGCCATAGCTCGGGTCGTCCAATTCGTCCGGATGTATCGTTTTTTACCGTGGGATGGCGGCTCTCGACAAAGTAAATCCGATTGTCGTCCATCGTAATCGTTGAGTTAATCGTAATCCCTCGCTCGGAGCGGTTGTCAGTCCAGAGCCGGTTGCCGGAGATTTTATCGTTGGCGAAGATGTATTGGCTGCAAACTTTGTAGGTGACCGATCCCGAAGGCTTATCAAACCAGCCGGAGTCCGAACCACCCCAGATGTTTGTATAATGAGCTCCGTCGAATTGAGCGGTGCCGTACAACATATCCTTTGAAATCGCCACATAGCCCCATTCGAGACCGTCATCGCTCAGTTTGAATGTCTGCGTTCGAGTTCCGGTATCCCCGTCGAGGAACCAGCAGTCATCGTCGACGGCGATATAGAGTCCATCCGTATCGGCGCAGACATAGCCGTTGTCTCGCGGGGTGTTGACTCGGAGCAACCCTGGAATCTCCAGCGACCAATAGATCGTTCCATTGTAGGCATCCATGGCCAAAATCCGGTCCAAACCCTGGTGATACAGCCGTCCGTTCATCGTGACCGGAGATGGCATACGCGGATTGCGATCCGCTCCGAAGTCCGCACCGGGAGAGCCGATCCATTGTATCATCATATGATCGGTTTGCGTGGCGCCTTCGAGTGTATCGCCGGAATTGGCGGCGTTGTCCGGATGGCCGTATTGACGGGGCCACGGCTCAGCACCATCCAGTGGGATGCGGGAAACTTCAAACCAAAGGCCGTTATTGTTCTGGGTGGTTGTAAAATTCACATCTGAAGGTCTTAGCCATGTTTCCATATCCGTTTGCGTTAACTCATGCGGACAATCGGTCGGTTGTCCCAAAAAGGCTGAGCCGCCAGGCCGGAGGACGCGGACCATCTCATCGGCGGAACCGGGGCATGCGCCTTCGGTAAGAACGCGGTCGGAGACAATGAGATTGAAAAAGTATTTGGTGAAACGAAGATGGTCGAGCGATTCGACCTTTTGCAGTTTTATTCGAGTTCCGTAAACACCCGCTTCCATGAGTTGGTTGATTGCTGTTTGTATTTTTGCCGGATCGGTGTCCACCCCAATGATGATAAGATCGCTGCATTTGGCTAATTCGAACGCCAATCGTCCTTCTCCACAGCCGTAAACCAGACAGAAACCTTTTTCAATACCCGTTTGATTGATAATATGCTCCGCGGCTGTTTCATACAACGAGCTAAGCGAGTCAGCGGGATAAGGACAAACGATGTCCGAACAGTCCAAACGCGTATAATTGATGGCGTTATTGAATGTGTAGATGTCTGTGTATAGTTCCTTCGATCCACTCGTATATCCAACTCGATAGGAGTACTGCATTCTGAATTGCAAATCACTTAAAGTTATTTCATGAGTAGTTATCGTTGAAGAATCCTTGACTCGCAAGCCCGGCGAATCGGTTGCCCAGTACTCCACGATGGAATCGCGGGCCTCGGGGGTATCCCATCGTACGACCGCCGTCGTCGGCCCGGTAAATTGAACATAGGGGCCAACGTCGATTGTAATAGTCTCGCCCCGATTTTGCCGCGATTGATTCGGTCTTCCTTGTCTTATTAGACCGGCTTGAGCCACATTCATGAGGGCTAAAATCAATACGAGACATCGAACTATACCGGAGAGCGAACTGGAACGAGCGGGTACACTTGTGAATTCGGAGCGTTTGAAATATCTATACATAATCACTTTCTAAAATCCCCCAATTCAAATCCCAATCTTCCTAAGCCTTGCCGAGGCGTATCTCAAGACTATATATTGTATTGTATAATGTCCTCTTTTACATTGTCAATGATGAAGAAGCCGCGAGCTGTTTCGTTTCGCCCTCTATTGAATGCAAGAACGTGCGATGTAAAATCATCCGATTAGGGCAGATTGGAAAGATCGAAAAAACATCGAGTTCAGAATTACAGCCGAAGGGAACGTTTTTCGGACGTGATGGTGCGGCTTAACATAAAATTCATAATAGTCTCACAAACATCTAATAATACGTGGCATACTGGTCGAAATTTGTTATTATTGTGTTGTTTGAGGTTGTGAGGTGCATACTGGAGGTTTCTGGTGTTAACCGAAACCTAACTGTTCATCCGTTTTCTTTTTTTAAAAAGGAGGATTCATCATGTGTAGCAGATTGGTTCGTTTGATTTTGATTCTGGCGTTTGGCCTGATTCTTGTGGGTTCGGCGAGCGCCGCCGATCTCGTCGGATTCTGGAAGTTCGACGGTGACGCGCTGGATTCGTCCGGATTGGGCAACGATGGTACACTCGAAGGCGATCCGGATTACGTCAGCGGCTGGCTCGGCCAGGCGGTGTTTTTGGACGGCGATGATTACGTGACGATGAATGGCGTCGCCGATGACGTTCTGAGCAACAATGTCAGTATGAGCGCCTGGGTTAAGACCACCGATCATGGCGATTGGTTCACCGTCAATAGCAGCACCGGTGGGAACGTCGCTTTGTTCGCCACGGACAACCAGCGAGCGGCGATGTATGACGGTGCCTACGAAGGCCACTCGACGACCATCGTCACCGACGGCCAATGGCACATGCTAACGTATGTCCGGAGGGGCAATACGGGTTATATTTACGTCGATGGCGTGCTGGAAAACACCCACGATCCCGGCTTTACTCTCAGTTCCGACGACCGCTGGTCCTTAGGTCAGGAATGGGATAATGATACCCCCAGTGATTTTCTCATCGGAACGATTGACGAAACCCGCGTGTATAACGGTGGGCTAACGGACTCGGAAGTTACGGACATTTTTAATGCTTCGACGACGTCTGCCGCTGCCTGGAGACCTGAACCGGCCGACGGTCAGACGGAGGTGATGACCAATGCGAAATTGAGTTGGGCGCCTGGTCTCAGCGTTGTTTCCCATGATGTTTACCTCGGAACGAACAAGGCGGATGTAACGGCGGGAACCGGCGGTACTTTCCGGGGTAATCAGGCGGATGCAAGCTTTGATCCCGGTGTCTTATTGCCGGGGGCAACGTACTATTGGCGCGTTGACGAGAAAACAGCGAATGGAATGACTACGCCGGGTGCCGTCTGGAGCTTCACGACGGTGGAATTTGTGGTTGTGGATGATTTCGAGTCCTACACCGATAACGATGCGGATGGCCAGACCATTTGGCAAAGTTGGGTTGACGGTTATGGCGTCGATGAGAATGGTTCCCAGGTCGGTTATCTGAATCCACCTTACGCCGAGCAGACGATTGTTCATGGCGGTCTCCAAGCCATGCCGTTCATCTACGACAACAGTACGGCTTCCTATTCCGAGGTGGTTCGAACCTTTGTCGGTGATCCGTGGGATTTCACCGTCAATGGGCTTATCGGATTGGCCCTTTGGTACAAGGGGCAACCGGCTCCTGTAGGTGGCCTCCGTTATGATACGGTAAGTCAGACCTATACTTTAACCGGTTCCGGCTCGGATATCGGGGGCACTTCAGATGAATTCCACTATGCGTATAAGACACTGACCGGTGCGGGGTCCATTACGACAAAGATCAACAGCCTGACCGATACGCACGCCTGGGCGAAGGCGGGTATCATGATTCGCGAGACGCTGGAGGCGGATGCCCTCTATGCTTCGGTTATGGTGACACCGAGCGGCAGAGTCGCTTTCGAATTTAGGTCCACGGCGGCTTTGGATGCTTACAGCACACATACCACGACGGGTACGATAACCCTTCCGCATTGGATCAGGCTGACGCGTTCGGCGACCAATCTGTTCACCGCGGAACACTCGTCTGACGGGGTGAATTGGACGACGGTAAAAAGCAGCGATCCGCAAGATCCTTCCACCTGGAACGTCCTGATGAAATCGGATGTCTATGTCGGTCTTGCCGTTAGCGCCCATGATCCTGATGCCGTGTGTGAAGCTAAATTCTCCAACGTGGCAACGA
>JAFGTG010000181.1 GCA_016934255.1 Sedimentisphaerales bacterium
GCCATCGTATGCTCGGCGGCGCTGAGCGTATTGCCGCCGGGCGTGTTCATCACGAGGATGCCTTTGCGGGTGGCTTCGGGAACGTCGATGTTATCGACGCCCACGCCCGCCCGGGCGATACCTTTGAGTATGCCCGGTTTTTCAAGCACCTTGGCCGTTACTTTCGTACCGCTTCGGATAATCAAACCGTCGTGCTCGCCGATAATCTGGGCAAGTTCTTCCTCGCTGATGCCGGTCTTAACCACGGCTTCGACGCCTTCCGTCGAGTTAAGTAAATCGATGCCTTCCTGGGCGAGTTTGTCGGTAATAAGAATCTTAATCATTTTTCGATCTCCGAGAATATTCCTACCTTTTTAATTGTAAAGAGCGCATTTTAGCCGACGTGAAAGAAAAAGCAAGCGTTGAAATTCCGCGTTCTCAGCCCCAGAGTTTATCCGGGAATTTTTCAGCCGAATTCAGGGCAATGGACTCCAGATTTGGATACGTTTTTAAAAGCCCTTCGGGCACGGGTTGTTTTTGTCCGGTCAATAGGACCTTCAGTTCGATCGCATTGGCAAGCTCCGCGCCGCGATAATGGTTGTTGGCGATCACCGTTAAAAATTCAAACGCCTCGGCCAATTCCTGGATTCTTTTCTTTATACCGTTCAATTCTTCGCTGGAATAGTAATAATCGTAGGTTTCATCCCGCCCGGCCTTGCTGAACCATTTCTCTTTATTTCTGCCGTGCATTCTGAAATAGCCCGATGTGCCGACCGTGCAATGCTCCAAATTAAATGAATTCCACGTCGTCGGATAATCGAGGTTACAAACCGATACGCCCAGATCCTGTAGAAACTCCAACGCTTTTTGTTCTTGCCAGGATTTATGCCTCACTTCCACGGCCAGGTTAAACGCGCCCGAAAAATTCTCCACGATTCGTCTCAATTGCTTTCGGTTATCTTCGCTATCGGCAAAATCATATCGGAATTGGGCCAGCAGATGTTTTAACTTACCCTTTTCTAAGAACGGCTCGAAACCTTTATGAAAATACTTGACCATCTCAGCATCCATTTTACCTCGATGCGTAAAATCCTGATGCAGCTTAGCTGTGAAGAAAAAATCCGCTTTCTTAGACATCTTCTCCAGCCACGATTTCGTGGTCTTCTCGTAAGGCGGCCTGTAAAAGGTACTGTTAATTTCAACACAATCCACAAACCGACTGACATACTCAAGCTGATTTGTTTTGGAATCAGTATAAACAATCCCCTTCCAATCCGGATACGACCAGCCCGCTATTCCGATGTACACCTTACTCCGCATATATCATCCTCATGAGGGTGCGGATCCATTTATGCTACATTTTTATTGGCAACAGACAAATACCTATTTATCATAGTAAATATAAGCGTCAAAACAATATAATAACTTGTTAGATCCGAATCGGACTATGGCTACAACGGTCTTCTATTCATGGCAGAGCGATCATCCGAATAGGACAAATCGAACGTTTATTGAAGAAGCACTTGAAGCTGCGCTGCGAAAGATATCGTTAGATGGCGAGATCCAGGAGGCTCAGCGAGATGAGCCGTTGACTCTAGATAAAGATACCAAAGGGATTCCCGGGATACCTCCGATTGCAGACGTAATCTTCGAAAAAATATCAATTGCCGCTGTGTTCGTGCCGGACCTTTCCTTCGTTGGCAACACGGCTGACGGACGCTTGCTGCCAAATCCAAACGTGTTGATCGAGTATGGGTGGGCCCTTTCCACCTTGGGTCGTTCACGAATAGTACCTGTAATCAATGTCGCATTTGGTGCTGCTAATACTGAGACACTTCCCTTTAACATGCGGCATCTTCGACACCCTATTTCTTATGAGCTAAAGGTTGATACTCCTTTAGAAAAGCGTAAGGAAGTCAAGGCAAAGTTAGTTGCCGACTTGGCCAGCGCCATTCAATTAGTCGTTCAGTCTCACCCTGCGAAAACTGAGCCTTCTTCTGTAAACCATATCGCCATTGAATCCACGATAGATCCATCGACTTTTCTTGGCCCCAATGAACCTCTGGGTATCTTGAGCGGCTTCCCTCAAAAAGAGACACGACTTATAATCCCAAATAATCAGCACCTATTCCTTCGAGTGATTCCAACAAAACGGGTGGAGGAGTTTGCTACTTCCAAGCAGGTATTGGAATTTCTCTCTAAAAGTAGCGTGAGACCGCTTTGCGATCATCTCAGCGGATGGAGCCCGGGACGGAATCGCCACGGTGCCTTCGTTTGCGCTCACAATGAAGATAAGGTTTTGGCTATCACTCAATTGTTTCGAAATAAGGAACTTTGGGGCATCGATGTCATAACAATAGACAAGGAATCATGTAAGGAATGGTCAAAGGTGGAATTTGGTTTTATCGCTTGCTCTTCGCTTGAGATCGCTTTCACCGAGACACTATCTACCTATCTTACATTTTGTCGAGATATCCTGAAGCTGGAACTGCCACTCAGATTTATTGCTGGTGCGACCGGCGTCGAAGAATACCGAATGACTGCACCGTCAGGCATAAATTTCGCTGGCTTCGAGAAATTCGCAGGTCGAGTCGTGGAAGAGAATCTCATATATGAAGGCACAATAACCCACTACGAACTTCCAGTGACGACAATTCTACGTCCTTTTTTCGACTATGTATGGGAGGAATGCGGCCTGAGTCGGCCTGATAAGAAGATATTGTAATTGTGAAATCTAACATCTCGATGGAAGATGACTGTGTAAACAGCTATGAGTTTAGCACGGTATTTCATTGAAGTTGTTGACTGCAAGGAAAGTTGCACGTGGCAAATATTACTGATTATGGTATAACGCTCCAACCATTGTGTTTTTTGAAGGATTGAGCAATGTACCACGACGTGACCGATATACAAATTCTGGATGATTATAAATTGCAGGTTACCTTTGACGATGGGAAATCAGGTGTGCTTGATTGTAAACCATTTATCGACAAGGGGGGTGTTTTTTCCAAGCTTCGTGATCCGGAGTTCTTTAGACGTGTTCACATTCATAATGAGTTGGGCGTTCTTACCTGGGACAACGAAATAGACATCGCACCTGAAACAGTTTATAGCATAGCAACCGACTCCCCTCTACCGGATTGGATGGAAGACCGTGAACAAGTCGCTTGACCTGATTCCTGATTTGTGTCGCGGGCATCTTGCCCGCGATTCGAGGGCGGGACGCCCTCGACACGTGCTGTTATCCTAATATCCTTCCTTGTTCTACAACACCATTTCAACCAGAAAATCTGTTGCCAATGTGCACACATTATGATATATTTGCATTATGAAGTTATTTGATTGGAATGACGATAAAAATAGATGGTTGAGGAATGAACGTGGTATCACGTTTGAGGAGATTATCTACCACATAGCGCATGGTGGATTACTCGATGTCATTGAACATCCTAATCCGAAGGTCTATCCCGGACAGCGGGTATTCATTGTCAATGTAGAAGGATATGTCTGTCTTGTTCCTTTTGTAGAAGACGAGCAGAGCATTTTTCTCAAGACAATCATTCCGAGTCGGAAAATGACTCGAAAATATCTTGGAGACGACAAAACATGAAACTGACGAAGGAAGAAAAAGAAATACTCGATTCCGTCGAAAGAGGCGAATGGAAGCAAGTGCCCAACCTTCAACGTGAAGCCAAGCGTTTTCAAGAATCCGCGAAAGCGACCTTGCGGAAGGATAAACGTGTCAATATTCGGATGACGGAGCGTGACCTTCTTTATTTCCAAAAGAGGGCTGTCGAGGAAGGTTTACCCTATCAAACGCTTATTTCAAGCATTCTCCACAAATACATCAACGGCAGGCTTATCGAAAAGGCTTCCTAAAAGCACAATGAGCCATTCACAACGCCACTTCGACCAGCTCGTCCCATTGGGTGGTGTATCGCTTCGAGCGCTTGGCGAATTTTGTTCGCCAGGGTTGATTTATTCCCTCGGCGCCCCATCGTAAGGCGCTATCCGGCAGACGAAGATTGATCCTATCCACCGCCTGCATCAGCCTTCGCGATTTTTGCCGGTCGATTGTATCGAGAAAGTTTCCCTGCACCTTGTTCTCCGACACGAGATCGCCGAAAATCACGCCGGCTTTGTTGTATAAGAATCCTTTTCGGTACAGTTTTTCTACGGCCTTTATGGCATAGTCGATCAATTCGGGGGTGTAATTCGTCGCCGTGGGGAAGGTGATCGTATGGGAATTGAAGTATCTCTTCCTCGGATCGACGAATCGGCTCGTCATGACATAGACGAGCATCGCCCTCGCGGCCAGACCTTCTTCTCGGAGCTTCTCGCCCGCTCGTGAAACGTAACTGGCGATGGCCTCCTTGAGCTCTTCAATCGCCTCGATGTTTCTGCCGAAGATGCGCGAGACGGTGATACCCTTTTTCGCCGGCGGCTCCTGCTCCAGCTCATAGCAAAGCTCGCCCCGCAACTCGTACACCGTCCGAACGCCGGTCACGCCGAAACGGCGTCGCATCCATTCTACGTCCACCCCGCGAAGGTCCGTCGCTGTATGGATTCCCGCTTTTTTCAGTTTGATACAGGTTTTAATACCTATGCCCCAGATGTGCTCGACCTTGGTTTGCGCCAGCGCCTCGTCGATGTGGGTCTGCTCGGTTAGCTCGAAAACACCGGCGGCTTCGGGGGACCGCTTGGCAAATCGATTGGCGATTTTTGCTAACGTTTTTGTCCCGCCGATACCGATGGAGACGGGCATGCCCGTCCATTGCTTGACGGTGTGGCGGATTTTCCGGGCGTATTCTGCGGGGTTGTCGCACGTGCCCGATAGGTCCAGGAACGCCTCGTCGATGGAATACACCTCGATGTCGGGCGTGAAGTGGCACAGCGTCTCCATCACCCGGCGCGACATGTCGGCGTAAAGGGTATAGTTGGACGACAGGGCCTCGACGCCGTGCCTGGCCGCAAAGTCTTTAATCTTGAAAAACGCCACGCCCATTTTGATGCCGAGTTGTTTGGCCTCATTCGAGCGCGAGACCACACAGCCGTCGTTGTTGGAAAGCACCACGACCGGCCGGTGCTCCAGCGAGGGATCGAAAACCCGCTCGCACGAGACGTAGAAGTTATTGCAATCGGCAAGGGCGAATAACGGTTTCATAATTCGTGGATGACGTTCGTCACCAC
>JAFGTG010000182.1 GCA_016934255.1 Sedimentisphaerales bacterium
AGGCGTCGTCGATTTCGGTTCCGGCGCCCTGGGCGATATGGCCTGCCATACGACCGACGGCATTTATTCGATCATGGAACCGGGCTACGCCGCCACCGCCGAGCCAATTGTTATGACCGGGCCCGTCAAGGACCAGTATCCCGCCGGGATGGTGGTCAAGAGTACCTACCGAGCCAAGAATGGCCGGCCCGGCTTCACCACCTACTGGTACGAGGGCTATAAGAAAGACGGATCGCCTTACATGCCGGAGGCCCCCGAGGAACTCACGAGCCAAGGGCGCAAGATGAAGCTTCCGAGAACCGGAAACCTGATTTATGGCACCAAGGGCAAAATGCTGGTCGAAGGTGACTATTGGGGAGAAGTTCGGTTACTCCCCTATGAGAGGAACAGAGAGTTTGGCACTCCACCACAACTGCTCGAACGCTCTCCAGGCCATCATAAGGAATTCTTCATGGCCTGTCGGGGCGAGAAACCTCGTGAATTCAGCCAGTCCAACTTCAGCTATTCCGGCCCCAGGGCCGCGAACATCCAGCTCGGCAACCTTTGCGCCCGCGCGGGCGAGAAACTTGAGCTGAACGAAGAAGGAAAGATTATCAGCGATCCGAAGATCAACGACCTGGCCTGGCGTGAGCCTCGCAATGGGTGGGGCCCCTTGGAAATGAAGATCTAAACGAACGACGAAACATAGGAACTTCTGTACGTTCTTGGTTTTTTAACGTTTCAGATGAACCACTCCGGCGAGACCGCTATTCGAGGCGATCTCGCCGAAGTTTTAATTATCCATTACACCAATTGTACATTTTAAATGCGATTGTTTATGTCATTTCGAGCGCAGCAAAGCGGAGTCGAGAAATCTGGCTTCTATCGAAACACGCTTTACGTTCTAATCCAGATTTCTCCACTTCGCCCGCCTTCGGCGGACTCCGGTCGAAATGACAAAGGCGCAAATATTAAATACAATCGGCTTTACTCATCATAGCGAGGATAAACTTATCACTCAGAATTACCTGGATAATATACAAATTCAATAAAAAATCACTCCTCCATTCCATGGTGCAATTTTAGCATTGCGATGAAATCCGGATTGAGTTTTATACCTTGACGTCGATAGTGGTCCAGGATTCGGTTCCCTAATGCCGTGTTGAGATGATAATACCGGACGGATTTGTTGATCTCCACAAAACCCGTGCGATTCACCCATTCAGGTTCAGTTTTTCCAGAAACAATGGGAGCGTGGATAGTACAGTTCGTGAAACGCGTACCTAATGTGCTATCAAGCGTGTAAAGGTCGCCTTTGACTTCCTGCACGTTCGGTTGGAATCGGCAGTCGCGGAACACCAGTTCACCTTGTAAACCCTGCGCAGCAAAGGTGTTTATGGAACACCGATCAAAGAACGCACTGGCAATGCAGTTTCCCAGATAAATACTGACATCATCACAATCGGTGAAGCGAACTTCCGGAAAAAGAGAGACCTGATCGGCATAGTCAGCCGCATCCTCTCCGCCAATGAGGAGATGTACATGGTCGGCGTCATTAGGATACTTTGGGTTCATCTTTTCGAGTTGCACATCATTGACGACCAACGTGCAGTTCGCTTTTAGTTTGCTTCCATCGTATCCCCCCTGGTGACGCAAATCATAGTGGTGTGGATTGGGTATGCGAAGAAGGCGGACACCCTGTTCTCGTCCGAGAACTCTAATATCATGAAATTCTATACGATTGGGAAAGAATAAGCGTGCGCCCGTCTTGGTCCTGGAAAAAGGCACCACGTCCATAAGCCAGCACGGGGCTGTGGATTTAGGCGCGGCGCTATAGTCAATGAGCATGTCCCTGATCGCAACATCGCGGGCAAAACCAATGGGATACTGGTAGTCGAAGTCCGCCATACGGTGACTTAGCACCGAAACCGTGCCGTTACCGGTCGGCCTTAGCGTGCACCCTTCAAGCCGGATGCGGCCGTCCCACTTGGCCCCATAGTCAGGACGGAAGCTGATGAAACTGTTGCCGTGGCGCGTCGTATTCGTTACGAAGAGATCGCCGCCGCCGGTGACGGAGATTCCTTTGAATCCGATGGCGCAATCGCTGATATACAGATTCCAGCAGTGAAAATGGACGTCAATGCGATTGAGCCGGCAGTTTTCAATGCGGAAGTTTTTGTTGAGATTCGTGCCGAAGACGCCCCAGGCCACCCAGCCGCCTTCAGCCGTCAGGTTGCGGAACGTGCAGTTGAGCATACGAGCGCCGCCGATTCCGTATGTGCCGTGGGCGACCACTTTGGAGCGGTCGCGACGGTTCTTCTCCCAGGGCATGGCCCGAATGTTCTCCAGCGTGACGTCATAGACGCCGCTGAGTGTATAGAATCCACTGCGGGGCTCCATAGAGACATCCCGACGCCCCTTCTCCAATCCCATCCATTGCTCGCGAATGATTGTCCGGCTGCGCCGTATGGCAATCCCATGCTGATGATAGCCCTTGGAACCGTCCGCCGGCGTATCGCCTGAGAAATGGAATCCGCCGCCTTCTATAATGAGATAGACGTTGTTACAGGGAGTCGCTCTAACCGACGTGAAGTCCTTGAATTCCCAGGCGATATCCCCGATGATGCGTCCCTCTTCTTCCACATAGAATAACTCCTCACGCGCCCAACCGCGTTTGGAGTAGTTTCCGGCCCGAATGCCGATGCGGTCCTTTGCATCCTCGACAGTAATCAAGTGGCCGGCATAAGGCGCCAACTCGTCGATGATCTGCACACCCGGCCGGATCTTTTCGAGCAAAACCGCTTTCGTTTCTTTGTCCAGATCGAGGGTTTTCGTTGGTTCGTCGTTGAGAACCACAAAACGAGGAAATCGTTTGTGATTGAACCTCTCATCGACGTGAAACGTCGTCGTTCCCCAATGCACGTTCGTTTTGATTTCAATGTTGTTGACTTTTTGAATCCAGAACTCGCCACTCAGATTCACCACCGGAATTCGGTGTTTATTGGCGTATTCATGGGCCAGTTTAATCTGAACACCATCGTCATTCTCACCGTCCCCAACGGCGCCGAACATTTTGTAGTTAACGGATTGACTCTCCAGGAGAATAGCAACCAGCCCATTCTTCAGTGCGATGACATCCGCCCCATTGGGTTGCAATCCGTCCCCTGACTTCCGGATGCAGTACAGCGCTTCGCCTCCGTCTCCCGGAACATAAAAGCCCGCCGTCTCCACCAATGCGCCATCGTACAAACTTGATATCGACTTTAGTGATTGAACCGTGGCATAACCAGTGACGGACGCGTCCGAGACGCTTGCCATTGGATCCCCCATGGCCAGAATCCCTTGAGTGTACACTGCAAAAGTGAAGCAAATCATGCCCATCAAAGCCAATGTTTTGCATTTCGTCCTATTTTTTTTCACATTGCTCTTATTCATAGATATCTCCAGAGTGTTGATCTTTTTGCCTAAAGAATAACAAATATTTGAGCTTATGTTAGAAAAATCAAGATATACAAGGGTTATTTTGGTATCAAGAAGTCACTTTAGGCGGTTTTGAGTATCTTTGATAGTGAGAGGATTGACAACCCGCGGTGGAAGTTGCTATACTTCAAAATCTTAATATTTTAGCGCCCGTAGCTCAGTTGGATAGAGCAACGGATTTCTAATCCGTAGGTCGAAGGTTCGAGTCCTTCCGGGCGTGTTTTTGCAACTTCCTTTCTTACAATGGGGATTTCCGCTCCGCATATCAACCAATAGTCGATCGGTGCTTTCGCCGCATTTGCGGAGATTGACTTCTCTTGATATAATACACACCAATGGGCCTTGCTAAATCTGCGTTATACGAACGTCTTGGCTCGGTATTCGGGAGATCAGAATATGACACAAAAAGATGCACATCGGTTTGCGTTTGCTATATTGTTTCTCTATCCAATTTCAATCTGCCCCGCCACCGTGATCCCTGATCCAACAGATCCGAACCGATACCTTAACCCTGTCCGTGAGTTTACTGACAACATGCTTAAGTATGGCTGGGATCCGTACGGGTCGAAGCGTACGCCGTTTTTTGTGAAAGGGCTAAATTTCCACTCGCATGAGCGGATTAAGTGGATTCTTCCTAATTTGGCTTCACAGCAGAATATGTTCTGCACGTTGGGTGGATTGACCAGAATAACCGGCGACATGAATTTCCGCCAGGCAGAAATGGAGGCGATTGGATATGCTTTTGACCGTGAGCCAACTCTATGAGCGACAAAACAACTGGAAAGGATCTGCGATGAATCGAACCTTTACGATCTTGTGTGTACTAATGACCTTGAACTCCGTTTATGCTGAGCAAGCAATATCGCCGCTTCAGGACACGAGACCTCTGGAGTGGCAGCAAGAGGACCTTTCCGAGCGCCTCATGGACGGCGCACACCAGTTCATTGAAAGACAGATCCAACAGTCACGCGCAAGACGTGCCATGTTCTGGAAGGATGACTCTTCTATTGCCGAAAACAGGCGGCGATTTCGGGAAATCATCGGCGCTGTGGATTCGCGGTTGCCCGTGAGAATGGAACGATTTGGCGATGACACGAATCCCGCTCAAGTCGCTGAGACTGCGCAATACAGCGTGTTTCAGGTGCGATGGTCCGTACTTGAAGGGGTGTTCGGTGAAGGCCTGATCGTTGAGCCGAAGCAAACGCCGGTTGCGCAAGTCGTTGTTGTACCCGACGCGGATCAGACGCCGGAGCAACTCCTCGGCCTGGCGCCGGGCATTGAATCGAAGAAGCAGTTTGCTCGCCACCTGGCGAATAACGGATTCAGACTTGTCATCCCTACACTTGTAGGTCGGGAGAAGCTCGATACGAATGACGCTGCGCTCAAAAAAACCGACCAGACGTACCGCGAATGGATCTATCGTCAAGCGTTTCACATGGGCAGACACATTATAGGCTACGAGGTGCAAAAAGTGCTTGCGGCAGTCGATTGGTTCGAAATACACGACGAATCGATACCGATCGGCGTCGTTGGTTACGCCGAGGGCGGACTGATCGCATTCTATGCCGCGGCCATAGACACGCGAATCGATGCAGTGCTTGTGAGCGGCTACTTCGATGCCCGTGAGAAAGTCTGGGCTGAACCCATTTATCGCAATGTCTGGAGTCTGCTGCGGCGATTCGGCGATGCCGAGATCGCCTCACTTATTCTGCCGCGTTCACTCGTGGTCGAATATAGCCCCACACCGACTGTGACGGGCCACAAAGGGGATTGGCGTACGCCGGATTTCACCTCTGTCTCGCAGGAATTCCGACGCATCTCAACGTACTCCCAATCCGCAAAACCGACGCTGATCCACGAGGCCGACACTCCAATCGGACCCGGCTCGATTCGAGCGCTAAAAGCATTCACACAGGGACTTGGGATCGAGATCAGCATGGTTGTCTTGGATGAGATTCCAAGGGACCGACGCGCCTTGTTTAATCCAGACAGCCGACACAAGCGAACTGTTCGACAACTTGAGAATCACGTGCAATCGCTCGTGCGACAGTCGGAACACGTGCGCGACCGGTTCTTTTTATACGACGTCATGCCCGAATTCGCTGAACGTCGCTGGAGCACGAAACGCCGCCACGCGACACATTCGGTGGAGAAATTCGTCGAAGGCGCCAAGCCTTTCCGGGAGCGGTTTTACGCCGAAGGGATGGGGTGCTTTGAGGAACCGCTGCTTGCGCCAAACGCACGTTCGCACCAGATCCTCGATACGAAAGAGTGGAAAGCGTACGATGTTGTGCTGGATGTGTTCCCAGAGTTGTTCGCCTGGGGCGTTCTGGTCCTCCCCAAGGATATTCAGCCCGGCGAGCGACGTCCGGTCGTGGTCTGCCAGCATGGGCGAAACGGAGTGCCAAGAAGCACACTCGATGCAAATAGTACTGCGTATAACAACTTCGCTGCACGGCTGGCTGAGCGGGGTTTCATCACATTCGCCCCACACAATCTGTACCGTGGCGAGGATCGCTATCGCTGGCTCGACCGCAAAGCCAATACCGTCAGAGCGACGCTCTTTTCATTCATCATTGCTCAGCACGATCAGATACTGCGCTGGCTGAGTACACTGCCATTCGTGGACAGCGACCGCATCGCGTTCTATGGATTGAGCTATGGAGGGGAGACCGCTGTGAGGGTGCCGGCTATTCTTGAAAAATATTGCCTCTCGATCTGTTCGGGCGACTTCAATCAATGGACACGCAAAGTCGCAGCGACGGATCAACCCTTTAGTTTCATGCGTACTATTGAGTGGGAGATGCCTTACTGGAATCTCGGGCACACGTTCGACTACGCCGAGATGGCCTACTTGATGGTGCCGCGGCCTTTCATGGTCGAACGCGGTCATCTGGATCTCGTGGGCCGTGACCACTGGGTAGCCCACGAGTATGCAAAGGTACGCTGGCTGTATGCCCAGCTCGGCATCGACGATCGCACGGAGATTGAATTCTTCCAGGGCGGGCATAGCATCAACGGAGAAGGTACGTTTGCGTTTCTGCACAAGCATCTTGATTGGCCCGAAAAGGCGGAGTAGCCTAACGATTTATATGATAGGATTTCGATAGGAATATCACGATGATCCATTTGACCGGTTTTCCAAGCTTGGTATTCGGTACTTTCCTCATATTAGTATACTCCTTTCCCACATGGGCAAAAGAGGGGACGCGCGTGGTTGTCATAAGACCTGAAGTGTATCCGCATGCACTGCGGAATCCTCTCAAAGGATTTCGCCCGGATACCAATTCGCGAGCTTTTAAACACGAGTACGCCACATTGACCCGATGCTACCTGAGATGGAACGAATTGGAGAACGACGAAACGGATACCATCGACAAGATTAAGGAAGTCTGCAATGAGAAGTGGATGGACATCGAGAAGCACAACATCAAGGTCATACCGCGGGTGTATCTTGATTGGGATAAAAAGAAGGGCAATGAGTACTGGCCGGCCGATATGCAAATCGGAGACTATAGTAGCGAACAATTCAAAAGGCGCATCATACGTCTGATCCAGCGACTCGGCCAGTGTTGGGACAACGATCCACGCGTCGCTTGGGTCCAACTGGGTATCATTGGATACTGGGGTGAACATCACAATCCCTCTCCTGACGATGAGATGCAGAAGCTACTTGGTGATGCCTTCACAGAGGCGTTTAAGAACAAGAAAGTCACGGTTCGTCACCCCTGGGAATTTATAGACTATGAGTTTGGCATTTACTGGGATTCCTGGGCGCATATCCAGCAAGTACAATCCCACGGCCAAGGGATCGCCGACCTCAATAATAATCAGAGCCGATGGAAAACCAGCCCCATGGGCGGGGAGTGCGCCTATAACTGGGGACGATACGGAGAACAACCGGGAGATAATCCCAATGATACACTCCGTGATCTGAAGCATCTGGACTGGCTACTCTACACAATTCGCTGGTTGCACTGCAGTAATCTCGGGTGGGTGGCCAATTATAATACCAGAGATCCAGAAGTCCAACAGGGAGCGGAGCAAGTACAAAAGGCGTTTGGTTACCGCTTTATCCTCGATAAAGTCTGTTATCCCGCCATGATTTCATCCAATAAACTCTTCACCGTATCCTTTGTGGTCCGGAATGTCGGCTCCGCACCGTTCTACTACAAATGGCCAGTCGAAGTAAGTCTGCTGGATCCCCAAACCAGAATTCCGGTTTGGCGGGACACGTTCAAAGATCTGGACATCCGCCAGTGGCTACCAGGAGACCGATGGAACAAGACAACGAAATCGTACGAGCTGAGACCCAAAAGCTACAAGGCGGACGGAACATTCCAGGTCCCGCAGACGGTAGGGTCTGGTGAGTATATTCTTGCGTTAGC
>JAFGTG010000183.1 GCA_016934255.1 Sedimentisphaerales bacterium
ATGGTCGCAATGGTACAACTTCGGTTTCTCCAAGTCGCGCGGAACCTGGGCCATGCACGCCAGCGATGATATTGTTTTCGAGAAAGGTTCTGTAACCCAAGCCGTCAAGCTGCTGAAAAGCCAGAAATCGTCATCCGTAGCCGGCGGCGTCTTTTTCTACAAAGAAGTTATTCCCGAATACCCCGGCTGGGAAAAACAAGGCATTTGTTTTGCACTCGGGCACAAATTACTCATGAATTTCGGGCTGATCCGGCTTGACGTATTTCGGGAACTGGGCGGTTACGACGAAGGCTATATATTCCGCTGCCCCGACATCGATCTATCCTTCAAAGTCTATGAAAGCGGGCGGCAACTCATCCCGCTCGCGGATTGCCTGTTGATCCATAATAACGTCATGGATGAGCTCAAGCAGAAAAACCTCGAAGTCGCAGAGATCGATTACCAATACTTATTGCGAAAGTGGAAGCATTTTGTTCCCACCAAACTGGATCCGCCCAAGCGTTTATTCTGGGAGCCGAAATATGCCGCGGCGTTGACGATGCCGGCTGAACTGGAAAACGTGGATGCGGGTATCGAACATCTCTGGCATGGTCTTGCCTGCCTGCAGATCGATCAGCCCCAGGAGGCGATACAATGGCTCTCACAGGCCCTGAACTCCTCGTGCAAACACTGGACGATGCTTTGGCTCGCGGCTGAAGCGCTGCATAAGATAGGCTTCTACGAGCAGGCACAAAAAACCGCAGATTATGTTGCACGAATCAAACCCGGCTGCTGTGAGATACAGCCCTTGCTGAATCGCTTGAAACCTCAAAACCTACAATCACCTAACGACATGAATCTGAACACCGGGAGAGGCCCTGTCATTCATACGCCTCACTCTCATTTCGTCATCGAAGTCAAGTATGGCGGGATCGGCGACCACCTGTTCTATAGCCACTTGCCACGCATCGCAAAAGAAAGCGGTAAATACGATCGAGTCTATGTATCCAATTACTCTGCATTCCGAAATCCGGAGTACCGTAAACTGCTGTGGGGGTGCAATCCCTATGTGGATGGATTCTGCGATGAAAACGGGGAATATCCGATTTTTGATTCCGTCGAAGAAGGAATGAATATCCTGGATAAGATCATGATATTACGGGGTTTGGATGATGGAAAACGGTTCCACGAACCCGAGGTGTACTTTAAAAGCCAGCTCAGGCCGGATTTGTTCGATGCGGTTGTTTACGATCCCAATTTTGTATCGTATGTGGGAGATATTTCAAGCGAGGAGATTGAGCGTTTCCTGAGGGATAATCACATTCATATAACGCACCAGATGGCCCTGTGGGAAAAACACTATGCCCTCGATCACGACGGTGCGATTCTTCAAACGAATACGTTGGAGGAATTTTGCCGGGTTATTATTTCATGCAAAGAGTTATTGTGTTTGGCTTCAGGAACCGCGACACTGGCCGCGGCGCTTGGCAAGCCCGCCACCGTCTTCTATGGGGATGGGCAAAAACTGATGTTCCATCATTCTCGATTACACCGGTATATCGATTGCTCCGCCCAACAATTCTCTATTCTTAACGGCGGGAGTCGAATACGGTCTCAGGAATCAGGGACGCCAATCCATGTGGGGCTTACTTAATCGAATTCATGATCGAACGACGATCTTCAAAAACCAACTAAAGGTTAAAATATGGTCATAGTCAAGTTATACGGCGGTTTAGGCAATCAGCTCTTTCAGTATGCAATGGCCCGCAGGATGGCGGTTGATAGCCAATCCCTCCTGAAACTTGACGCAACGACGGGATTCGAGAACGATTTCTATCAACGCCGGTACAATTTACATCATTTCGATATCGTGGAAAATTTCGCCACGCCCGAAGAGATTGCGGCCTCACGATATATCAAAGAAAGACACTTTCATTTTGATCCTGACATCCTGAAACTGCGTGACAATATTTACTTGGATGGGTATTGGCAAAGCGAAAAATATTTCTCATCCATCAAAGAAATCATTCGCAAGGAATTGACCGTCAGACGACCGCTTGGCGGCCTCAATGTAAACATTGCCGATGCCATCGCCGAGACCCATTCCGTGTGTCTTCATTTCAGAAGGCTGCACGGCATTTCCTCCGGCCGGGTTGACGTTCACGGCGTCAACATCCACGGCGCTACTTCACTGGACTATTACTACCGCTGTATCGAACGGCTCGTCCAAACCGTTAAAGACCCGTCCTTCTTTGTATTTAGCGACGATCCCGGCTGGGTTCGGGATCACCTGAAACTGCCCTACCCGATGATGGTCGTCGCCAACAATGGGCAGGACAAAGACTATGAAGACTTCCGGCTGATGAGCCTGTGCAAGCATCACATCATCGCCAACAGCACGTTCTCGTGGTGGGCGGCGTGGTTGAATCCGAATAAAGATAAAATGGTTTTTGCTCCCGAGCCGTGGTTCAATGAAATCGAACATGACACCAAGGATCTTATTCCCGATCCATGGATAAATATCTCCGTGCCGCCCTCCCCGACAATCGACCCCGGCAAACACGGCCGCTATATCAGTTCAGGAATGTATCAGGAAATCCAATCGAACGACGAAAAGACTTCGGACCACTCCATAAAGATTTCTGTGGTTATCCCGTGTTATAACCAGGCTCGTTATCTGCCGGAGGCGGTTGACTCTATCGTTCGACAAACTTATAGCAACTGGGAGTGCATCATTGTTAACGACGGCAGCAGTGATAACACGGTAGATATTGCGAATCAATTGATCGCCCAATATCCTGATAGACATATCCGCTTCATCGACAAGCCGCACAGCGGCGTTTCCGACACGCGGAATTTGGGCGTTGAGGTGGCTACGGGTGAGTGGATACTGCCGCTTGACAGCGACGATATGTTCGATCCGAGCTTCATGCGAAGGGCCGTGGATATCGTGAACAGCGAGCCCAAAGTGGACGTCGTTTTCTCTAACATGCAGGAATTCGGCGCCTCATACGGCCAATGGCTACCGGACGAGTACTCCCGCCAGCACGTCATGATTGCCGACACCATGCCTTATGCGAGCCTGTATCGCAAAGAGCTCTGGCACAAGGTAGGTGGATATGACAAGCCGTTAAGTATCATCAGGCAACCCGAGGACTGGAGCTTTTGGATAAGCTGCTCGAAACACAACATCGTCGTTCGACGAATTAAGGAAAAACTCTTTTTATATCGCGTACATCCGGAGAGCACTTATCTGACAAAGATTAAACCCAACCGGCAACTGGCATGGGCCTTTGTCGCCACCTGCCATCCGGACCTGTACCCCCCTCAGACGCTTGCGGAAGCCTGGGGATTGATATCGGATTGTCCCGATGAGGTGTATCATCGAATCATCGAAGCGACTGAAAAATGTCCTGAATCCGGATTGCCCTATTTTTGGCGGGCACTGGCAGAGAGGAAACGAGGTCAAAATGACGACGCGATAACATATTGCTCAAACGCGGTGGCGAAAGCAAAAGGAAATGATTGGCAAGGAATTTTTCTCCTAATGAACTGGCAGAAAGGCGGCGGTGACTCTACTTCATCGATAGATATTTTGCACAGACTCCTAAATATCAGACCCGATTTTAGCTGGGCACAACGCTTGTTGCCGTCCGCCTTCGCCTTTCATCAAGAAAATACAGACACACCGCCCGAACCAAGCCCTACACGCAAAATCCTATTTTATTTCGACAGGATTGGGAATCTCGACCAAACCAGTCCGGCCGGCACGGTCATCTCCGTGTTCAATCTCGCGAGACTGTTAAAGGCCCATTGGCCGAACGTGGACATTCATATCACGGGCAATCTTGTTAGCCGGCACGAGCCATGTGAATCTTTTCAGATCGTTCCCCTGTCGCAAGCCGAATCGAGTCAGCAATTTCTTGCAGAATATGATATTGTGTTTTTCGCAACGCATATCAGATCGTTTCTTCAAACGCCGAAACGCCCCGGCCAAATCTGGTTCATCCACCAGCATTGCTGGGATTTCGACGACCAGTCGCGCCCCCGTCTCGACGATGTGGACGCGGTGATTTGCCTGTCCGAATATCACAAAGCATTCTTACAAAGCAAGCGTATTCCGGCCGACAAACTCGTGATTATTCCTAACCTCATCGATACGGATATATATCGCCCCCGAAATGTTCATCGAGACGATCGCTCGATCATGTTCGCCGGAGGAATTCATCCGCACAAGTGCGTGCATATACTCCTGGATGCCGTTCAAATCATCCGCCGGCACGTACCCGACGTCACGTTACATCTTTACGGAGACGGCGCCATGTGGCGAGGGGGGGATGATTACGGAAACTATCTTAAAAAGCTGAAGCCGGAGGGCGTTTACTTTCACGGCTACATGGATCACCACCAGATGCCTGAAATCTATTCGAAGCACGGGATACTGTGTTTGCCCTCGACGCTGGAGAGCTTCGGCCTCGTGACGGTGGAGGCGCAGGCGTGTGGATGTATCCCGATCGTGCATAAGGTGGGGGGCGTACCCGCGACACTGGCTAATGGTAAAACGGGTTTCTTATATGAGCCGAATACTCCTGAAAAACTGGCCGAGACCCTGCTTATGGCCATGAATATCATTCAGACGGACCCATCGATCCGCCAAAAGGCCGTGAACTTCGTGCGCGATCATCTTAGCCTGTCGAGGGCCACCCCATACATTCGTACGCTCGAAGATAAAATCCACCTCATCAGACAAAAAAATGAATGGAAACCATCGGGAACAACGAGTCCCTCCTCCGAGAATCTTCCCATTAATCGGAATTCCGAAGCTCATCAAAGAAGCAGAGAAAACAAGCCATTGGTTAGCGTGATTATGCCTGTTTACAACGGGGCGGACTTCATCGGTCAAGCGATTGAAAACGTTCTGTCACAAGACTATCCG
>JAFGTG010000184.1 GCA_016934255.1 Sedimentisphaerales bacterium
ACTCCAGACCGGGCCTCTCCACGGACTTTCCGGATGCTGGTCGTTGACCTCGTCGATTCGCCAATAATATGTCGTGCCCGGAACCAGACCCTCCGGATAGGCAAAACCGGGAAAGCCGGCCAGGAAGTCCGACTCCCTTTGATTGCCTCGGAACGTCCCGCCGACGCCATTGTTGACGTCCTCGTAATTGTCGCCCAGGTACACATCGTGCGACACCGCATAATCACCCGGCGTCCAGCGAATCGCCACCCATGTATCCTCGTGAATCGCACCGTCTTCCGGATCCGGATTCGTCGCGCCTCCGAAGCTCTGAACCGGCGTTTCGGCGCCGAAGTACACACGGTCAATCCAGACTTTCTTGTTCAGATCGTCGCCTTCCATGGGCCAGTAGGTGCCCTTGAGCATGAGATAAATATCCACCGACCAGCCAGGCTGCTCGGTGGTCGTTTCGGTGTCGTGCGTATATTCGAAGTTGAAACTTTGCGAATCGGTCGTCAGTTGTACTGTTTCTTCCCAGGGCGTCAGCCACTGAGGGATCTCGGGTTTGTAAATCTGGAACAGGACGACCATTTCCCGTTCCTGCTCCGCTACGGCGGTGAAACCGATCTGATAGGTTTCGCCCTGAACAAGCCCAAGCCCCCCCTGAGCCATCCCTATCCCGGTCGCCAGAGACGCGTCGGTTACTTCGATGACGGCTGCATTTTTTCCGGATAGACCCACCCCCTGCACGACATCCAGCATGTAACCACCCGCCCCGTAATTGGCCCACGCGTTAAGACCGTCATCAAACTCGCCGTTGACGATCTGGTTCTCCTGACCGAACACCATCGATCCGCACAATCCGAAAATAAAAATGACGGAAACCCAATAGATCAGTCCTCTAAACATACTATTCCTCCTTCAATATGATGTGATTGAACAAAACGGCTGCTTCGTTATTCTCATTTATAGCAGATCACGTGTTCCGATGTCAAGAGAAATAAACGGGGTCTATGCCGAACGAATCAGCATAAACCCCGAACAAAAACATATCCAGCGATTGTTTTGTAAAAAATCGTCCTAATTTCTCGGTCGATACAGTCGGATATCGTCAATGTAGATCGTCCCGGAACCGCCGGGCGCGACGCCGCCTTTATCACCCAGGCCAATCGCAATCTGATCTACATTCGTCAGATTAATCCCCTGATCGGCGAAGGTCTGGAGCGGAATCACCCATTCGGTCCAGACGTCAATCGTCGCCGCAGCCGGATCGTCGTGGGCCACGATGGCGGGCGATCCACTACTGTTGGAAACCGCCACATAGAGCGGCTCGGCGGCGTTGCTGGTGATACCGATATCCTGGGCTTGCCACTGTCCCGCAACGGCGCCCGTGGTTTGGACGTTTGAGTATTTCGCCTCGCATACGGCATCGCCGTTATGTGCCGACAGCGCCAAACCGATATAGACATTCGACGTCATGGAAACGGTTTGGGGATTCCACGCCATGGTCTG
This sequence comes from Sedimentisphaerales bacterium, assembly GCA_016934255.1. GTDB lineage: Bacteria > Planctomycetota > Phycisphaerae > Sedimentisphaerales > Anaerobacaceae > JAFGTG01. Next base: position 1,492 of record JAFGTG010000184.1, read on the forward strand.
CCACGAGGTTCCGTTGTTGGAATAATAAGCATTGAAACCTGCGAGGGTACGCTCCAGCTTTACCCAGTACGGCGCCGTGATGGCTTTCTGCTCGTCCGTCGCAATCGAGGTATCGCTCACCACGTCGATGTCCGTATCTCTTCGCGCCTGGAATCGACAGCCCTGGCCGGGTGTAATATAGACCGCAGCGAACTTCGATCCCGGCTCCAGCGTCTCGCGAATCATCACACCGGCCTTGGCCCACGTGTTCGTATTCTGCACGCTAAGCACCTTGGCGACAATGGAGCCGACACCACTGAGCGATTTATAGGCGTAGTGGAACTCATCGGCGGTTCCGGCGATATCCACGCCGGTAGCCGTGATCGTGTAGGTCCCGGCCGGGCCTTCCACGAAGCTACCGACGGAACCTGGAAGCCCTCTGAACCACAATGACAACTCGGCCACGCCTTCATCGGTCCAATCCCTCGGGGACGTCAGCGCCAATACGGCTTCCGAATTCCCCACGCCGGCCGTGTTATTGTAAAGCAGCGGCATCGATTGCGAACCGCTATGAACGATCGTCCGCTCGGCATACGGCGGATTCAAATAGCCGACTTGCGAGCCGTTATCGGCAACGCCGAAACCATCGATCCAGCTTTGCCAGATGGCTTCTCCGGCCGTGTCCTCATCGGTATAATTCTCGAAATCATCGACAAGCAGGAAATCGCCCGTCGTGAAGCTCCAAACGTTACCCACCCACGGACTATCCGGATGGGTGTCGTTGACTTCATCGACGCGCCAGTAATACGTCGTCGCCCATTCGAGCTTGCCCGGATCGTAGCTCTCGTTACCGAGCGCCTGGGTTCCGACGTACTCCGGAGAGCCTTGCGCGGCGTTAGTCACGGCCAGTTCATCCGTGCCGAAATACACCTGGTGCGAAGCGGCATAATCGCCCGCGCTCCACGTGAGAACAGGCGTCAAGGACGTCCCGGTCGCGCGACTTGCCGGCCTCGGATTACTCGCCTTGATGGGCGGTGACATAGCCGCCTGCGGAACGATCTGCTTGGGCGTATGAGCGCTCGACCAGCGGAGTACCGCTACAGCGACACCGGTGCTGTCGTAATGCTCCATCTGAAGGCTGTACACCTGGCCGGCGACGAGGTCGATCACTCCGCTGTTTTCCATGTCCGCGTGGGACACCCAGTTATCTACAAGCTGTTGACCGCCCACCCACAGACGCACGCCGTCATCGCTGTTGGTGTAGAAGGTGTAGGTCTCGGTAAAGGCGGCTTCGATTTCACCGGTCCATCGGACTGAGAAGTTATCGTCACCCACAGCCGCATCCGGGGCGGTCCCATCGGCCCAATTGAAGTTGATCTGAGGATCGGTGCGGCTCAGGACAAACGTATTGAAATTTTGACCTTTGTAGTAATCTCCCCGCACGCCTCCGCCGACACCGGCGGTCGTAAAGCTCCAGACGTCGCCCTTATGTGTTTGAGAACCATCGAACTCATCGACGCGCCAGTAATACGTCTTGCCGGGCTCCAGCGGACCGGGCGTGTAGTTGGGCACGCCAAAGGGAAGACCCCCGGTGGCATTGCCGACGACGTCGGCATCGTCACCGAAGTACACGGTGTGCAGTTTCGAGCCGAAGCCCGCCGTCCAGGTTAGGGTCACGTCCTGCGCCACGAACCTGGCCCCATCCGGCGGATTGGGTTCGTAGGCTTTTTTCGAGGGCACCGTGAAGCTCCAGACGTCGCCTTTCCACGGACTGTCCGGATGGAGATCGTTGACCTCATCGACGCGCCAGTAATAGGTCGTGCCCGGAACGAGACCGTCGGGAAAGGCAAATCCGGGAAAGCCCGCAATAAGATAGGTCAAACTCTGATTACCCCGGAACGTATCGCCGGTCCCTTCGTTCACCTCGTCGAAATTATCTCCGATGTACACGTCATGCGAGACCGCATGCGCCCCCGGCAACCAGCTCAGATTCACCCACGTATCCGGATGCAACGTGCCGTCGTTCGGCGTGGGACCGTAGGCATACGGCCAGGGATCGGCGTTCATGATCGACTGAATCTCGGCCTGCGCCATCGGCCGCCTGTAGATCCGAACGTCGTCCATCTGTCCGGGGAGCATTCGGTCAAGTCCCCTCTCATTGTCGAGACAGCCCAGGGCAACTCCAAAGGCATCGCCGGGATTGAACACACTCGAATCGGCGGCGGTCCCGACTTGTTCGCCATTAATATACAACGCAATGGTATTAACCGACTTGACCATCGCCGCATGATACCAGGAACCGTCGTCATACGTTGTCGTCGTGTAGATGTTGGTGCCTCCGCCGGTCCCGAGGGGATATCGGTGAAGATAACGCAGAGTGCCCGCGGTCTGCATCTCGAGAAGAATGCCGTGGATGACGGTGCGCGCATAGGCGGAGAAGATATCTCGGCCCTCATTCTCTGCATTGGCCCCGGTCACGCGAAACCACAGCGCCATCGTATAGACGGGGACCGAATAGAAACCGTCGATGAAAACGTAATCATCAACTCCGTCGAATGTGAGAACACCTCCGCGGCCGGCGTCCGTATCCCAGGCCGGGCCGTCGCCGAAAAATACCGCATCGACGCCGTTGCCGCTGAGGTCTTTGGCGACCGAGCCGATCCCGTCGTCGAACGTCCACCAGCCGACGAGGTCCTCATCGATATTGCCGGCCACACCCGTGCTGACAAGACCCAACACCAAAGTCAAACTCATTAAACATATCAATTTTGTCCGCATAAGATACCTCCTTCAAATCTAAATATGGGGCCTATGCTTCAACACCCGCATAGGCCCCGAGTTGCTACAAACCTATCGATCTCCGCTATCACTTAACAGAGCATCGTCCTTCAGAACATCCATACGGTTCTGATCCAGATCTGTCTCAATCCAAAATGGCGATGTTACAAACCCGCGGCAACGCCAAGAATCTCATCCTCAGACAATCCCACGTCATAGATGCGGACATCGTCGATCGCGCCAATCCAATCGCATCCCCAACCGTCCGAACCGATGAGGACGGGGGCTTCGCCCGTAGCAATTTCGCCCATTGGGGTCGAATCGGTTTCCACACCGTTGAGATAGCATTTCAGCGTCTCGCCGTCATGCGAGCAGGCAATGTGGACCCATTCGCCTTGCGTCAGATTTTGATTGACGTAAGCCCAGGCCCTGGGCGAGGTATTGAACGTAAACGCCATGTAGGGCAGATCGCTGCCCCAGCCGTATCGAACCTGCCAGTTCCAGGGACTGACCCCGCTCATCGCCTTGGCCATCGGCGCCGTCTCCGTGCCCTGTCCTTCAGGATCGTTGGCGTCGGGTCTGATCCAAAGGGCGATGGAGATCGGCCCGGGGATGTCCAGGCTGGCGTCATTGGGGATTTCGACATAGTCCCCGTTGCCCATCGCTGCGCCCACGCCGTAGAATTCCAGGGCGCCGCCTGCAACGCCGGAGACCCATTGAGTATCCCACACGGGATTGTCCACGATGGTCCCGTCGTTGCCGTTACCGCTCGAATCCGAAACGACGGCGCCTTCGCCTTCGTCAAGCTTCCAGTGTCCGACCGGACTCGGGACGACGACCGTCGGGGCAAGGGACAGTTCAAAGCCGTTCATACCCCAGATTTGGCGGTGCACGGCGCCTTCCGAGTAAGGGGCAAAACGAAAGACGACATCATTCACGCCATCGGCGCTGAACGATGTGCGATACGTTGAAGAAAGTGTGTTTGCATCAGGACCCACTTCCGTTGCATTGGAATCGGGGGTTCCGCCCGGCGTCGAATCCGTCATCACACCGTCATTGAGTTGCGTGAACGTCACGCCGCCGTCTGTCGAAAGCCAAACGGCGAACGGGCCGTGACAATGTTCGGTGTCGTGATGGAAGGATGTCCAGTTATAATCGCCGGCGGCCAGCCCGCCAAGTGCGAGTGTCATGTACGTGGGTGTGCCTGTCGCGCCGTCCCAGTCCCCGTTGCCGCCATTTCCGGTACGTGTGTCGATACCGATCCAGTCGGTGACGAGGTTCAGATCGCCGGCGGCATCGTCCCAGTTATTATCATTGCTGCTGCCGCGGTCAATGGACTGTTGAACGCGGTTATCGGTGGTGTTCGGCCAGCCGGGCGTCACAGTGATTCCGCCGTAAACGGCGGTGGCGAATTCGTCAATCACCTCATGATTGGCATGATAGGACGACCAACCTTCCTGGTTGTGGGCGGCCTCGGAGAGACCTGGATCGCCCGCAGTGGTTGAATCACCGCCGCCATCCTGATTGGAGTTAAAATCCACCCTCAGAACGACCGGGGGAGCCGATTCGGGTACAACGTCGGACGAGAGAATGATATGCCCATATCCGAGCGTCTGGTCATGCGCTTCGCGGCCGGTCCAGGTCATCTGAAGTTCTCTGTCCTCACTGTCGGTGTCATCCAGAACCGCGTGGAATCCGATGGCGTTGCCTGCTGAAAAGTCCAGCGACGGCATCTGTGCATAGGCAATAGCAGCTTCACAGATGTACCCATCAGCCGTTAGAGTGGAGGCGATCTGGAGGTAATCAGGCTCGATCTGGCCCGCACCGTCCATGTTGCACCAGTTCCATCTCTGGTTATTGGCAGTAAAACCGTACTGGTAATGTTCCGCATGTCCTTCAACAGCATTTGTAGTAGCGAAAAAGATTTCGACCGCGTCCGCATTCCAGATATTGCCGTCGGTCTTATTCATGGATAACACATCGTCTTTCACCACCGCGGCGATGTAGATGTTCACGTCATCCCATAGCACATAGAATTCTCCACTACAATCCGCAGGATCGGTCCAACTCTCCTGTCCGGAATGCAATTGCTCGGCCACATCAAGAACGGCGGGAGTCATCGCTCCAAGATTCCAGTCGCTCAAATCTCCATCAATTGCATCCGGAGTCCCCTTGAAACAGTCTATCACCAACTCTTCTCCCGTGACGGGGTGAACTGCAGGTGGGTCCGCCATTGTCAAACTCACGCTGAGCAAAGTGATCATTCCCACCAAAAGGCATTTTTTAGCTGACATCTTTGTTCCTCCTTCTTGTAATAGAAAAGTGATAGGAAATTCTGCCTTGGCCACACGCCGAAGCACATCTTTCAGGTGTCCGCTTTTCAAGCTCGGGACGTACTTTTAGCCTTCTAACAAGCCAAAACCATCCCATTCCACCTTTATCTATTCGGACCACCTTACCTTATTTATCGTCCGAACACATCACGAATGCAACTTCATTTCGTCCCAAAAAATCGTCATTTTATGCATTCAATGCTTCTAACTACTTTATAGAATGATGCTTACGATATTGCAAAGGACTCATTCCCTTGGCTTGTTTGAAGTATCGGGCCAGGTTTTTCATGTCCGAACAGCCGAGCGAGGAGGCAATTTGGGAAATGGAGAGCTTCGTGCTGACCAGAATACGCGCCAGATGTTCCACGCGGACACGCTTGATTTCCTCATGCACCGGCCGGCCCAAAATCCTGGAAAAGCGTTCGTATAAACTCCGGCGGGATATCGGGACGACCTGGAGCACATCGTTAACTTGAATGGCTTCTTTTCTGGCGTGCCGATAGATGAAATTCAGGGCCTCGGCAACATAGGGATCGTCTATGGCAAGGATGTCGGTGGATTGTCGCGTCACAACATAACTCGGTGGAACAACAATTCTCCGATCTGACACTTTTTCACCGTTCATCAACCTGTCCAGGGTCGCCGCGGCTTCGTAGCCCGCCTTTTCCGCGCTCAAGGCAATGCTCGATAGGGGCGGCGACGCCAAATCGCATACCAGATCGTCGTCCCCGAGACCAAGAATTGCAACCTGCTCCGGCACATTGAGATTCGCCATCTTGCAGGCCTCGAGAACGTCCTGACTTCTATCGTCGTTGCAAGCCATCAGGGCCACGGGTTTGGGCAACCGCTTCAACCAGTCCACCAGGATCGCAAGCTCCGCCTCCCACGAATGCGGCGATCGTGATTTCGGTTGTTCATATTCGTATTGGTGCATTTGAAAGCCGGCCCGAACGACTCGATTAGCGAAACTTTTACCGCGCTCGCGAGACCAGTAATATTTATCCCCGAAACCACAATAGGCAAATTGCTTGAAGCCGCGATGGAGAAGATACTCGGCAGCCATCGTTCCAATCGCCACGTCGTCCGTCACAATATTGGGCAGACCCGGGAAAAGCTCTCGATACGGTGACACAACCGCGGGAAGGCCTGCGGAAAGAATTCGGTCGGTCTGTTCCGGCTCGCGCTGTTCGCGCAGGATCACACCATCGATCCCCTGTTTCAACAGCCGCTCGAGCGTCGCGTCTTTCCCCCCCGCCCCCCAGTAGAAAGGCGCTTGTCGATAGAAAATCCAGGGACCATGGGTACGAGAATATTTCGCAATGCCGCGAAGAATAGAGCGCCCGTACTTTCTCGAGGTCTCCATCATCAACAAGACTTTACGTTTTTCCTGCATATAAAGTGCCTAAAGTTAAGAGTGACTAAAGCGACTAAAGTGATCGCTTGCCCCTTAGGGGCGAGCTGTCATTCTGAGCACAAAGAGCCTTTAGCCCTGAGCGAAGCCGAAGGGGAAGAATCTCTATTTCCCTAACCGGATCCCTCGGCTTCGCTCGGGATGACCCTTACGGGTCACTTTAGCTCACTTTAGTTCACTTTAGACACGTTAGCTCACTCCAAACCCTTTCTTCGACTATTTCAGATCGATCTTCAAACTGACCGGCAGCCCTTTTTCCGGAGCGATCCAAAAATTACGAACCACATACGACAATTCGGCTTTTTCCGCCCCTTCATCCACTTTTGTTTTCAATACGGTTGTCGCATTGGCAGGCAGCATTAACGTACCGGGCCCCAGCTTGCCGAGGCGTTCCATGTCCATATCAATGTCGGCATGATTTCGAATTTCGACCCAGATCGTCCCTCTGGATTTATGGTAGGGCTTTTTAATTTCGATGGATTTTTCGAAAATGGCATCAAGATATTTTTTCCTGCCGATCAATAGATTCTCGAACCAAACGGCGGTTCTACCTTCAACAAGCGCTTCTTTCAACGCCTCGACGCTTTTTTCACGCGCGAAAATAAGCGTCATCGTCCGGTGATTTTCAGGGGATGTTTCAAGCTCCAGGGCGGGTTGGTGGATATCCGAATTCCCCAACATCGTCAGATTCTTCTCGAGGGCCCACTCCTGGGCTTCGGGATAATAGGAATCACCGTTGGCGACCTCGATCCCACGCATCCATTTGTTCTCATACAACGTCGTGTGAATGTCAAACCATCCTTTGTGTTCGGGTTTCCAGCCGGGATGGTTCCAGAAAATAAACGCTCCCTGTTGATCCGCGGCCTTCATCGCGTCGGTAAGATCTTTGGTGTCCACAGGATTGGCGTCCTGGAGGAAGATCGCGTTGAAATGCCCGGGCGGCGTATCTCGTGTGATTTCCGTACCCCGAATGAGTAAGATACCCTTTTCTCGTGCGCTCCGAAGAGCAATTTCATAAGGACGATTGTGATTCGTCGGCACATCTCCCTTATGTGGTTGATATTCGATATGGTCGGTGATTGAAATCACGTCCAATCCTTCCCTCCAGGCCTCATCGACGCGCACCGTCGGCCATACGAGGCCATCGGAAAAAACGGTGTGCATATGCAAGTCGCACGTCAGCGTCTTATAGCCGAGAATATCAGGAAAGTGTATTTCCCGCCGCGTTTGACCGACAGCCATCGCAGTAATGAGCAATTGAACAATAAGGACGAATAACAAAACTCTTCGGGTGATTTTCATATGCGAAACTCCTTCCTTTGCCATAGATACTGCTTTTTGCCTGAGCACATTGCCAAGGACGCGAGTCCGAGTATTTTAGCATTTAAGTCATTATGCGTCCAGTGTCGAGCCTATCCCGTATGGATAAAGTCAAATCACGGAAATACCTCTCCGGAGAATGCAATTTTGCTTTTGATCTTTCACTGAGAAAAAACTATCATATTGACTATTGAAATATTGGAATAATTGAATGATGGAATAGCGTAGCGTAGGGACAGGCCCCTGTGCCTGTCCGTTTTCTATCGCCGGAACCGGACGCCCACGGGGGGGCGTCCCTACGAGACATTGCCATTCTTCCAAACTGTTATCAAGGGATTATTGGTCATGCTTAATCAGAAATGGACATTCAAAAACAGATTGCCGATTTTCAATTTTCAATTTACGAATTTATTTCAATCGGCAATCGACATTCGACAATCGAAAATTTACGTCGTCTTTCTTCTGTCTTCTGTCTTCTGTCTTCTGTCTTCTGCAACTCAAGGCGCCGGACTTCAGACGCCCGACAAATCGGTCGTCCTTATCCGAAGCGTCAGGCAGGATTTCGATTATGTGGCGCCCTGGAAAATGGATCATATGTCCCGGAGTTCAGGATCGGGATTGATTATCGCCGGAAATAAAATTCTGACCAATGCGCACAACGTGAGTAACTGCCGCTACGTCGAACTGGCGAAGGAAAACCTCGCCAAACGCTTCCCGGCCAGGATCCTCTACATCGGACACGATTGCGATCTGGCCCTGCTCACCGTCGATGATGCAAGCTTTTTTGAAGAGACCGCCGCCCTCGAGCTGGCCGGGATTCCACACGTCAACAGCACCGTATCGACGTACGGCTTTCCCGTGGGCGGAGACCGCATCTCCGTCACGGAAGGCATCGTCTCGCGGATCGAGACGGATACGTACTCCCACAGCGCCTCCGATCGGCACCTCGTCATTCAAACCGACGCCGCGATTAATCCGGGCAACAGCGGCGGCCCGGTCATCCAGGACGGCCGCGTCGTCGGTGTCGCCTTCCAGGGCCTCCGGGAAGCGGATAACATCGGCTACCTTATTCCCACCACCGTCATCCAACATTTTTTAAAGGATATCGAAGACGGGACATACGACGGCTTCGGCGCGATGGGCACGATGTTCTATCCCGGCTTGCATAACATGAGCTATAGAGACTATCTGCAAGTTCCGCCGAACGAGGATGGCGTCGTGATTATCGCCACGCTCATGCACTCTTCGATCGAATCGATTTTACAGGCCGGCGATGTTATCACCCGAATCGACGATTACAACGTCGATAACGACGGTATGATTCAGATACACGGCCTGCGATTACCCCTCTCGGAAGCCGTTGATTCCAAACAAATTGGCGAGAGCGTGCAATTGACGTTCTACCGCCAAGGCGAGCGGATGACCGTGTCGGCGACGATCGCCCTGAACAAACCGATTTTCGACAGGGAACGTCAGTTCGACCGCCCGCCGCCGTATGTGTGCTTTGCCGGATTAGTCTTTACTCCCGCCGGCCGGAACCTTCTCGAAACCTGGGGACCCAAATGGCCCGAGAAAGTCCCCTTCACTCTGCGCTATCTTTACAGCCATTCGATGCAGCTCAATACTGATCGGCAGCGACGGGAATACGTCGCCCTTTCGGCGATTATGTCCGACGAAGTCAATGCCTACGCTCAGGATTTCAAAAATCTCGTCGTCGAGAGTATCAACGACATCACGATCAACAGCCTTGAAGATGTCCACAATGCTTTCAAAGAAACGACGGCCCGGTTTTATACCATTAAATTCATGGGCAGCAATCGCATTTTGCCCATCGATGGCCAAGCCGCCCGAGCTCGAAATCAGTCCATCCTCAAGAAATACCAAATCCCCGCCGAAGTGCGTCTGGAGACGACACCATGAATACCAAGACCTTAATCCTCATTATCCTATCCGGCGTGATCGTCCAAGCGTGCTCTCTAACATTCGCCGCGGGTCGGAACGGCCCGGACCTTATGGAGGAGATGAAAGATTCCATCGTTTATCTGGAAGTCTCCTCCTACGGCTACAGCCGGAGCGAACCCTGGAAACACGAACGCCTCTCGGAAAGCTGGGCCTGCGCCTGCGCCGTGGGTGAATATGACGTGATCACCACGGCCGGCAGCGTTGTGAATCTTGCATTCATACGAGCGCTGCGCTACGGCCAAAACGAATTCGTCGGCGCCACGCTCAAAGTCGTCGATTACGATACAAACCTCTGCCTGATCCGACTGGATCCGAATGCGCTGAGCAAACCTCTGACCCCCTTGACATTTTCCGAGAGCTATGAAAAGGGCGCCGAAGTGAGTTTCTATTGGCTCTCGTCGGATAACCACCTGTACAACGGACGGGGCTACCTCGACCGGGCGAGCGTGGAGCCGACACAGGTGTCCTTCGGACAACGCTTGTGTTATATTGCCGGGAATACGTCGCAACGCACATCCAGAGGAGAAATTTATTGTGTCGGCTCAACGCCCATCGGTATCGCCCACCTGTCCAGTGAAGAGAAAGAATCCGGTCTGATCCCGGCTGAAACCATTAATCGGTTTCTCAAAGCCGCAGCCGGCGAGAACTATCAAGGCTTTGGAGAAGCGGGATTCGTCCTTTCGGAGCTTCTCGACCCGGCGATGCGATCCTATCTGAAAATGCCGGCTTCTATGACTAGCGGAGCGTATGTCTCCGATGTCGATACGCTGGGCACAGGCTGCGACAATCTCAAAAAGGGAGATGTGATTTTGAGCATCGACGGCCACGCGCTCGATCCCCACGGTCGGTTTACGCACCCCAAGTATCAAATGCTTTCATACGACCATTTGATCACCAGTAAAGTGGTCGGCGAGAAAGTGCAATTCGAGCTATGGCGCGACGGTCAAAAAAAAGAACTCCAAACCGAGGTCACAAACTTCGATGTTTCCCAGATGCTCGTGCCCTACCACGAGTACGGCCGACAGCCGGAATACATCATTACGGCGGGTTTCGTGCTACAAAAGCTTACGCGAGAGTATCTCATGGAATTCGGCGACGACATGGAGGGCCAAAGTCCTCCTCATTTATACCATTACTACCGCGATTGTGCGTTCAAGCCGACGCCGGAACGCCAAGACATTGTCATCCTCAGTTATGTACTCCCGGCCCCCTTCAACCTGGGCTACACGAGCCTCGGCCGAATGGTCGTCAGCAAATTCAACGGTATGACAATACGTTCTATTAACGACATCCTGGAAGCTCAGAAACTGAATCCCGAATCCAAATACGATATCATCGAATTCGAGCTGGACAATCCGGTCGTCGTGATCCCGCGTGCTCAGTTGCCCGCCGCCAATCAATTCATTCAACGGAATTACGGCATCGAAAAGCTGTCGAACATCCACGATCCTTAATTAAAAAAATCCTAAAAACTAAATCCGAAATCCGAAACAATATCGAATTCTTAAAATTCAAATGATCCAAACGGTAGTGCTGTACCTTATGTTTGGGTCATTCGAGCATTAGGATTTTGAATTTGCTTAGGATTTAGAGATTAGATTTTCGGATTTATCTTTAATACATCCGGATTTTCCCCAACGTCAAGCCTTGAGCTTCCTACGAATTTCTCATCAAGCCGTCATGTTTATTTGTCGAAGTATGATCCGATGTTTTCTCTTGACAGGAACCGACTTTTTCCTGTAAAGTATAAGGGTCTAAATACTAAACTTTATTCGCCTTTCCCAAAGGAAGGTCACAATAGCCCGTTACAAGCATTTCTTCCAATAAGCGAGCTATAAAGAGATTCGGAGAGTTGACGTGATATCAAATCCTAAGGATCGTCCTAATTTGGACAAGATAACATGAAAAAAAACGATTCCTCAACAGAATTTGTGGGTTGTTTTCGGTAATGGTAAATCTCCAAGTGTATGGTATAGCTGAACTTCCAGTACAGCGTAC
>JAFGTG010000185.1 GCA_016934255.1 Sedimentisphaerales bacterium
TCGGAACGGACGCGCAAAACGTTGGGCGACTGGTGTCCCCAGGTTTGGTGCATGTTGAAATCGAGCCAGGCATCGTTGTGAAAATCATCGGAGGACGTCCCGACGGGATGGATCGTCATCAGGTGCCTTCCCCCATGTCCCTCTTCCAATCCCCGGGCGACGGCCCGCAGCATCTCCCGTTGTTCGTCGGATATCGCTTGCTTGTCCGCTTCCCAATTATCGTTGATTTTCTCATATTCACCAGTGACCAGCCAGATCACGTTGTCCCTGTTTTTATAGCGCTCGCCCAGGAGCTTGCCGTATTGATAATTGTTCTTCATCGGATTGGGGAAGAGCGCACCGGCGTCCTGTCCCCACATGGTGGCCATCGCTATCGTTAGACCGTGCTTCCGCGCCGTGTCGATGATGAAATCCATGTGTTGCCAGTACGCCTCGTTTAACTCGACCGGATCCAGGCGGGTAAATGGTACCTGCCCGTCGTAATTTTGCATCGGACGTCCCTTGGATTCCGTGGATGCCTTATGATGCACGCGGACACCCATGATCTGAACGACGGTAAATCCCTTGTCGCTGCGGTTCTTCATGTAATGCCGGACGTCGTCCGGGCTTCGTTTGACGAGCATCCAGGCGGTATCGCCCAGCCAGAAGAAGGGCTGCCCGTTATTGAGCATGTGATGCTCGGACGTTGTGAAATGAAACTGTTGCGTATTCTGACAACCCACAACGATAATTATCAGACTGAACAATGCTATTAAGATAACCGATCGGGATAACGTTTGCGTCCGAGTTTTTCTGTACATTTTTCGTATCACTTCATTCTCCTTTTATTTCATAGAGTAATTATCATGACGACAATAATGACAAATAACGTCTTTTGCAACAGAAACTAATTGTTGTTCCGTTCGTAAACGACGAGGTTGCGATAACGAACCGCCGTGTGATACATGTGCCGTAAGCCGATGTGCCCGAAATTGAAAACGGGACCGGTGTGTCCGTGCGGATCATCCGTTATGTCGAATACGACCTTGCCGTCCAGCGAACCTTGTAAGCGATTGCCGATCTTGATCCATTTGTTTCGCTCGACTTTGGGGACGACGCCGTAATATAAATGCTCTCCCCAGGGATTTTTATACACGACCTGGGTTTCCATATCCGTGCGAATCACTTTAATTTCTTTAGACGGGAGGACTCGATCCATGAGTTTCAAATCGCGCATCACTACCATCGGGCGACCCACGTAGAGCCGGTCATTGCTTTGTAGAAAGCCGGCGGCTTCGTGATTGTAGCCCATGAGCGCGCCGTTGAGATAAAGCTCGATCTTTTTCGCGTCCTTATCCCAGGTCATGACCAAATGATACCAACAGTCGGCATGCATAGGGACTTTTTCGACGGTCACATACGGCGGCAAAGTGTAATCCATCTTCGTCCATATCCCGCCCGAGGCGAACTTACCCAATATTTGCGGATCGTGATTGTACCAGAAAATCCCGAAATTCATTTCTTCCGCATTATTGGGCGGGAACACGTCGGAAATAAACGGATAATAAAAGACATGTTTGTCTTCTTGTCTGCGGTTGCCCGCATTAGGGAAGAAATCCAGGTCCTCCAGGGGCGAAAACCAAAACGAAATCGTCCCTTTGTCACCCTGGTGCAATTGGGTTTCGATATACGCTTTGGTATGCAAACTCGTGGGGTGAAAGCCCGTTAAGCCATGAAGGGTGACAAAACGATGCTTACCTTCAACGGTGAGATCTTTGTTGATCGTTTTTCCATTCAACGTTTCCGACCATTGAGCCGAATTATCGAATACAAGGATGCCCCACAGATCGACGCGAGGGATCGTTACGCGAATATTGTCCCCATCGATATCGAATGAAAGTGTATGAGGCTCATTTTCAGGCGTGTAGTATGTCACCTTGTTTATTAGTTTATCTCCGAAAAGACGACGCAGCATTCGGACCTGGACGTTCGTTCGGGGAATGGCTGTATCTTGTTTGAGGTCGAAATGCGGATTGACAACGTGACAGACCACCGGCGCATCCGGCTTATCGGGGATGTATCGCGGGAATAACCAAATACCGCTGTCGTCTTCGACCGCCACCAGCGGCTTGACTCGGTCCCCGATCTTCTTAGCGATGTCGTCCTCTCGCTTGACAGAGACCGCATGGCCGCGCTCTTTCCAACGGTTGACAATATCCTGCTGGCCGTCGATCAGCCGGATCGGTTCGGGTATCAGCATCAGCTCGAATTGTTCCGCTTCGTCACCTTTCAACCGGTTGGCCAAAAGCTCATCCCCGGCTACTGCCATACCGAACGGCATATTCAACTCGACGAGACTTGCACAGACATGCTTGAGCGGCGTGTAATATCGACTTGCCCCTCCGCCGCGGTTCTGCGTAAAGAGCACGCCCACCTGCTCGACGGCTTCGTAGTCGTCGAACAATTCCCGATGTTCTCGAATGAAGGCGTATAGCGGCTCGAAATCTTCTTTGGGCGGAAAGTACCAGGGCGTTTCCTTACTGAATATCCAACCCTTGCGTGGATAACGCAATGCGGAGCCGTTGGCGTACGAGAACGCCACCCACAGGCGGAGCAGCGACTCGAAATCGTTTTTCATAATCGCCTCCCACGATCTAGGAGCGGGTGTAGGGATGTACCATTTACCCATCGCGTCGGAAAATTTGTCCAGCATGATAATGCCAGGCGAAAACTCGGTATCCGGAATTCGCCCGTCAACGCCGAAATGCTGGTAGTTGATCTCCGAGTAGAAGACATCCCAGAAGGAATAGTAGCCCGCGCGCAAGCCGCCGAAATCGACGTTATCCCACCCCATCGGGATGTGTTTACCGGCCAGCTCGCACGAGAGTTTCTGGAGTTCCCGAAACAGCTCGACGTCCGAATGCACGAGGAAGTCGTGGAAATCGCTGGTGAAGGGTATTTTCGGTCGTTCTTTTCGATTTTGATAAGACCGTGCTCCGCCTTCTCGCTGCAAGATAAACTGACGGTAGTCGAACGAATCGATATCGTGAATCCCTTTCCGTTTCAATTGCCCGGCGGAGTATTTTCTACTGAGGTAATCGCGAAATCCCTCCATGCAATGCTTGCAGAAGCAGCCGCCCCGGTTGAAGGCGAAGTAAGAGCCTCCGCCGTCGTCCACCATGATGCCGTCGGCGCCGGCCTTCATGAAGTACCGCACCTGGTCGCGCAAGAATTGGCGATAACGCGGCTGGTTCGAGCAGAGGAAGACGGGCGTTCGGCCCTTATAGATGTGGCCGACCATCCAGGGAACCTCGATCGGCTTACCCTGGATATCGATGCACGCCGCGGCTTGGAGGCTGTCGTCGGTCATGACGTATTCGAGCAGTTCGTTCATGTGCGTGGCTGGGCGCATCTCGGCACAAACGAGCTTGCCCTTGGCGTGCATCTTGTCGATGAACCGGCCCCAGCGTTCGGCGTCCGCATCGCTGACCATGCTCATATCCTGAATCAGCACATCGACGTCGCACATCTTATAGCTGTCCGGCTCGTCCATCCACGCGGCGATATGCGACTTCTTGAAGATCAATTTACGATCTGTTGTGTTGCTTGATGTCTGTGTGGAATTACCGGATGAGGGGGCCGGCACGACCACAGCATCCACTATATCTTGCAACAATTGCATTGAGCTTATTTGTCCGGCGGGCTTGAAGCCGCGTCGTTGTTGATCGCCCTTGACGGATTCCTCGGCCATTGGCACACCCGTGTCGCTCGGTTTGTATTGACTGTCGCGCCCGGCCAGCTTCCACACGATCAGGTCCAGGGAAGGGACGACGTACAAAACGTGTCCCCCGGAGCCCGTTTTCCAGAATGCATCGCGGGGTACGCCCGGGACGTCGCCGTCGCTGTTCACGTTGAACTGGAGGCTGTAGGGCGTATGCGGATTATAGGGCGACTTGCGGCCGCAATGACGGACGTATTCGGCCGGTACAAGCTGACGGTCTTCCCAGCGCCCCTCGTGGAGCAACAGGTAACAGAAGCGGAGCATATCCGTGGCGCGCAGGGCGATGCCCCCGCCGCCGGGAGTGTGCGTGACTTCCTTAGCGTGTTTGTAGGCGAAGGTGAACGGCCCCCAGCCCATCGGTTCGGCCAGACGCATTCGGACATACGGTTCCAACTCCATCCCGCTGATGTGACGGACGATCATCGAAGCAAGATGGGCCGAGGCGGTTGCGTAGGAGTACCCTTCGCCCGGCTCGCACCAGAGCGTCTTCGCGGAAGTGTTCCGTCCGTTGATGGAGATATCCCGTTTTCCAACGACCACCTCATCCACCATCGCCTGCCAGCCGTCCGGTCCGGGCGGATCGAGCATCACGCGCCGGCCGCGTACGAGGCCCGGATTGTTGCCCCGGATGCCGGCGCTGAAGGCCAGTAATTGCCCGAGCTTGATCTCTGCTTTAGCGGGATCGCTCAGGGGAAATGCCTCCGGAGGCAGATACGTGGGTGTGAAAATCTTTTGATCGAGACCGTCGGGAAAAAGGTCGGGATGCTCGGCCATCAAAATCCCGACGGCGATGCTGGTAAAGGATTTGCCGCAAGAGCCGAGGTTCGGCTTCGCGTCGCGGCAACCATAGCCGAAGTATTTTTCAAACGCCAACCACCCGTGGCGTACAATGAGTAGGCCACCGTTCTTGGTGCTTCGAGAATAATCCGCAAACACCTCTTCGAGCTTATCGAGGTCCAAGCCCGCGAGTTGGCGGACCTCCTCGGCGGTCTTCGCCGTCCGCCAGCCGCCCTGGGAATCAGGAGGAGGGTAGTAGGTTTGAGCCGCTGATGGCCCGGCGAGCGATACAACAAATGCAGACGTAATGAGACAGATCAAGTGCGAATGCACGATCTTTGATCGATAAACTGTCATAGCTTGGTCCCCTGACATAAGAAAATTTATAAACACGTAATCGTCAGCACGGCAACCCAGTGCCCGGCGCTCGGTGTTTTCAAAAGGGCGGTATCGCCGGGGGGCACTGTAGTTTTTTGTTCCCAGCGGCTCGTCGCGATGTCGAACCAGCGCAATTGCAATGGGTGTTCCGAAGGAACTAACTTGATTCGTACCCGGCCGTCGGCGTCACTTGTGAAAAAGACCGCGTACTGTCGTCCCGGTTCCGCCAGGCAGTAGGCTTCATTTTCAGCCCGCTCCGACAGCAGGTCGTTGTGTGGAGTCATGCTGAAAATATGAATCCCATTCAGAAATTCCTGCATACTGCGCAGATGCCTTTGGCCCTCCGGCGACAGTCCAAAACCTTCACGCAAACCGCCGGGTTGGGTGGTTGTGTGCCGGTGAAATCGAAGGCCGGCTGCGCCGGCGAAGATCGCCCGCCAGAACTTCGCTCCCGCTTCGTCGTCGCCGGGGGCGGATCGGGCGTCCCAGAATGTTTTGGCCGTCTCCGGCTCGCCATAGCCAACCGGCCAGTTGAAGTGATAGCACTTGACGTGATTGATCGGGCGGGCGCCGTGTTCGAGAACCTTCGTTCGATACCAAAGGATGTTGTCGTAATGCGTCTGGCCGGCGTTGCCGTTGTTTTGCGAAATATCGCAATAGTTAAAGGCCGGGTGGACGATGGGCACGCGAACGTCCGGATTGTTCCAATCCTGGAAGCGCATCCCGGCGAACGGATCCGGCCAGTGAAATCGCCGGGACGTGCAAACGTACAGTTCGCAGCTTGGCTCCTTCGACCTGCCGTAATCGCGGATGAATTGGGCCCAGTACGGGTCCGGTTCGAGCGACTCATCGCCGATGCCGCTTTCGTTATCGATCTGAAACAGGACATGATCGAAGCCGCCGTCAATGACCTCGTCGATGATCTTACGGATAAAACGCTGCTGGTAGGGTAATAAGACTGGATCGTTCGTCACGGCGGCCAGATGGAATTTGTTATAGAAAGGCGTTTGTCCCGGCTTGAGAAGCGGGCTGTCGGACCAGTCATAATTAACGTTGTTGTTCGGATTCCACGGCGAGTGGAACCATCCGTTGGCTCCCTTTGTTACATTCGAGTTTCCCCACTCGTTCCACCGGTCCCAAATCTCAAGCTGGACGATGATGCCACGCCGTTTGGTCTCGGATAAAAAGGTACGGAGTTTTTTCCAGTAGGTTTCGTCCCATTTACGGAGGTCGTACTTGCCATCAACTTTGGCAAACGGATAAGGCAACAGGTCCCATCGATATCCGTCCGGCGTGTATTCGCGCGAATTCATGGTGCAGCGAATATAGTTGCCGCCGGAATTCTTGAGCAGGTCGAGATGGTCCGTGAGCTTCGTCCCCTCGCCCGCCCAATGGAACAGGTTGTCCCGATCCGATCCGCCGATTAGAAAGACCGGCTGTCCATCGTACTCCCAGTAGCAGGGATTTTGGGCGTAAGGTTGAATTCGGGCATGAACCGAACCTGCAAAAAGCAACACAATGATGACACCGATGGCCGCAACTTTTACTCGCGGAGGATTCATGTTCATTGCCGCCGTAAAAAAGAGAAGTTAACGATCCGGTCCAATATGCTTTTCCCTGTTGAGGGGAGTCCAGGTATAACGATATCGACGATCCTTCGGCATGACAAATAATGTACGGATGATGACATTTCTGTCAAAGGAAAAGCGATAAACATCCCGAATCGCCCCTAAGGCCGGTGGGGTCGTGATGCCTTGATATTCATCGCAATACCGGAAAGAATAGAACCGCTCCAGCCGTTAATATCCGAACGAACGTGACGTCGCTGATTATCGACGACCGCCGCCCGGAGAAGGATTGTCGCCCGGGTTTGGATCATTACCCGGTCCCGGATTCGTCCCCGAACTACCTACATTGGTGACGGTCCCGGAGACAGTGAATAGAGCTGATTGTGTTCCCGGAGTATAGACTCCGTCCAGGTACAGTCCGTCGGTCACTGTGCCGGTTGACGTGCCCCCCGTGTAGATGGAGTACGTCGAACCTTGTTGTATTTCGGGGGATGAAAAGATGATGGAATAATAGCTGTGAACGGGTTGAAACGTGACGATATTATTCCCGCCGGCGTCTTCGAGATGAAAAAGCGTCGATGTGGACATTTGCGAATTCGACATAAATTTGATGGAACATTGCGACGAGGACGTGCTTGGGGCTTCCGTCATATCCGAATTGGTTCCCGAGATAACCAAAAAGCCGCCCGTCACGTTGCACGTACCGTTACAATCCATTCCCACTTCCATTTGTGCTTGAGGCCCGTGCACGATGATCGTTCCCGCCGTGATTTCAATATTCCCGTTACTATCCAAACCATCCCCATTCGTCGTACTCACAACGATATATCCCCCGTAAATACAGAGGCAACTGCCATCGTTGGCTTCGCTATCGACTCCGTACGTGGCATTGAATCCATCATCGGTGGCGACGAGGCTGACGTTTCCACTATCAATCGTGATTAAAGGACTTTCGATGCCCTCGGACGATTTGGAAATGGATACCGCGGCCGTGCTGATCGTGATTGAAACCTCCGATTTGATGCCGTTATCTCCGGCGGCCAAATTAAGCGTACCGCCGCTAATGGATACACTTCCATCCGAATGGATGCCGTCATCTCCGGAGGCCAAATCAAGCGTACCGCCGCTGATGCATACGCTTCCATTCGAATGGATGGCGTCGTCGGCCGAACTGATGGTCAGGGTTCCGTCGTCAATCACGACGTCAATCCCGGCCTTAATCCCTTTGGCCGAGACGCTTCCTCGAAGGACCTGTTTACTGCCTCCCCCCGACGTCAGAGAGAGCTCCCCCCCGGCGATCAGAACGTCTGTTTGAGCTTCAATCGCATCCCCCGCGGCGCTTATTTTTACGACGCCGTCCTCAATATAAATATATCCCTTATCGCCATCCTTATCGTTATCGGACTTCAGACCGTCGCCGCGGGTATATAACGTAATCGTTCCATCATATAT
This sequence comes from Sedimentisphaerales bacterium, assembly GCA_016934255.1. Lineage (GTDB taxonomy): Bacteria > Planctomycetota > Phycisphaerae > Sedimentisphaerales > Anaerobacaceae > JAFGTG01. Next base: position 7,936 of record JAFGTG010000185.1, read on the forward strand.
CACAAGATAGTCTTTACCCCGGATCCCATCATCGACCGCCGTTACATTAATGGTGCCGCTCGCAATGATGAGTCCGTCTTTGCAGGAAATCCCATCATTGTAATTTCCATACACCGTCAGCGCCCCGTCACCAAAAATCGTCAGATCGTCCTTGCTGAAAACAGCGGCGTTGGGCTCGTTGTCCAGTTCATCGTCATAAACATACGGAGCGGCATCCGTGAGGTAATTCTCCGTATCCTCGGCGAGAGCGATAACCGTTTTTTCCGCCTTCTTTACAAAGATCGGCGCGTTCGTGGAACAGTTGATATCGACGCCGTTCAGGATAAGCCTGACAATGTCTTTATCGTTAGAATCCACGATAATCCGCCCATCCTCCAGGATACCGGTGAGGCGGTACGTTCCCGCGGACGTAATCGTTAGTTCGTTCCCGTCAACCGTGGCGCCGTCCGTATCGGCGGTGATGGAGGTTCCATTCAAAGCGATATCGATCACCTCGGAGTCGTCCCAGGAATAGTCTTCCGGATCTTCATGATTACCCTTATTCTCCGCTAATGCATCTGTGATGATCCCTTCGGCGCCCCTGGCATAAATAACCTGTTCGTCACCGTTGGCCTGCGAGCACAACCCATCATGGCAAACCGCCAAAAGCGAGAATACAAAAGCACAAGCCAACCAAACCATTGTTTCTCTTTTGCTCATTGTTTTGCTCTTGTGAAAAAATCTATCCTTAAGTATGTAAATCCAGCGCCATATTTTTCTATCTAAATAGTGTCTTATTCTTTGGTTATGGTAACATACAAACTGAATTATTTTTGAAAATCGGCATAAAAACCTTTCCTTGTCAAGAAAACGCCGGGGCGCTTTTCACACGCGAACGCCGGGGGAATTTTGTTGCAAATCGTCTCTTTGCCAATAGTATTGAAGCTATGCTTGTGACGTTGCATAAATACATATTCCGTGAGCTTCTGCGAGTTTTTCTCTTCGCGGCGGTCGGACTGACGCTGATTCTCAGCCTGGGCAGCATCCTCCAGCCGGTGCAGGAATACGGCGTTGGGCCCAAGCAGGTCCTTCACCTGATGGTCTGTTTCCTGCCGATCACACTGACCTTCGTATTGCCGATGGCGGCCTTGTTCGCGGGGGCTTTGATTTACGGGCGGTTTGCCAGCGACAACGAACTGGACGCCTGCCGGGCCAGCGGCATTAGTCTGATAACGTTGACGTTCCCAGGATTGGTTCTGGCGATCCTGGTCGCCCTGGCCAACCTGTTCCTGAGCTTCCACGTCATGCCGATCTTCGTGCTCCGGGCGGAAAAATCTCTCAAGGCCGACGCCAAACAGATCGTTTTTCGAAAAATCCAGCGAAGCCGGTATTACGAGGTGCCGCCGAACGGCGAAACGTTGATTTATGCCGACCATGCCGACATACAGGACGGCAAGCTTTGGGGCGCGGTGGTTGCGGAAATGGAAAACAGTCGAATGGTCAATATGACGACCTCTGAAATGGCGGAAGTGCGTTTCAAAACGCACGACACGTATAACGAAGTTCAAATCACCGCATACAAATCGAGCCAAATGGGCCCGCAGGGATGGGGCTATGTCGGAACGCTCCCGGTAACACAGGAATTCGGTTCGCTCCTGGGCGACGAGATACGATTCAAGAAACTGGGAGAGATGAGAAGTATCTCAGCAGATATGATGCGGTTCTATCCCATTGAAAAATTGGCGCGTCAGATGTACACGCAGTTGATCCTGGAAATTCTGGCCCGGGATATTCAGACGTGGATACGGGAAACCAGGGACCGAGCGATTGAGGGGCAGAAAAGCACCTATGAATTACTGGGTACGCCGAATTCCGTTAAGATAACCGTCGATCAATGCAAGGTCCGAAGACAGGAAATCGAGTTGTCCGGCGACATTGAAATGACAGAATACGACACGGCCGACATGCGACCATTACGCACCTTGACGTGTACCACGGCGACCTTGCATCTTGAAGGGGAGATACCCACGCCGACCGTGACTCTGGATATCCACAGTCCACAATCCCAGGGATTTTCAGGAGGAACGGAAGAGTGGAAACTCAGGCACGTGATTGCCGATTTGAAACTACCCATGGCCGTGCTGACGATCAATGACGAATATAAAACCCCGAGCGGTTCGCTGAAAGTTAAAAAATTAGCCTCCGCACTCTCGGAACTGCCGGAATTGGAGCCAAGCAAGTATTTGAGAAAGTACGTCGGACAACTCGACAGACAAATAAAGGGGACCGTCGTGGAAATCAAGTCCGAGATTCATTCTCGGCTGGTTTTTGGTTTAGGGTGTATACCGATGATCCTGATCGGTATCGGCCTGGGGGTTCTCAAAAAAGGAGGCCATTTACTCAGCGCGTTCGGCGCGAGTTGTGTGCCCGCGGCCATATTAATCGTGTGTATTCTGAGCGGCAAACAGATCATAGAAAATCTTGATGCTCAACAAACGGTTTCCGGCGTCGCATTAATGTGGGGAGGGCTGGGATTCTTGTTCTTTTTAGCTTTCGTGACCTATAGCTGGCTGTTGAAACATTAAGCAAACGAAATCATGAAAATATTGGACCGATACGTTGCGAAGAACTTCCTGGTCGGCTACGCCATCGCGTTCGCCGTTCTTGTCGGGCTTCGGATTATCATCGACTTGTTCGTGGAGGTCGACGAATTCATGGAAAAACTGGAGGATCTCGGTACGCTCGGTGTCATTAAAGACATCCTGATGTTTTACGTTTTGCATTGCACTCTTTTCTTCCGCGATTTCGCGGGAATGATCACCGTGGTGGCGGCGTCTTTTTCGTTCGGGAGGATGGTCCGATCCAACGAACTGATCGCGATCATGGCCTCGGGCGTCAGTCTCAAGCGGATCATCGCTCCGATCGTATTTCTGGCCGTGCTGCTGACGGGCGTGCTGGTCATCGATCAGGAGTTCATCATTCCCCGGCTGGCGAACGAACTCGTACGCAGCCACGACGACATCCGCGGCCGAGAATCTTACCAGGTCATGTTCATCGGCGACGACAAAGGCTCATTGATTTGCTCGCTGCGATTTGACGTGGAAACGTCAACGCTCTGTAAACCCACCATTCTGTTACGCAAACCCGTGGATACGGATACCGACATCTGGAACGTCACGGCGCGGATCGACGCGGGAAAAGCCGTGTACAATGATCAAACCCGTCGATGGGATTTATACAGCCGTGATCCGAATGATCCGAACGGCGCGGAATGGAATATCTTTATCGACAATCCGAATGAAGGCCGGTGGCTTCCCTACGGTGTGCTCTTTGAGAAAGACTCCGCCCGGAAACCTCAGCCGATCCCTTTCTATTCGAGCAATATTACACCGAGAGACATTCCGGTCTTGTGCAAGTCCGAGCATAAAACACTGCTGGGTCTGACACAATTGAATGAGCTCGCAAAGCAGGGCACGCAGATCCGGGACCTGGTCCAGCTTTATAGCCAGAAGCATTTCCGTATCACCGATCCGATTATCAACCTGATCATGCTCATGATTAGCCTGCCGCTTTTGGTCTGTCGCGATCCGAAGTCGATGAAATCGGCGGTCACGATCGCCTTCGGCCTGACGGGAGCGTGCTTCGTCTTGACATTCATCTGTAAAATCATCGCGACGGAGGCGATCTTCGACAAAGTGATGCCCGAGTTGTGGGCGTGGCTGCCGGTCTTCGTTTTCCTGCCGGTCGCGTTTATCGAGCTGGACTCGATGAAAACGTAGAGGCGCTTTATTTGCGTATTGTCGAGTGGGAATCAAAACCGGATCCCGAAAAGCAAACCCAAACCATTCAGGTCTTCTTATTGATCGTCGGGATTTGAACGTTACTCCTCCTGAGACGGGCCGCTTCGCGGATTTCCCTGTTCGTTCGGACGCTGCACCAGGCCTTGCCGCACATCGAGCAGTAGTCCGTCGAAGGCCCCAGGGCTTCCATTTCCCGGCAGACCTCGTCGTGCATACGCTCGGCGGTCTGCGGATCGAGCGATTCGGCCAGATGCGTCTTCCAGTCCAGGTTCGCCCGGGCCACGCTAAGCCGTTTGTCCCGTTCGGCGGCGTCCTTCAGGCCGCGGGCGACGTCGCCCGCATGCGCGGCGATCTTCGACGCAATGACGCCGGCCCGAACGTCGTCGGCGTCGGGTAGCCCCAGGTGCTCTCTCGGCGTGACATAGCATAAAAACGCGGCGCCGTAAAACGCCGCGGCGGTCCCGCCGATCGCCGAGGTAATGTGATCGTAGCCGGGCGCGATATCCGTCACCAGCGGGCCGAGTACATAGAACGGGGCCCCGTGACAAATTTCCTGCTGGATCTCCATGTTGTATTGAATCTGATCGAACGGCACGTGGCCGGGGCCTTCGACCATGACCTGGCAACCTCTTTCCTGCGCCCGGGCGGTCAGCTCGCCGAGGGTTCGTAGCTCCGCGATCTGCGCCTTGTCGGTGGCGTCGGCAATCGCGCCCGGCCGCAGACCGTCCCCTAACGAAAAGCACACGTCATACTCGACCATGATATCGCACAAATCGTCGAACATCTCATAAAGTGGATTCTGTTTATTATGATGCAGCATCCATTTCGCCAGAAGCGCCCCGCCCCGGCTGACGATCCCGGCCACCCGTTTATCAAGCAAATCCAAATGCTCCCTCAGGATGCCCGCGTGAATCGTGAAAAAATCCACACCTTGCCGTGCCTGTTTTTCGATGACGTCCAGAATGATCGTATGATCGATCTCCTCGACGCCCCGGTTCTCGATGACTTGATAGATGGGCACCGTCCCGAACGGAACGGGGCACCGGGCGAGCAACGCCTCGCGGGTCGCGTCCAGGTCGCCTCCCGTACTCAGGTCCATCATCGCATCCGCCCCGGCGTCCAGCGCCGCCTGCATCTTGTCCAGCTCGGTATCTATCGAAGACCGAATGCTGCTCGTACCGATGTTGGCGTTAACCTTCGTGGTGAGCACTCGACCGATCCCGACTGGAACCAGGCCGGATTTCAGATGCAGCTTATTCGCCGGGATCACCAGCCGTCCCGCCGCAAGCTCGTCCCGAACCAGGCCGGCATCGACGTTCTCTGCTTTCGCGACGGCTTTTATTTCATCGCTGACGACTCCATCCCGTGCAATCTGTAGTTGTGTGGCCATTTTTTCACTTCCCGTCTTAAAATAAAAAATCGCTTCGGCAGCACCATTAGGCGTCCTGCGGAGAAGCGATTCGTTCGCAAGTAACCAGCTTTTGATGTTGTTGAATCACTTTCCTACGCAGGCATTAACGCCGATCCGGCGATTATCCTGATCAGGTTCCAAGGGTTTTTTCTCAGGCCCGCCAACTCTACGAGCCACCCCTAGTGAACGACCTTATTATAACCTTTACCCCATCGCGGTCAAGTCAATAGCGTAAAACTCAACCGGACCGGTCCGACATGTCTGACCTGTCGGACTTGTCCGAATGGTCTGACCTGTCTGACCTGTCCGACGGGTCCGACACGTCCGATTGCCTGACTGCTACTTTTGCAAAAAGACGTGAACGCCCTTTTTGTTCGAGGTGACGATATCGAGTTTGCCGTCGGCGTTCATATCGACGACCTCGAATTGCGTCCCGACGCCGGAGTCGTTATCGATCTCGTGCAGGATGAACTCGGGCTTGCCGCCCGAGCGGCGCAGCTCGAACCAATAGAGCATCGCCGGGTCGTGCCCGCCGGGGTCCTTGCCCATGTGTGCGAAGTGGCGTTTGCCCGTGACGACGTCCTGGATCCCGTCTCCGTTCATATCCGCCAGGATCATCGCATGCACCTGCGAATACTTCTCTGAGATCACGTGTTTTTCGAACTTCATGCCGTCGAGTTGCTCGAACCACCAGATGCCGTACTTGTGCGCCGAGCTGGTAATCACATCGCTGTCGCCGTCGCCATCGACGTCGTAAACGAGCATATTAGCGCAGGCCTCGCCGAGATCGGTCGGGTGGAATTTCCAGTTATTACGCGTCCGCCGTCGCGGCGCCTGCCACCAACCTTCTTTAACGAGCACGTCGCACCGCCCGTCGCCGTTAACATCACCTGCGCCTAAACCGTGGCTATATTTTTCCGTACCCGGCGCGTTCGGCCCGGCGGCAATCAAATGCACATCCCAAAGCCCCTCGATATCGTCCGGCACACTGAACCAGCACATCTGCCCTTCCGGCCGGACCGCAAAGACCGGGACGGGCTTGCCGTCGCCCAACAGATCGGCAAAAATCGGCGTCTCATTGCACGCGCTCTTGGCGACGATGCGTTGCTTCCAGTGGCCGGGCTGGTTCTTCGGGTTCTCGTACCAGAAGCACTCGGTATCGGGCAGGCCGATCACAATCGAATCGACCCAGCCGTCCCCGTTAACGTCCTGCGCGAAGTTAACGAAACAGTTACTATAGCCTTTCGTCCCATCGTATTTCCCAACGGGCCGAACCTCATGCATCGTCCAGTCGGGTGCCGCATACCACACGTCGCCGGACAGAATATCGAGTTTCCCGTCTCGATTCACATCTCCGGCCGCCACGCCCTCGCCCCGAAACGTCTTATCCACAACGATCTTCGTAAAACTCACCTCGCCCGCCGAAGTCGATACAGCAAATATCATCGCCAGGACGATCAACAAACAAGCCCATTTCGTTTTCATAATAACCTCCAATTCCAATTTCAGTTTTTTGCAAAATTTCTATCATTATAGCGAGCCAGCCTTCGCCGGGCCAACAATTATTAAAGACCTATAGAATTTAGGCACACCTTCATCCGATGAAATGATAATCGCATTGACCTTTTATTTGAGGTAGGCTAAAATGACATTGACGAGTTATGAATTTTTTTATACAGGGGGAGAGAAAATATTAGATCGAAGAACAACGCATGTATAGGGACGATATACAAAAATTAATCATCCACTCTCCTTTGGATATCGATACGGAAATACAAATGACCGGCCGTCCGCCGACTATGGCTAATTCGGAATTTTTGACAAACAGAGAACAAGGAGATTGGGCGGAACAAATCGTCAGGAGAGCAATCAATGAAGGCATAGAGAGCTATTTCGCAATTGAGTATGGTAGGACTGAATCAATCGCTGCGGGAGATGATGATTTTGCTCAGTTCTACAAGGACTATCAGGATGAACTCAATTCTATCGGAAAAAGACCCGATCTCCTTATTTTCAAGGATTCGGATTTCCCGGATAAGAATGTTGATATTGAAAATGACGAGCATATCCGGAAAGCGGTGGCGGCTTTAGAGATTCGATCGAGTTCATTCTTAGTCGGTAAGTATTCCGCATTCATGGAGAAAAGGCAATCAGATGCGATTATTGAATGTAATCGAATACGAAACGAGATTATATCAGGATCTCTCGGTGAACTTTTAAAACAAAAAAATGAGACCATTTACAACCTCATTGAGAATGCGACGGACGACACGTTCAGGGAGTTGGATTTTAGACGTCCCTCCTGGTCATTAACTCAGGAATTAAGGGATTTAACTGAACGGTTAAAGGTATTGAAGGAAAATATAAAAATACTACATAAGCGGGATTATCTCAGTATTACGCCGAAGCTGGAAGATATTGCTCTCGTAAACAGATGGATTCAAAATTTCAATGTGAAACATTTCTATTTGCAGGTATTCTTTGACAGGGCTTATGTCATTTCATTTCAGGATATACTTGAATTGCTCTGTGATGGGAATAACGAAGAAAGGAGTTTCTCAATTGAAAGAGATGTTAAGAATCAAGGAAAGACGACCATCAAAGTCAATGTTCAAATTGGCAAAGAAATTTTAGGTAGGATTGATATGCCTGAACACAGATCCGCCATGAAGGAATTGGATCGAGGGCGTTTGTTATTTTATGTTACTTTCGATGGTGGGAAGGGTTATTTGGATAAAGACATATTTATGCGAGATATTATCAATGCATGAATCGAGATATCTTTTAGAAACACCGGTCGGTTATAGAAGGGATCACGGTCAGTTTTTTACACCACCGAAAGTCGCTCGGTTGATGGTTGAGTGGATTCTACGTAATAATCCCAAAACAATTTTGGACCCGGCTTTCGGTCTCGGCGTTTTCTACGACGAAATATTGAAGGTTGATCCGGTTCCGAGAATCCACTTCACAGGATATGAGATTGACGGACAAATCTTGACATATCTGAATCACGGGAACAACCACTCGAACTTGAGCATTATTAACGCTGACTACCTTGAAGCGGATTTAGGTTCATTCGATGCGATTATATGCAATCCACCCTATATGAGATTTCAGAAGTTTCTTAACCGGCATAATGTTTTGCCCCAAATAGAGAAGAAAATTGGAATAAAACTAATGGGGTATTCAAACATTGCATCCGTATTCTTAATCAAAGCCCTCAAGGAGCTTCGTGAAAACGGGATGTTGTCATTTATTATGCCGTTCGAGTTTTTTAATACGGGTTATGGCAAAGAAGTAAAAAGAACTTTAGTAAAGGAACATCTTTTAAAACAAATCATCGTGTTTTCGAATGAGAAGGATATTTTTCCTGATGCGACAACGACGGTGTGCATTTTACTCTGTGAAAAAAACGACAAGGAAGATGTTATCAAAATCACATCAATTCATTCTGAGCACGAGATAAGTAAAATAACAGATATCAACGATTATTATCAGAACGAAATACTCCCAAGCGCCCTCCCGTACAAAAAGAAATGGACACCGATTATTTCTTCTTTGTTAAGCAAGAAAGATGTTCCGTCTGGTTTCTGCAGGATCTCGTTATACGGTGCATTTATGAGGGGCATAGCAACCGGAGCAAATAGTTTTTTTGCTTTAAATAAAAGAAGGATACAAGAATTGAAGTTGAGCGACCGTAACATATGCCGCTGTATTACAAAAAGTCCACAAATAAAGAAAGCCGTGTTTACAGAAGAGGACTTCAATACTCTTTACGATAATAATTATCCTGTTTACTGTTTAGACGTTAAAGAACACGATAGTCCCGAAGTTGTTCATTATATACAACAAGGGGAAAAATCAGGCTTCCAGAAAAGGTATCTAACAAAAAACAGATATCCTTGGTACAAAATTGAGCATAGACAACCGGCCCCGATACTCTTTGGCGTGTTTAGCCGGGGGCGGCTCAAAATCGTGAGAAACTATTCATCTGCAATCAATTTCACGTGTTTCCATTCTTTTTACCCAAATCTGTTTGGCGAGAAATACATCGACAAGTTGTTTGTCTATTTTTTAAGTGACCGTGGCCAGGAAATAATAAAAATGAATAAGAGAAGTTATGGCAACGCATTAGATAAATTGGAACCCGGCGATCTTAACGATTGTTTATGTCCGAATCAGGAACAGTTAGATATGATCGCGGATTGGGAAGCCGACCAAATAATAGAAATAGCAAAGACAGAGGGGAAAAAAGCCATCATGAAAAGTAATCAAGTTATTGATAGAATTATTCATTCCCAACGTTGCGTTCGACAGGTAGCCAAGCAGGTTGGGTGAATTGTTTACTCACGTTACCGACATAAACCATAAAAGCCGTATGACAGGATATTAACTCATCATTTAAACCTAATCTTTTGCTCCCACTTCTTTATTGAATTTTCGCAGGGCGGCTTGCGGGGAGATGTGTTTAGACTGGATTACGGGATTGACAGGATATACCTCTTTTATCTTGTGTGTTCATTCGAGTTTATTCTTGATCTTTACTCGTCGTTCGTATCTGGTATATCGTATTTGGTTCAGTATAATTTCGTGCCCCTTTACCCTTGACAAATGAATATTTCTCGGTGTTCTCTGGGCCCTCTGTGGCTTAAAAAATTTATCTATAATTCAGAATTATGTTGATTTTTATTGCCGATTATTGTATAATATTTAACTAACATTTAATTCGTATAGAGTATATTGTATGTCGTATGTCGAATAGAATATGGGCGGAAGGTGATACTGAATACGGGACAATTCTCATGGTGGGGCAAGCCGCCCCCCTACGAATCTGCGTTTTCCGATGGGGCAAGCACGATCAACATCTCAATAAAGTCAATTCGTGCTCATTGAGTCCTTAAAATTGCTTTAAAGTGTTCAAAAATTCACAGAAATTCACAAAAATGTCCAAAGCATGCATAAAAGCATACATAAAACCGTGTAAACATGTCCTGAGCGAAGTCGAATGGATCTGTATTACAAGGTTGTAAGAACGTGAAATTTTTTCCAGATAATTGCCAGGCTGTTCTTTAAGTTCTTTACTATCATTATGTTGCA
>JAFGTG010000186.1 GCA_016934255.1 Sedimentisphaerales bacterium
ACACCTCGTTTATTTCGGAACCGACCTCTCCCCGCCGCTGATAAGCCTGGTAAGCAATCAGACCATAACAGAGCACCATCCCAAAATGGAGTTCGATCCCGGTCCGTTGGATTTAGACACGATGTACTTCTGGCGTATCGACGAAGTCAACGGCACTGACAGGACGATCGGTGCGCTATGGAGCTTCACCACAGCCTCTTCCCAACCAAAGGGCCGAACGTGCTTTACGGGTGAAACCGGCATTTGGGTGGATGGGATGCTTATGCCGATTTCCGTCGTCAGTGTAGGCAAATGCATCGAGCTGCCGGCTAAAAGTTTGTTGCCATCTCTGGGGCGGATTCAAGAACTCCAGGAGCATGAGGGCATCTTCGAATGTTATGATATTGTCCTGGAGAGTGGAAATCGTATCGCTGTAGCGGAGAATCATTTCTTCCTGGCGGAATCCGGGCAATGGATCGCCCTGCAAAATCTAACCGACGGAATGAGGTTGCAAACGCCCAATGGCTCGGTCGGGATTGTCGGTGTAATCAAAAGGGCCACGCCTTATATTGGAAAGGTTTACAATCTCTTAATCGAAGGATCGGACCGTTATCTCGTGGGCAAGGATGCAATTATCGTCCGCGATTATTAAAACGTTTTATTTTGGGTGCAATCAGATCGTCGATTGGAATGGAAAGGGAAAACCATGAGGGAGAACACATATAAAACAAGACAATCTATGTTCGTAAGTGTATCATTGTTATTATTCATGTGCATTCCTGTTGTGGGTAGGGTGATCTACGTAGATGATGATGCCGTCGGTGGAAACAACGGTACGAGCTGGAGCGATGCCTACAATTTCCTACAGGATGCTTTGGAGGATGCGAATACGATGGAAAAGCCCGTCGAGATTCGTGTGGCCCAGGGGATTTATACGCCTGACCGAGGGGCGGGAATCACACGCGGAAATTCCGGCGCTACGTTCCGTCTCATTAATGGTGTGACGATCAAGGGCGGTTTTGCCGGATATCCTGGAACCGATCCTGATGCCAGGAACGTTGAAGCTTACGAGACGGTTCTCAGTGGAGATTTGAGCGGAGACGACGCTGATTTCATCGATCCCCAGGAACTCAGCTCCGAACCCACGAGAGCGGAGAACAGCTTTACAATCGTAACCGGTGATGATACGGACGAAACCGCCGTACTGGACGGCGTTACAGTAACCGCCAGTACGTCAACCGGGATGCGTAATTCTTATGGCGCTCCCGTTCTGAAAAACTGTACGTTCACATCTCATCGCACCGGTATGTACAATCTGCGCAGCCATCCGAGACTCATCGCCTGCACGTTCAAAGGCCACTCGCTCTCCGCCATCGGAAACAACGGTGGCAGTTTGATCCTGACGAATTGTCTATTTACGGGCAACTCCGGTGTTTCGATCGACAGCCATGCTAACAATGAACTGACGCTACATAACTGCGTATTTAAGGCCAATAATAAAGGCGCGCATGAAGCTATTGATTGTTGGGGGAAGAACCTCAGAATGTACAACTGCGAATTCCGGAATAACATTGCCGACAGCGTGGCTGGGATTTGGGCGCTGATTGAGGAAGAGTTTATCGCTGAGAATTGCATTTTCGCCGGGAATAGAGGCCGGGCGATAGATTGTCACCAGGGACGAATGGTCGTCTCGAATTGTCTTTTTGCGGGCAACATCGAGGGTTCATGGACGGGGGGCATTAATTCCTGGAGCGAGTACACGATAATACGAAATTGTACGTTCAGCGGTAATTCGGGGAGCCTTGGCGGCGCTTTGAATCTTATATGTGGTGGTAGCGTATCGCATTGCATTTTCTGGAATAATGACTCGCCTGCCATTGAAGGCCGGGAACAGGAGATTGCAGTGACCTATTGCACCCTTCAGGATGACTGGTCCGGTGAAGGGAATATCAACGTGGATCCCTGTTTTGTCGGGCCGGGTTATTGGGATTCCAACGGTACACCGGATGACTCTGACGATGATTTCTGGGTGGATGGCGACTATCATCTGCGTTCACAAGCGGGTCGTTGGGAACCGGTTCGACAGACGTGGGTGAAGGATGAGGTGACGAGCTTATGTATCGATGCAGGCGATCCGAACGCTCCTATTGGCACCGAACCGTTTCCCAACGGCGGACGGGTTAATATGGGGGCGTTTGGCGCTGCTGAAAAGGCTAGTAAATCGTATTTCGGCGAGCCGGTATGCCAAACCGTTATCGCGGGCGATATCAACGGTGATTGTGTGGTGGATTCCAACGACTTGGCTATTTTATCTTCCCATTGGATGATGAGCGGTGAAGATTTCGTGAATAAACCTCCCACGGTGCGACTCCTCGAACCGCAGGATGGGGATCGGATTGTCTGGCCCGGACCGACCACATTCCGCGCCGAGGCCAGCGATTCGAACGGCCGGGTCAATGAGTTGTCGTTCAAAATCCAGCATAAGACCAGTACAAGTACGCGTACACTCGGCCTTGGAGGCGATCTTGTGAACGGCGTATGGGTGCGTCAATACGACTGGCAGAGCGACAACGAGTTGCCTTATGGGAACTGGACGGTTTGGGCGGAAGCCAGGGACAATGAAGGGACGATCGGTCTCTCGCCCGAAATTGTTATCACTCTGCAACGTTACTGATGACAATCGGTTGCCCGTTTTTAGGGAATTCGATGATGATCGATAAGATAAATTTTAATCATATTCAATTGGTCATCGTTCTCGCGATCTCGATCAGTCTATGCCTGCTTTGTAATGCAAAGATCATCTATGTGGACGCCGATGCAGTTGGTGCGAATAATGGCTCTCGTTGGGCCGATGCCTATAATTATCTTCAGGATGCTATCGCCGACGCGGACACTACAGAGGAGCCTGTTGAAATTCTCGTGGCTCAGGGTGTTTATCGACCCGACCAGGGCGGAGGGATTATATCAGGGGATCGAAGTGCGACGTTTCGGCTTCTTAACGGCGTAGGCATCTATGGTGGATATGCTGGTTTCGGCGAGCAGGATCCTAATGCTCGAGACGTTGAACTGTATGAAACAATTCTTAGCGGCGATTTGAACGCCGATGATACGTTCGTGGAAACGGCTGAAGATTTAATAAACGAACCCGACCGAGGTGAGAACGCTTACCAGGTAGTGAACGCAAATGATACAGACGAAACCGCCATTCTGGACGGCTTTACGATCACCGGAGGCAATGCAGACATATTTACAAACCGTGATGGCGGGGGATTGGTCAATGACTTTGGATCGCCACGCATTATCAACTGTACGTTCATTGAAAATTCGGCACGGTATTTCGGCGGCGGGATATACAATTATTACAGCAGCCCGACACTGATCGAGTGTACGTTTATCCGAAACGCGGCCCAGGATGACGGCGGCGGAATATACAGCTATCGGAGCGATCCGAATCTGGTGAATTGCACGTTCATCGAAAATTGGGCCCGCGGGAGCGGCGGCGGAATGCACACCGGTTTCGGGAGTCCAAGTCTGAGAGACTGCGCTTTCACCGAGAACGTATCGAACCAGGGAGGGGCGATGTACACCAATGACAGCAGCATATCGCTAATAGATTGTACTTTCGAAGCAAATCGGGCACTGGATAAAGGCGGCGGGATATACAGCTTTGAGAACAATCCGGTTCTCACACGCTGCATCTTTAATGAAAATACCGCGGACTATGGCGGCGGGGGGGTAGTTTTCCACAGCAGCGATCCGTCTCTCATCCATTGTCAATTCAATGAAAACTCTTCATATTATGGCGGTGGAATCTACAACACAGGCTATCCACGTTTGGAAAGCTGCCTGTTCAGGGGGAATGTGGGCAGAGACTATGGCGGCGCGATGTATAATTCAGGCGGGGATTTTACATTCACCAACTGTATTTTTAATGCGAACCGGGCCAATTCCTACGGCGGCGCCTTGTCCTGTAACAACAGCAATGGAGAAGTGATGAATTGCACGTTCCGCGTTAATTCATGGCCGGACGGGAACGCGATTGCCTGTAATTCTCAGAACCAGAGGGCACAAAGCAGGATCACGATTGTGAATAGCATCCTTTGGGAGGATAATCCGATTTGGATCAATGACCGTTCGACAGTGGATATTTCTTATAGCAATATCTCCGGCGGGTGGCCGGGGGAGGGTAATATCGATGTCGATTCGTTTTTTGAGTATGCAGAAGGCCCCGATGGCGTTAGCGGTACGGACGACGACGATTTACGGCTTTCGCCTTTGTCAGAATGCGTAGATGCGGGGAATCCGACCTCTACGTTTTGTCCGGATGAAACAGATGCGGATGGAAATCCGCGAGTTATCGGGGATCGTGTGGACATAGGCGCTTATGAATTTCAGGGGATTCTCTATGTCGATGATGATACCTCCGACGCCGGATGGAAGTCCCAGGAACGGGCCGGATCGGAATATTTCCCGTTTCGTACCATCCAGGAAGCGATTAACATAGCGAAAGATGGTTATACGGTGATTGTTCAATCGGGTGTTTACGATAAAATCGATTTTCTGGGTAAGCCCATTACCGTCAAAGGCGCCGATGGGTCGGCGGTTATCGAGGCACCATCGCCTGACGGTCGGGAAGGGGAAGGGCAGGATGCGGTGACTTTCCATACGGGAGAGGGGCCGGAAAGCGTGCTGAAGAACTTCATTATTAAAAATAGCGGAATGGCCATATCTCTCAACTCGCGAAGCCAACCGACCATTACCAATCTCACTATTGTAGATAATGATTTTGGCATAGCGGCTTATGAAAATTCATCTCCCGATATCCGCAATTGTATTTTATGGAACAATACGAATGGAAATCTGTTTCAGTGCGAGGTTCGGTATAGCTGCATTGAAGATGGGGCCCCTGGTGAAGGCAATATCAGCGTTGATCCGTTATTCGTCGATACGGACAACGGGGATTACCACTTGAAGAGCGAAGGGTGGCGGTGGAGCATTTACGAGCAAACGTGGACCTACGATGAGGTGACGAGCCCGTGTATCGATGCGGGAGAACCGGCTTCGTCTCTGGGTGACGAGCTGATGAGCGTGCCTCGGGATCCGAATAATCAATTCGGTCTCAATCGACGTATCAACATGGGGGCGTTCGGTGGAACCTGGCAGGCCAGTATGCCTCCTATTTATTGGGGGATTCCGGAATACGAGACCGAAGGGTCGGACGAATTACCGTGAATGAGAGGAGAACAGAAACGTTTTTTTGGAAATTTGGTTGATTGGGGATTCCCAAACCAATATGATAAAAAGATAAAGTCATTGATGCGAGTGTGGTTTTGGAGTGCGAGCCGTAATAATGAAAAAACGGTCAATTGATTAACCTGGGGACGTCTTGTGAGAGGACATGGCGCGGAGAGGATTGAGTCTGATTGAGCTTTTGGTGGTGATGGCCATTCTTTCGCTTTTGATGGGCATTGTGCTGCCGGGGTTGAGTAAGGTCAGAGTCCAGGCTCGACGATTGCGCGGAACGAATAACCAGAAGCAGATTGTCGGTGGAGCCAACCTCTTTTCCATGGACAATGACCACCAGTATCCCGAATCGGTGGCGACCATCGGGGACGATTCGAGCTGGAACTGGCAGGAGCCGATGATGTTGACGGGGTATCGCGCGCGAAGCCCTCGTTTGCATCGCTCCATGAGCGCTTACTTGCGACGTTATATTAAGGACGCCGATACGATCTATTGTCCGAATGCCCCTCGGAAATATACGTATCTCCAGGACGCCTGGGAGGCCGGCGATGCGTGGGACAATCCCGATTCTCCACCCGTGGCGGACCCGGTTAGTGGAACCTATTGCTTTTACTGGAACTACACGGGGTATCTGCAGGAAAGGCCCTATCTTTTCCAGGGGCCGAAAAGCTCGATCGGCGGCCCGAGGCTGAGCAAGTTGCTTGTAAGTGATTATTTTGCCTACAACCATTGGCGAAGCGAAAACGCCTTCAGCAGTTGCGAAAAGTTCAACGGATCGTCCATCACGGAGGGGACGATTCTTTCTTCTGCCTATTGGTCCGCCAAAGCGGACGCCGGATCAGATAAGCCACGGATCAAGCTACAAGCCGGCTACTCGGATGGGCACGTCGAGAATTATTCATCGGAGGATACCGTCATGATGCGAGTCATATTAAAGCCGGAAACCGGCGAGCCGTATCCCGAGGACATCACGCCCGGTAGTTTTTTCCTTCCATGCAGCGCTCTACGATAGCGGCATATAAGGGAGAATCGCCATGAGCAAGCGAAATGCCTTTACCTTGATCGAACTTCTGGTGGTGATCTCCGTTATCGTGTTGTTGATCGCACTTTTGTTGCCCGCTTTGCGAAAAGCCAGAAACCAGGCCAGGACAATCTTTTGTCAAACGAATCTTCGGCAATGGGGAACGCTCTTCACGTTATACCTTGAGGACCATGAGGGGTACTTTCCACGACGGGCCGATTATAACGTTTCTCTATCGCTTTTAAGAGGCTTGTATATCAATGATACTGTTGATCCAAATAAACCTGGACGACTTCACCAGGTAAGAACCGAAGATATCGCCTGCTGTCCTATGGCAAACAAGGGCAACGGGCCTGGGACCTTTACGTCGAGATCCAATGGTGTCATCTATCTGGAGGGTAAAAATGGATTGGCCTTCGCGCCGTGGGAGATCATAAGACCCGCCCCGTCTTTTCGCATGAGCTATGGCCTGAACAAGAATATTTTCAGCATTCAATTTGAGGGTGTTAAATCGCCGTTGTCCAAACAACCCGATACGCACATCTTCACGCTCAGGCAACGCGATAAAATTCCGTTGCTTCTCGATGCGGTTAAGCCTTCTAACACGCTGGTGAGTGAAACGCAACCGCCGCCAAGGAGTGAGCCTTCCGGTGCGGCGGGTGAACTCTGTATCAACCGGCATCATGGGGCCAATAACGGTTTATTTTTAGATTGGTCGGTGCGAAAAATCGGGCTGAAAGAATTATGGACATTGAAATGGCATCTGAACTTCGACACGGCCGGACCCTGGACGAAAGCCGGCGGCGTATTACCTGAAGATTGGCCCCATTGGATGAGAGAATTCAAGGATTATTGAAAATGGACTCGGATTGTCATCCTAAGCGCAGACGAGGGGGCAGGCGTCGGGCGAGAGGCGTATTTTTTTCGTGGCCGGATGTCTCGATTTCGTCCCGATACGATCTGGGCCTCACTTGGCATGACACGCACTGCGCGGCACCTATTCGAAAAGGATTCACGTTAATAGAACTGTTAGTGGTGATCTCGGTCATTGTACTTTTGATTGCGCTTTTAATACCCGCTTTACAGAAGGCCAGAAGACAGGCCAAAACAATGATGTGTCAGGCGAACCTCAAGCAGTGGGGAACGGTCCTGGCGCTATACACCGAGGAAAACGAAGGACGGCTTCCGGTACTGAGCGGCGGAACGGTTCTCTGGTTCTTTCGGGGGGCGTGGCTGCCGGAAGGCGATCCTAACAAGCCTCGTATTTTTCAGAAGGTCAACACGAGAGGCATCGCCTTGTGTCCGATGGCTGTTAAAGTCAGACCAGGTTCTGCAACAGGTCGTTCTGGCGGCAAGGATTCCTACGGATCGTTTGAAATAAGGTGGAAGAGCGGCTCAACCTTCGAAGCGTGGAAAATTACAAGTCCCCCTCCGCCGTTTCGCGCAAGCTATGGCTTCAACGTTACAACATTCCCAAAAAGCCTCGACACCTTTTTAAGCAGGCGGCAGGCCAATGTACCGATCATCCTCGATAGTCCTGATCGGATGGGTAAGCACGATAATACCGATCCACCGCCGAGGCGGGAGGGTACTGGATTGCAAACCTTCTGTATCAATAGGCATAACGGGCATATCAACAGCCTCTTTCTGGATTGGTCCGCCAGGAGAATCGGGCTTAAAGAGTTATGGACATTGAAATGGGACGATGAGTCCGACGTCGCCGGCCCGTGGACCAAGGCCGGCGGCGTTCGGCCCGAAGATTGGCCTTATTGGATGAGACAGTTTAAGGATTATTAATAAGACTTTTGCAAAATTGGAGGTTAGGCATATATTATTTCAGAAAATCTGTTGTAGGATTTTCTGAAAATAATCAACCATCTTGAGATAAGGCATTACCAAAGAAGATGTTAGATATTATGCACTCTACACGTTCTTCGGATTTTAGAAAGAAAAAATCAAGAAAACAGATTTTTTCTTTCCAAAAGTATGCCTAACCTCCAATTTTGCAAAAGTCT
>JAFGTG010000187.1 GCA_016934255.1 Sedimentisphaerales bacterium
CAGGAGTTTTGCAAAATTGAAGTTAGGCATACTTTTGGAAAGAAAAAATCTTGTTTCTTGATTTTTTCTTTTTAAAAACCGATGTGTAATGTCACACTGGAGGAAAACAGGTTATGATCTGACCGCCGATTATTTTCAGAAAATCATAAAACCGATTTTCTGAAATAATATATGCCTAACTTCAATTTTGCAAAAGTTCAATTCAAACATAAAAAAAGGCAGTATCCTGCGTATTCGTTGGATGACCCGTTGAAAACAGAATATGTGCCTCTCAAAACTCTGAGATCGAGGGTGAATATGAAAGATAAATCCACACAAAATCCTAATCGCACTGATGAGCCCCTGGCGTTATGTTTGCTGGAAACCAAATTCCCAAACGCGCCGATTGAGCGTTTTGGTGTGTGCTATACAGGCTTCGTTGACAGACAGACTGCTCTCAAGTCGTTCGGCCAGGACTTGATAGCTGCGGCAGTAGGCGGTTTGGCAGGAATGATCCTGTTCGGGGGAAAGCCGGATTACTATGCCAACATTGTAATTGTCGGTATCCAAAACAAGAGGCTGGTTCTGTGCGAATTGGGTTACGTTCCAGTTAAAGGAACAAGCCTTGAGACCGTTACAGTCGCATATGATAATACATCAGAGGCACTTACCCTTGCACTCAAAGAACCCGATAAGATCGAGTGCCATTCTGCCGCGCTGGAAGACTTAGAGTTCTCTCTATCTTTGGAGGGGAAACTCAGCATAACAGGTGAAATCGCGACGGATCTGCGTTTTGTAAACTGTACCGACACTAAAACAATTACGTCCGTAAAAGAGGCGTTGTTGCTGTTCGAGGGATTAGGTGATTTTCCGAAGCCCAAGGAGTTGCTCCATCAACTACGAGCGGGCAGGTTAGGCTTTCCGCTCAAAGATATGAAAAAGGCTATCTCAGCAGAAGGATATGTCAGTATTCTCAAGGGTGATTTCTCCGATTTACCGAAAGAACAACAGGCGGACCTACTGAGTCGATATCATGATTTGCCTGAACCTCTTCAGTTGTTCTTCATCAATTGGTTCGAAGAGTATCACAATCGTGCACCCAAGGTCGTGTTGATTGCGATTGCCACGACTTGCCTTACGATTGTGTGCTTAGTTAACATCGTTCACGGTTTGATGTACCATGCCGACGAGCCGTCGAGCCTCTTCGATATAGTCAGTTTTATCTTCGGGATACCGGGCGTTATATTTAGCGGCGTTCTGTGGTTTGCCGCCGCACACAATATTCGGTTCCGACGCTGGTACAAGAGACTGACAATCAATGAATCCCGGGCACACACTGTCCTAATCCAGGAAAGATAGATCGATGAATGAGAAACAAGTGAACATGATCAAGAGCAATCTCGACTCCAAATCGAATGATGAGCTGGCCGAGATCTGGAAGAACAACAATCAGGCGGAATACTCCGCGGCGGGATTTGAAGCGGTTCGCCGCATTTTGATTGAAAGACGTGTCCCTTTGCCCGAGCAAATACCCTTTACCGCCAAACGCAAAGAACAGGCGGAAAAGAGCATTTCTGAAACCAAAATCCCACTTGGATTCGGGGGAAAATCTATCGTCCTTTTGCTGGGAGTCGGCATCTTCTTATTCTGGGTGTGCGTGGGTGACTCCGTAAAGGATGCCATCGCTCCGGAAGCGAGTGCGGCTGGTATGTATAGTCGCAGCAAAGAGTTAATTGAAGCCGGGCAAATACGTGTCGCTCTCGATGTGATTGTTGTCGGCCTCGCCGGGGCTTTGTGCCTGGCAGCCGGAATCTGGCACGTCGTATCCAGGGCCAAAGCCCAGCCCAGCCCAGCCCAGGGTAGAAATCAATACTTCTTCGTGTAATTCATAATAGCCAAAAAGTTTTTAGGAGAATACGTTCGATGAGGTCTATATCATTATTGTCCGTGTTTCTGGGCATGGTTTTATTGCTGTCCGGCTGTCCGTCGGCGTTCTACGCGCCCACAATACCGCCCGTTCAAAGTCCAGAACAGATCGCCAAGCTCAAGAATCCTGCGACGGTCAAAATCGCCAGGGATGACAACGTCTGGGGCGGAGCAATCCCTCTCGTAATCTACGATGGAGGAAAGGAGATCGGCCAAATCGGCCCGGCGGGTGCATTCGAGTGGAAAAGAGAAGCCGGATATCTGCATCTGAGGATCTCTGAAACGACTGGAAAAGTGGGCGCAATCGTCGGCCAGGGACATCCGGAAGATGTGATTTACGAGGATTACCAGAAACCCGGCGATACCCACGAATTTTTATGCGGTATAGCCGTTGATGAGAAAGTCACGACCTGGATAGAGCCGAAACAGAAAAAGACCCCTGAAGATATCGTTGCCTTTTATGAAGCCGCCGGGAGAAACACCATTGATTCCTATGAAGAATTTATCACGTTATACCCCGTCAGCTCAAAAACGAATCAAGCGGTTATACGGTATGTGAACCTGATCGACGAAGCCGGATTACTCAGCTTCGGCAAATTGAGCAAGAAGAATGTCACTATTATACAATCACACCTCGATGCGATTCCGGAGACTAGATATGTCCAGCTCACCGAGGCGATAAATCAGTACTATGAGGCCCTCAGAAAACCACGGGAGGAAGATAGAGATCAGGTGGCCAAATCATCCGATGAAAGACTGCCTGCGGTGACATACAGAGGGGATGTATCCGGTCGGGCCGCACTCCCCAACGGAGTCGTGGTGTCCTTTACCGGATATAATGAGTCGCAATGTACTTATGTTCCCAACGCCCATTGATATGGCCAATGCAACCAGCCGTGCCGACAGTGAACCTGAAAAGCAGGACACGGAGATTTACGTTCGTGGGCATATCGTCAGTGTTGATCCACTTGCTGAAGATTTCGTACTCAATGACAAGAGAATTCCCATGTACAATGTGGAATATGGCCTCGGTCAATTCGCTATGAAGATTGTCAAGCCATATACAACAGGATTTCAGAACAGACCACTCGAGCCATATCTAAGGAACGTATCCTATTCCGTCGAAGCATCGCAAGAGAAACCGTTGTTCTTGGGAACGGTCAAAAACAGCAAGGGTGCAATATTGAAGGGCGTATCAATCATAGGAAGAGGACGGTTCAATATTGACGGTAATGGAGCGATTACAGTGAGTGAAGATTCCCAAATTACAATTTCAGCGCAGGGGATTGGAAACTGAGGGTGATACCAATTGAGAGACGTTAGCGACTCCTGTTAATGAAATCTAAGCAACGCATGTGTGAGAAAGGGCTTCGGAATGCGAAAGGAGAAGTTGATTCCTCGTTTGACCAGACGTTATTCGACAATTTCGTAACGTGCTCATCATGTCAGTATTCGTTCAGCACCGGCGAAGCGACTTCCTTTTTGCAGGGCGAATGCAACTCGTGTCCGAGCTGCGGCTCGAGTCAAGTCTATTTCTTCTATGACAATCCTTCCCCTGCGGAACGAACGAGCGAGCAGTGTGAGCAATTGATCGAATATATGCATTTTCTCGCCCTGGCCTGGTGGAAAAGCAAAGTGCTTAATTCTTACATACTCTATTGTACGCGCTGCAACGACAGAATCCACAGCAAAGAGGGGTACTGCTATCCTCCGGGAAACCAGGTGGTATGTATATGCAAGAAGTGTGTGCGGGAATACATCCATCCGGAAAACGTCTTCAACGAATTCGGAGTGTTTGCTGTCCGGCGGGGTAATTACATTGTCACCAATAAGGACATATACAGAACGAATCTAAAAAGAGAGGCACAGCATTATTCTCGGCAACACAAATTGGACCCGTTTCGAACTTTCAGTGTGGCATCCGCCTATGACGAAAAGACCTCTTAGAGATTATCAGTTGACGAAACGCTTGAATCTTTGTTTAATCTTGCCCCATGATCGTTGTGATTGATTACAATGTGGGTAACGTCAAGAGCGTCTGCAACGCTTTCGAGCATATCGGCTGCGAGGCGAAGCTCAGTTGCGATCCCGCGGATATCGAGGGCGCCTGGGGCATCGTCCTGCCCGGCGTGGCGGCCTTCGGCTTTGCCGTCAGCGCCTTAGGCTCGCTGGCGGAACTGATCCGCGACGTCGCCCTGAACGGCAAGCCCCTGCTGGGCATCTGCGTCGGCTACCAGATGCTCTTCGAGTCGAGTAGCGAATACGGCCATCACAAGGGGCTGGGCTTATTCGGCGGGAATGTCGGTCCGATCCCACTCGGCCGGGTGATTCCACACATGGGCTGGAATCTCGTGACGTTCCCCGAAGGGATGGACTTGTTCGCCGGGCTGGGAAGCGAGAAACACTTCTATTTCGCGCACTCGTATTGCGCCGAGGTGGCCGACGCCGAGGCGAAGGTGGCTTATACGGACTATGGCGTCGATCTAACGGCGTCGGTGCAAAAAGGAAACATCTACGGCACGCAATTCCACCCGGAAAAAAGCGGAAAGGCCGGGCTGAAGGTCTTGCAGAATTTTTACGATATTTGCAAAGGGACGCTTACTTAGCCACGAAGACACGAAGGCACAAAGAGAATTTTCTTTCAACGAAATGCAATACACGACATACGATACACGAGCGACGAAACCATGTTAACACGACGAATCATTCCCTGCCTCGATGTGAAAGATAGCCGCGTCGTCAAAGGCGTCAATTTCCTGAACCTCCGCGACGCCGGCGATCCTGTGGAGTTAGGCGCCCGGTACAGCGACGAGGGCGCTGACGAGTTGGTCTTTTTAGATATCACTGCCACGATTCGCTCGCGCAAGACGATTGTCGATCTGGTCGAGAAGGTGGCCGAAAACGTCTTTATCCCCTTCACCGTCGGCGGTGGCATACAGACCGTCGAGCAGATGGATGAGCTATTGCGAAGCGGCGCCGAGAAGGTCTCGGTTAATACCGCCGCCGTGGCGAACCCGGATTTGCTTTCCGAAGCGGCGCAGCGTTTCGGGAACCAGTGCGTCGTTCTCGCCATCGACGCCCGTCGTTCGAAGGACCGGCCCGGCCACTGGCAGGTCTGCGTCAAGGCCGGTTCCGAGCCGACCGATATCGACGTCGTCGAATGGGCCGCCCGCGGTGAGGCATTGGGCGCAGGCGAAATCCTTCTGACCAGTATGGACGCCGACGGCACACAGGCCGGCTACGACAACGAATTAAATAAGGCGGTGACCGATGCCGTCAATATCCCCGTCATCGCCTCCGGCGGCGCGGGAACGCTCGATCATCTTTACGACGCCATCATCGACGGCGCCGCCGACGCGGTCCTGATGGCCTCGATCACCCACTTCGAAAATTACACCATCACCCAAATGAAAGAATACCTCCGCGACCGCGGCATCCCGATGAACCTTTGAAATTGACGATTGATTATTGTCTATTGAATAATGAAATGGTTATCCCACAGGCCCAAGCAACGCCCATAGTGGAAATAATAAATTGTCAATAGTCTTTAATTCTTTTTATTTAACTTTGCTGGTTCTTTTTCTGCTGCGCCCTGCCCTTACGGTTCTTGGTTCTATTCCTGATGGGGCAGCGGTTTTCCTCGGTCAGTTGGTTCCACTGCGCCAGCATCTTTCGATGCCGCTGTATCTCGGCAGCGAATTCTGCCTGAGCGGCCAGGTTATTCATCTCGCCGCGGTCCGTCTGCATGTCGAAGAACATCTCCAATTTCTGGCCGCCCGTCCCGGGCATAACCATATACTTGTATCGACTTGTTCGCACCATGAAGCTGCGCGCCGAGCCGTTTGCCATTTCCGAGACGATGAATTCGTGTCCCGCCTCCTCCGGCTTTTCGATGATCGGTCGCAGACTCTTGCCGCGCATCACCGCCGGACCTTCGATCCCGGCATAGTCGCAGATCGTCGGCAGCACGTCCAGCGTCGAGACCAGGTGCTCGCGATCGATCCGCCCGGCTGGCGTCACGCCCTTCCAGCTTACGATCAACGGCACCGCGGCCTCTTCTTCATAATACATCATCTTGCCCGTCCAGCGATGCGACGACAGACCTTCGCCGTGATCGCTCGTGAAAATGATGAGGGTGTTGTCTTCCTGTCCGCTTTGATGCAACGCTTGCAAAACCTTCCCGACCTGCCGGTTCACGTCCTCCACCATACGGTAATAGGCGTAGATATTTCGTCGCCAACGGTTCTCATCCCAATCATCGGGCCGAGCCTTGCGAATGAATCCGTCGGGCACACCCCGGGTGTCGGGGAAATTCGCCGGTAACGGCGGCAGTTCCGTCCCGGCTTCTGGCCCGTACCGTTCCCATACCTGGTCCAGGATCGGACTGGTCCCACCGTTCAGCAGGCAGATGTCGTGCGGATTGATGAACGAAACAATCGCCAGGAAAGGTTTCTCGCGTTTTCGGCTGATGAATTCCATCGCCTCGTTCATCGTCGCCTCATCTACAACCTGGGCCAGTTTGCCCTGGCGCGTGGTCGTGTTCAGCACCTCGTAGCCGGCGATCCCGTTTGTCGGATACACGACCGGACAATGCCATTTACCCGCGTAGCCGGTGTCGTAACCCGCGTTCCGGAAGACCTGGCCCGAGAGAGGAACCTCCGAATCGATAGCCATATTGTTGTGGTCCACGCCGATCTCATGCGGCATACGACTGGTATGCAACGAGGCCCGCGACGGGCTGCATAGCGGGTACGGACAGTAGGAATTCGTAAAATAAACGCCATTGGCCGCGATGGAATCCATGTGGGGTGTTTTGACCCACTTATTAC
Organism: Sedimentisphaerales bacterium; assembly: GCA_016934255.1. Classification (GTDB taxonomy): domain Bacteria; phylum Planctomycetota; class Phycisphaerae; order Sedimentisphaerales; family Anaerobacaceae; genus JAFGTG01. The sequence goes on from JAFGTG010000187.1 coordinate 6,735, forward strand.
CTGCTGCACTGAGCGCACCAACGCGCTGCTGGTCGGTAGTGATAATCAGCACATTGGGCCGCCTCCCGCGTTGTGTCGCCTGAAGGGTTTCCCCAAGTGCCAGCGTACAAAAACCCGCCGCACCGGTTTTAATCAATTGCCGTCTCGTAAAAGTATTCGACATCGTTTGAGCCTCCTCGGGTCCAATCGGTCCCGCCCTAACTTACTGACATTTTCACCGGCTGCATTTCCTTGCCTGACCAGCGACGACCGCCGGTCATTTTCATGAGTTGTCCCTCATCCATAATAGGGGATAACATGGCATATTATCCCAAATACGCCGAAGAAAAGAAACTCAAAAAAAGTGGATAGAACAAGACAACGCAGATTATATTACCTCGGAATCTTAGTAGTGCCGCCGCTGTCTTGTTGGCCTTGATCACCTACTTCGAGAATTACACCATTACCCAAATTGAATAATACCTCCGCGACCGCGGCATTCCCATGAGCCTGTAATGTACATTTCTCACACCGAAAAACGTTGAGGATGCAGAAAAGAAAAAGTCTCTTGCTTCTTTTTATATCTTCTCATACTTTTGGGAGGGCTCATCAGCTATACTAACATTTAGGAATTAGCTTGAAAATGCTTTAGATAAAGTGTAGAAGAAATAGCTATCTTTAGCATCCGCGGCAAATAGCTGCATGTTTACAATAATAGCATTGTGGAGTTAAAAAAATATATGAGATGCGCTGAAATATTCCAACGATGTGTACAGGCGACTAATCAGCACGAACTGATCGTGCGTGAAACAGCAAAAGATAAAGAATTTCACTTTCAGAATTGGTTTGAGGCACGCCTTAAAGAAACGGGATTAAATTATGAGCGAGGTGGCAGAAATTCCTATCCCGATTTCCGTCTTGTTACAGAGACAGACGGATATGAAATTAAGGGACTTGCGTATCCAGGCCGAGAGGTCACATACGACTGCAATAGTCAAGTTCCGTCAGGCTTCTATAATGGACGTACAATCTATTACGTGTTCGGCAGATATCCAAAGCAACCTGATGGGGATCGTTATCCTGTGCTTGATTTGGTAATATGTCACGGAGATTTCCTTAATGCGGATCATGAGTACACTCATGAAAATAAGAGCATTAGAGGATTTGGTAGTTATGGTGACATTATGATTCGAGATAGAAAAATGTATGTGGCCCCAACTCCCTTTGGATTACTTGAAGGCGTTGTACACCAACGCACACTCATCGTTCAGCCGGATGTTAAACTTGGTGATAAATACATTCAAGTAGGCGAAATAACAAGAACTGAAACGGATCGTCTTTTGATTGCCTATAACTTTGATCTCAGAAAGAACAATATCTCTGCAAAGTGGGTGAATAATCCAACAGGTGGACGAGAACACCATTTCAGTGCCTATCGTCTTAAAGGAGATTCGGAAGAAAGTGTATCTTTACGAATCACATGAGTTTAGTTTCAACATAGGGATCACTTGATATAAAATATGACATCAAAAAACCCAAGAATGAAAACACAACCCCTTATTGAGTCAGACTCCTTTGGTTTTGGCTTTCTGTCCGACCTTGCGGAGGCTGAGAGTTGGCGAAAGGAAATATATCGGCCTCTATATCACGTCCACAAGTGGTGGGCAAAACGTCTGGGTTCAGTTTTTCGTGGCATTCTCCTGGGCTGCCAAAATATACCTAGTGCCGATTTCGAAAAGGAATTCTATCAGAGCCATGATTTCACAGATAAAGTTGTATTTGATCCATTTATGGGATCCGGTACTACAATCGGCGAAGCACACAAGCTTGGGTATATAGCTTTAGGGCGTGAAATAAATCCTGTTGCTGTTCGCGCAGTGCGTGTTGCTTTGGGATCTCTTAATAAACATGACATTATAGATGCTTTCCATCATGTTGAACTCCAGGTATCCGAGAGAATCAGAAATTTGTATAAAGCTAGAGATTCAAAAAACATTGATTGTGATGTTCTTTATTATTTCTGGGTTAAAACAATTGCTTGTCCCGAATGTATACGTACAGTCGATCTTTTTTCCTCGTATGTTATTGCACGAAATGCCTCCCCATCACGTAACTCGCTTACCCAAGTGATCTGTCCAGCCTGTGGCCATGTATTTCCTTCCACATACGGCGCAACAAAAGAACACTGTCCCAGATGCAGTGAACATTTTAATCCTCAGGAAGGTCCAGCGCACAATACAAACGCCGTTTGTCCTTATTGCAGTTCTACATTCCCCATTGCTAAAACAATACGTGCATCAGGAAAACCTCCAAAGCATCGTTTATATGCAAAACTTCTCCTTAAACCGAACGGACAGAAAGTATATCTTGCTACAACTGATGATGACATAGAAGCATACAACAAAGCATCTGAGCAATTAAAAGCCGAAAACTCTTTAATACCCAACCTCCGTATTACTGACGGATACAATACGCGTCAAGTACTCAATTACGGCTACAGATTTTGGCGAGAATTCTTCAATGACAGACAACTCCTAGCTCTTGGAGTTCTCCATCGAGCTATAACCGCGATTGAAGATGAAAATATCCGGCTGCCTTTACTTGTTATCTTTTCTAGTACACTGGAATTCAACAATATGTTTGCTTCGTATAAGGGGGAAGGAACCGGAGCAGTTCGCCACATGTTCTCTCACCATATCCTTAAACCAGAACGCACTCCGATTGAAGCAAATGTTTGGGGCACAGAAAAAAGCTCAGGTGCTTTCTCAACGCTTTTCAAAACTAAAATGTTGCGATGTATTGAATATCAACAGAAACCTTTTGAGGTATTGCCAACTTCCCTAAGGACCATGCCATCGAATTCCAAAATGTTTGGTTGCAGTCCTCCATTTAAAGGTAAAGTTGAATCTGGTTGGCCTAATTCCAATTCGCTTCCCAAACATTCAATCTTCCTCTCCTGTGGCAGCTCACACAAGACAGGTCTTCCGAATCACTCGGTTGACTACGTGGTCACTGATCCCCCTTTCTTTGATAATGTGCATTATTCAGAGCTGGCTGATTTCTTTTACGCTTGGCAGCAACTATGTCCAACAGATAACGCCAAGACGCCGCAAACCACAAGGCAAAGCGATGAAGTTCAAGACGCAGATTCTATTTGTTTCACGACAAAACTCAAAGCTGTTCTTTACGAATGTCATCGTGTACTCAAAGATGAAGGCCTTCTGGTTTTTACATACCACCACTCACGACAAGACGGTTGGCTCTCACTTTGCGATGCCACTATGGATGCAGGTTTTCATTTTCTTAACGCTCACCCAGTGAAATCAGAAATGTCTGTTGCAACGCCGAAATCAAAGACGAAAGAACCAATTGATATAGACATGATTCTTGTTTGCCGAAAAGAACATTTCGATCAGAGAGACTTCCGAGACGACAAAACGGCATACAAGCGGGCAGTGCAAAAGGCCCGCAACAAAGCTGAGCAATATTTACAGAAACCACGCAGGTTTTCAATGAATGATATGAAAACTCTGCTTATAAGCCAATTTTTAGTTGAACTATGTCCAGGCCGGAGTGCGAGCGAAGTGTCGAACTACCTTAAAGCAACAATCGATAGCATAGATGATGCGGCGAAAGATATTCTTGATCGGCTATATGAGATTTCCAGACATCGTGTTCCTTTGTCTCATCAACCTATACCTGAGCAGATGGAGCTTTTCGGGTGAAACTTAGACAGATAATTTTCAACTAAAACGTGTGAACAAACTGGCAAAAATACTAACTTACTATTCCCAACAGCATAGGACCTAATACGCAGGAAGGATTCGGCGGAAAAACAAGCTTTGGTCGTAAGCATTATTATATATATCCGTTTCGGCTTGCTTTTGGCAATCGGGACAGGTTTGGGTTTTGGCGTAGGGTTTGCCGTGCACTTCGCAGTAGGCAACGTCGAGCATCTCCTGCTCGCATACTATTGTTCTTAATATCACTCCTTTACCATCCTTCAAAAACACTCGTTAAAATTCAATTTCTTTCAACGGGCGTTGATTGATTTCAATTTGACATCCTCCTCACATCGACATACACTTTGTATGTGTCGCCTGTTAAATCGGTAAGGTATTGCATATGGGTATCCCGGAAATAATCGCGAACAATAAAGCGCAGATACTTGCTTTAGCGGCCAAACATGGCGCGTTGAATGTGCGCGTCTTCGGCTCCGTGGCGAACAAAACCGCCGATGAAAAAAGCGATATCGACTTTTTGGTGGATATGGAAAAAGGACGCAGCCTTCTCGATATAGGCGGCCTGCTCATGGATTTACAAGAGCTATTCGGACGCAAGGTTGACGTGGTCACTGAAAAAGGTCTTCGGGAGCGAATCCGCGAGGCGGTTCTCAATCAAGCTGTACCCCTATGAGAGACGACAGGGAAAGACTTCTCGATATTCCATGGTCTAAAATTGTCGGGATGCGAAATGTCTTAATTCATAGCTATTTCGGGATCGATCTGGATGTGGTATGGTCGGTCGTAGAAGATGATTTACCGGAATTAAAAAATTACATAGAAGCATTGTTGTAGCTCTTGATCCATTTTTCTCATATCGGCTTGGCTTCACTCAGGATGCGGTCTTTGATATACCAATGCAGGCTATTCTCGGTGACGACGTTGAGAGCTCATTATTTCTTTCGGACAGTGAGTTTGAATTTTCCGGCCTCACGTTTTTCAACGTCCAATCGCAACGAATCTTTCTGGCCCAATGAGTCATCAATAAAGATACTCCCGGCCAGGCCATTCTTACCGTGACTTGACGTGTTTCGCTGCTTGGTTATTTTCTCGACTTCATATTCGTCTTCCGTGCCGGCGAGTTTACAGATACGTATAACGACGGTTTTGATATCGGTTTCTTTGTCGCCTTCTTTTTCCTTTAGAACGGTATAAAACATCAACGGCTCATCCACCGCACGTTCGTACACGGCACCGTCGTCTATCGTTGAGATATCGACAAACCCGGCGCGCTGATAATGTTCGATCCCAATATCCGTCTTAATAAGCGACTCATTGCCGATCTTCTTCGCCAATTCCTTGATCTCATTCTCAGCGGGATTATGCTCGCGATCCGCCCGGCCCAGAGCCCGCGCCATCATCAAGGCGTCCTTCGCTTTGGATATCAGCTCTTTGTCGGCATAGTATCGACCGACCAGGAGATACCCATCCATCGTTTTGACTTGCTGAGACTCCACGGAGTCCAGCAAGAGTTGCTTGACGCGTTCATCGGAAGCAAGATTCTCGAATATCAGCTTCGTATCGATATCCGCCTCGGAAGCGAATAGTTTTCCTAAAACATCATTCATCTGCTCATTCGTGAAAAGCGATACGTAATCTACAACCATCGGCAACTTTTTCTCAAGTGACTCTGCATCGCCGTAAAGAATACCGCCGATATCACTGCGTCCCCTCATCCGGAAGATTTGTAAACGCTCGTCCCCTTTGTCCATCGTGAAGCTTTCACGCTTGTGTTTGCTCTCGATGTCTAATTGATCGCCACCTCGCCATCCCTTTTCCCGAAGGAGTTCGCGGACTTCCCTAAACACCGCGTCATTGGCCCGCTCGTCTTCGTAGCTCCACACGATCCGGCAGTTCGTCAAAAGCCCGACACCGTGGTGAAGCCGCCTGGCATTCCTTTTCTTGAGAAACTCGAATTCCACCTCGGTCACCTCTCCGCCAAACATATACTCCGGCAATTCGGGCAACAGGCCGTGCTTTTCGATCCATTGGTCGAATTGTTTCGTGATCGCCTGGACGAACTGCTGGCCGATATTTTCCGATTGTTGCTTGTACTTCGCCCGACCGCTTTCGAAGCCTTTGAAAAGACTTCGGTGTTCGAGATGATTATCCATCGAAAAATCTATAAGGGGCGGGGAATTGTGATAAGTTGAATGGTGGTTTTTCTGAACCGGGTCGGTTCCTACATAACACGATATATCCGCTTCCAGCTTATGATCCATCCCGAATCCGCCCTCGGATATCTTTCTGGCATCGACCACGACGATAATATCCGCCCGGCTGAGCGGATCCTCCATTTCAACACCGAAAGGCCAGTATTCGACCCGTTCAACATAAGGAAACTCAACCATCTTCTTTTGTACGAATCGGCAGACTTTATCAATCAAAACATGGTCGCTCTCGCTCTGGATAATGACTGACTCGGCGACAAATTTTGCGTGGCCGCTCGTAGAACTTGACGTCGTAGTCGTAATGTTGTTGCTTGCTTCGAGAACACCCGCCTCAACATGAAACCCGCCCTCCTTCTCCTCCTTCTGACCGGTTCGGAGGATTGTGATATCTTTCTTTGGCCTGTTCGGCCTCGGGATTTTAAAAACGCCGATAACGACCAAGACAAGCACCAGGCATATCGCCCCCCTGACATGGATTTTTCGCACATTCGTTTCATCAGCCTTGAAAAATATTCCAAATATTACGTAAAACATTGTTAAAAAAGGATTTACGAAAATAAATGTGATAAGCCAGAAGACCTTCGTTCCCAGCCCTCGCCCGAATATCGGGAAGAATGTTCGCTTCAACAGGCAATGAATCAACAA
>JAFGTG010000188.1 GCA_016934255.1 Sedimentisphaerales bacterium
TCGAAAAAGGTCATGGTGGCAATGAAGCAGTTGAGGCATCAGTATCGGGCGGTATTATCCCTACGTTGCTTCGAGCAGTTATCCTATTCGGATATCGCCATGGCTATGGACTGTACGGAAGTGGGAGCCCGCGTTTTATTCTACCGGGCCAAGCAGGCCCTTCGGAAACAATTAGGCCATCAAGGTTTGAAAAAAGGCATGTTATTGGCGGGCATCGGTTTTTTCGGCACCCTTTCGGCTCCCGTCGAAGCCGCCTCAACGACGATTCTGAAAAGGGATTTATTATTAGAATGCCTCGATGTATTCGGCAGATTGACGGCTCCGATTGAGCCAACCTCATCGACGATGACGATTCCCGCTGCGGCGACGCAGGTCGGCCCGACCGCGGCGATTCTCGGCACCGTGAGCTCGCGACTGGGTATTGCGATCATGACGGTCATAGCCGTTATATTGGCCGTCATCAGCGGTTTGTCACATCTGTCGGAATCACCCTCGCCATTACCTCCACCGACCTTCCAAAGGGCCGACGTTAACAGCTTTCACTTCACCATCCAGTTGCACAACCCGGATCCGAACGCCGATCCTTCAAGCCTCAATAGCAAAGGGGCTTATGAGCACTGGTTTTATCTGCCGGAGGGTGTGGATGGGCCGATGTTGATGCGAATGCAGCGGTGGACGCCGCTGATGGAAGAAAAGCTCTGCGCCTGGCTCCAGGACGCCGAGGCGAACTATTATTACGACAGCGAAACACATGTGATCCATATCAATAACTGCCGCGTCTGCTGGAGCAATCTGCGCGTCCGGCGTTTGCCGACCGATAGTCAGGAATTCATCGACTTTCTCTCCTTCGTCGAGGGCGAACCGCGAGGTTTTAGCGAATATTTCCGCGATCCGAATAACGGGTTACTGTCGAGCCTTGTGGACTATCGTTTCATCAATGCGCCGGAATTCGAGACGAATTATCTTTACAACACCGTCGGCGCCGAACACTTCCAATACGACTGGCCGGCGACCACTCCTGTCATCGACGAACGCGACAAGATGCACAAAAGAGGCTGGACCTATTTTAGCGTCAATGGCAAAGTGAATGAAAAGGCCATTACCGGTCGAGGATGCATCCCGTTTTTCTACAAGGCCGTACAAGATCACCCGGCCTGGATGGTCCTCAACATTGGAGACGACCTCGAAATCATCGAGTCTCGCCGGGGCGCCTGCATTCGTCGAGCCGATGGAACGACCCTTACCTATCCGCCAGGCACCTTTTTCAAAGGTCTGGCCCGCCCGTGGAGGGGTCTGCACGCCGCCGATGTCGTTCGACGGGACGCCGCCGAACAGCACATTTGGTTCAAGTCCAAACGGATGGACAATAAGGATTACGTCCTGGTTACCCTCCTATTTGAGGAACGGGATCGTGACATGGATCTCCTGTATGCCATCGATATGGAAAACGATGTGATCCGAGATATTCGATTCAAGGTAGGAGCCGAAACGCAGGGTTTTCTGGAATTTTCATATCTTCAGGACATTGACCATGCCGGCAACGAATTTACGGAGCCAGCCACAACGACCGATCCTAAGGCTTTTTCACATCCCTACCTGGGGATACTGTGGCTGGCTCATTTAGTCCGGGGAAGCCTGGGCCAATAAAGCTTCTTTCATATCCAGCGAATGCTTCATAATAACAGGAGTTTTGCAAAATTGAAGTTAGGCATACTTTTGGAAAGAAAAAATCTTGTTTCTTGATTTTTTCTTTCTCAAAATCGACGTGTAATGTCGAATGGGACAACAAGTTATGATTTGGTCGTCGATTATTTTCAGAAAATCATGAAACCGATTTTCTGAAATAATATATGCCTAACTTCAATTTTTCAAAAGTTCATTAATGACATAAACGACAAGATGTAACAAAAAAAGAAGCTTGACAAAAGTACGAAAGAATGTGTATTATTGTCTCCAGAAATACGCATCGTGACGTACACCGCGAGTGAGAAACGGGCTAACGGTCCGGCAGAATAATAAACGGCATAACGGGAGTAAGCAAAATGTCTTAAAAGGCACATCTCCTGCTCTTCATGGCAACTCTCCAGCTTGTGCTGAATGGGACGTTTATAGGCTCATTGAGTAAGGATAGTAAGATGACGAATATGCGCCTTGTCCATTTCCCGGATGAAAGATCCGTGGGAACAATCATTGCGAAAAAAAGGGATCATTCGGGGCGCTATGTACGACAAACTTATGACGCAAAAGGCGATGTACTATTGCCCATGAATATGAAGCTTAAATTCCATTCAATGTTACGAAAGCCCTTACCGATATCGGTTTTAACTTCATCTCTGATGGATCTCAATGTGGTGGAACTGGTTCTATTTCGCGCGGATATTAATGATCTGGATCTCATGTATATAGCGCAGCTCAAGTCTGCTGTACGACTCATTTTAAGTCACAATCCCATAACCGATAAGGGACTCGAATACCTAACGACAATGCCGAATGTATGGAAGTTGCTCATCGACAATACCCAGATCACTGACCCAGGTGTGGCAATCGTTGCCTGTATAAAACAGTTGAAGAGTCTTAGTTTAGGGGGTTGCTCAATTACGGATGAAAGCCTTCGATATATTTCTCGAATGGAACACCTTTCGTCGCTCAAGCTCACGAATACACCGATCACGAATGAAGGTGTCGCATTTTTAAGGTACACTCCTTCACTCAATGAGTTGTGTCTGTATGGTACGAAGATTGATGATGGTGCAACAGTTCATCTGAGCCAAATGCAAGGCCTTAGAGATCTGCAAATCGGCGAGACACGTATCACAGATGCCGGCCTGGCCAACCTGGCAAAACACACACAGTTGGAAAGTTTAAGCTTGGGACCGCATATTTCGGGTGCGGGTTTGGCTCATCTGGTCAATATGAGTCAGTTGCGTTGTCTCAGGCTAAGTCATGGTGTCACCGACGTCGGCCTGGCTAACCTGGCCAAACTCACACAATTAGAAATTTTAAGCCTGGGACCGCTCATGTCGGATGCGGGACTGGTTCATCTGGCCAATATGAGCCGGTTGCGGTGCATCGAGCTGAGTCATGGTGTTAGAGAAGCGGGTCTGGCCCATCTGTCAAAACTTCAGAATCTGGAGAATCTCTATATCGTCACGGATGAGGGCCTTGATCACCTGGTGAATTTTTCGGGACTTCGGTATTTAACACTCAACAGCTCTGCGATCACCGACGACGCTGTACCGTATCTCTCAATCCTGACCTCGCTAAAGAGACTGGACGTGCGTGAGACACAGATAACTCACTCCGGGCTGAAAGTGTTAAAAGAAGCGTTACCGGACTGCCGTATCTTTAGCAACCTGACCGACAAGCTCAATTGATTTGGAGGTTTGAAAGATGAAAAGTATAACCTGCATCTTTCTTATCGAGTGCACAATTCTGTTTGCTCCGGCCGAGCCGGTTCTTGGCTCGTTAAGTGAGAATGACACGATAGCGAATATGCGCATCGTCCACTTCCCGGAGGACCGATCCGTTGGGAAAATCATACATGAAATAGATGAAAAATCAGGCCCCCGTTCTCGTAAATCGTACGATGCCCAAGGCGACGTGCTACTGCCCTTAAATACGAAACTTAAATTTTTTGCAGGTAGTTCCCTGCCCGAGTCGGTTTTGCGCGAATCCCTGGTGGATCTCGATTTAATAGAACTCAATCTATACGAGGCGGATATTAGCGATCAAGACTTTGCTTACATCGCCGAGTTGAAATCCGTCGAGCGTATTGACTCGATTTGTAATCCCATCACCGATAAAGGCCTGGAACATTTGGCATCGATGCCCAATTTACGGGTACTCCATCTATTGGGTTCAGAGATCACCGACGAAGTGGTAACGTTCAGGAAAAAAGCCGCGAGTTAAATCAAGGTAAATAGACAATCATAAGGTGTTATAAAGGAGAGGGAGAGATATTATGCGCAAAAATAAATTAGAGATTCTATGTATCGGGCTGATGCTGAGCGCTTTTACGAATCCGATACGGGCCTTCAATACCAAAAGCATTGAGATTGAGCAGGCCGGTTTTACCGGATTGGTCGTCGATGAACAGGGCCGGGCCATCACCGGGGCCAAGGTAAGCTTGTATGAGATCATATACGATGAAGTGAACTACACGTATTATCCGAAACTACTTGGCGAGTCGCAAACCGGGACAACGGGTACTTTTTCATTTAAAGACACGAAAACGAACGATTCGTACCGAAATGGGTGTATTATTGCTGAGAAAGAGGGATTTTCGCTCAGTTGGGCCAGTTGGAATACGCGAAAAGGGTATACGGATTTTAAGATTGTATTAGGCCGGCCGGTTACATTGGTCGGCACAGTGGTCGATGAAAACGACAAACCGATACCTGACGCTGCCGTGAACATTTACCTGATGGTGATGGGGGAAGAGAAAAATGCCCAATGGCTTCCGAGCCATTTAGCGTCGAAACTATTCAAAACCCGAACGGACATCGATGGAAAATTCACATTCACCGGTTTGCCGGCCTGGGCGAAAGCAGAATTTGTAGTCGCAAAAACGGGCCGCGCTAAAATCAACACTTACAAGAACAGTACTCCGCTGAATTTTACGGTTGGACAAAAAGACATCAAGCTATTGATGCCCGTGGAAGCAAGAATCGAAGGTGTTGTTGTGGAAAAGGAAACCGGAAAACCGGTCTCCGGCGTTAGACTGATCGTGAAGGAAGAATTGAATCGTTGGGCCCAAGATCCTTTCCATTCAAGGGATGATGGGACTTAGCGTATCGGTTCTCTTACCGCCGGTAAACACAAAATCGAACTTCTACCACCCGCCAACAAACTGGCGGATTGGGTTTCCGAGCCGGTAGAAATAATGACTGAAGCAGGCAAAACGATCAGCAAGGTGAAAATCGAGGTGATGAAAGGCGGTATTTTTGAAGCCGTGATTACGGATGCCATCACGGGAAAACCTATCGAGAAAGCCGGTATAAGCATTATCAATGAAGAAGATACCCAATATCGCTACAAACTTTCCAACAAAGGTGGAGTGATACGGATGCGATTGATGCCCGACGAATATGCGTTATTCGATGGTGTTTATAAGCAAGGCTACTCCACTGCGGCGATTGAAAGCAGGATCATTATCGAGAATGGTAAGACTGAACACTTCGACTATGCACTTTTTCCCGATTTAAAGATAACCGGCGTCGTCCGGGATGAAAAAGGCAATCCATTGCAAGGCGCTACACTCATCGTCTGGCCTTCGGAGAATCAAACGGAAGCCGTTACGAATGCCGAAGGACATTTTGAGGTTACGTATGGATTACCCAACCTGTCCGGCGGCGATAAACCGGATTTACTCTTACTCTGTCGATATGAAGAACGTAATCTGGCGTGTGCGGTGGACGTCTCTGAGGGGACACGGACCGTAGATGTTCGGCTAAAACCGGGCGTTATGTTTTACGGAAAAGTGACGGATACGAACGGCAATGGTATTATGGGAGCCAAACTTTACGTGCAACTCCGGAAAGACTGGATTTGGTCCATAGCACAACGCCAACCCACTACACGTGCACAGGCAACGACGGACGAAGAGGGAAAATTCGAAATCAAGGCTATACCCCTCGGCCATGAATATAATCTCCTGATACAAGCGAAGGGATACGGCAATCGTCGTTCCGAACAAATCAACACGGAGGATGCCGTGGACGATACGCTTGATCTGGGAAATATCACATTGGCCGAGGCGAATCTTTCGGTCTCAGGCGTCGTGGTGGACGATAAAGGGAAACCTGTCGCCGATGCCGTCGTTAATAACTCCAGCATCAATCAGCCTTTTCGGCATACAAAAACGGATGCGAACGGACGATTTACACTTGAGGAAGTATGTGCCGGAAACATCATAATTTTTGCGGTCAAAGATGGTGAAACGCGATTGAGAGGTTCTGTCGCTACCGAGGGTGGGATGACCCATATCAGGCTCGTCGTCAGTGAAAAGTCATCGCCTCCACGTTTAAAACCGAAACAGCCGCGTTCATTCAAAGGCAAATCCCTACCTCAATTAAAGGAAGTGGGAATTGATCTGCTACAAATCAACGCGGACAACAAGATGATCCTGGTCTGCTTTTTCGATCTGAATCAGCGCCCCTCCCGTCGGTGTATCAATCAACTTACCGAACAAACCGCCGAACTTAACGACAAAGGTGTAATGCTCCTGGTCATTGAGACTTCAAAGGTGGATCAAGAAACACTTGATAGATGGGTGAAAAAGAACGATATTTCCTTTCCAGTGGGAATGATTCAGGGGGAGGAGGAAAAGACATGTTTCACCTGGGGCGTCAAGTCACTGCCTTGGTTGATTCTTACGGACAAAAATCACGTGGTTGTGGCAGAAGGATTTGCGTTAAATGAAATGGACAACAAGATAGCTCAAATCGCCGGTCAAAAATGACAATTATTAGGAAAAATATGGTAAAACAAGTGAAAAACTGTAACATTTGGTTGAGATTCGCGTCTTGTCTAACATGCGGAAACATAGGCTTTCGTTTCAACTAACATGAGCAGTACTTGGAGGTCAAATAAAATGGGAAAGAATATCTTCATTCCATTCGTCATAGGGATTTACCTCTTCGTTCCTGCATTCGTAACTGCAGCGCAAGAAGAGCAATGGCTCCAGTATCATTCGCAGCGCGATGCACATCATATGATGCCTGAAATGGGATACACAACCCAAAATGCGACCACAGACAAGCCGCAAGGTCTTAATTTGCCGGAATTTAAGACGCATCAGCCGTTTTTCGTCCGGTGGTCCACGCCGATGGTCGAAGCCCGCGGCCTGTGGATCGCTCTGGACCGGTCGAGCGAACAGGGAAAGCTGGACTTGTTATATATCGACTCCAACGGGAACGGCCATCTCGACGACGAAGAGGTTGTTAAAGCCTATCAGACCGAGCGGTATTATACGTATTTCGGTCCCGTGAAAGTGGTTTTCGAGGTCGAAGACGGGCCGGTGACGTATCATTTGAACTTCCGATTCTTTGACTATAACGAGCGGAACAGGCGGCTGTATATCTATTCGGGCGGCTGGTATGAGGGGGAGATTACAGTCGATGGCCGGAAAAAGTATTGCACGCTGATCGACCACAACGCCAATGGAACATTTAACGACAAGTCTGTCAATAGTCGTGATTGCGACCGGATCCAAGTCGGCCAAAGGGGGAAACCCGAAATGGTTTGGGTGGGCGATTATATCGAAATCGACAATATCTTCTACAATATCGAGATTTCTCGCGATGGAGCCTTTATCAAACTGGCCAAAGCGGAAAATTTGGAATTTGGCACAATTCGCGTTCCCGAAACGATCACAGAATTGACCGTAGGCGGCGAGAACGGAATGTTCATGCTGGAGCCGGACAATGGAGTGGGCAAGCTTCTGGTCGGAACTTATCGCATCGACCATTGGGAGATCGACCGTAAAGATGATAAAGGTCAAGATTGGACATTGCGGGGAAGCTCTTTTAGTGATCGCGGGGATTTTGAAATCGCTGAGGGCGCCGAGACATCTTTGGAGATCGGCGAGCCGGTGAATGCGGGATTGAGCACACGTTTGAACGGTGATACCTATGATTTCTCGAAAAGTCTGCAGGGCTCGCTGGGAGAATATGTGAGAATCTCCTCCAGCGGGCGAGATATTGATAATCTCTGGAAAATGAAGGTTACGAATAAGGAGGGAACGTATGAAAAACTTTATCCGATCCCGGATCAATGAGGCGCCGAATGTCAGCTCTCGCGTCGAGAGCTTAAGAAACTCAAAGGAACGCTCGTTTTTAACCTGGAACCGTTGGGTCCGTTCAAGTTCGTAAGTAAGCCATTAATGCTGGCGCTGACGCCCGTAGAAATCTCTCAAAAAGAACGTCAACTGGTGGCGTGGTGGAAGTTTGACGAGACCGAAGGCGAAACCATGAGTGATGCGTCCGGGAACAACGTAAGCGGCACGCTCATCGGTGGTCCGCAATGGCAGCCGGAAGGTGGTAGAATCGGCGGCGCATTGTCGTTCGACGGCGTCGATGATTACATCGATTGCGGATATCGTGAAAGTATGAGCCTTATTAATGCCATTTCAGTATCGGCGTGGATCAAGCTTGCCGGACCCGCTCAGGATCAAAAGATCATCAGCAAACAGGACAACCTCTCCGGCGGCTTCAAGGTTTCCATCTTTAATAATAAGCTTGAGTTGGAAGTCCGGGATTCCGGCAATGTCGCCGTGCAGAACAGGTACGTCGAGGGTGGAACGGTCCTGGATCCCAATGTTTGGTATCACGTTGTAGGAACGTATTGCCTTGGTGATTCGATCAAAACGTATGTGAACGGAAAACTGGACAGGGAATTGGCAATCCAAAACATGCTCGGCCCTTCGGGTGGAACATTGATGATCGGTCGGGAGCCTTTTGACGATCTGTATTGGTTCAATGGACTCATGGACGATGTGCAAATCTATAATTATCCTCTGTCCGAGGCGGAGGTGGCGGGATTATTTTCCGGCCAGCTTCCATCCGTCGTAGCACAAGTTGAAGCCCCAACGGATAGTACGGAAGAACGAGAAACAAAGAGCAACTGGTTGCCGGTTGCGGTGATCTTGGCCGTTGTGATCGCGGCCGTCGCTTTGATTGCTCGAAAAAAGAAAATAACAACGTAGACAAAACAGGTAAAACATCAATAAACGAGAAAAATATTGAAGAAAGGTTATGATGCGTCAATGTTGGATGGTAGTTCTATGTATTGGTGTGGCGATCATTCATATGAGTGCCGCCGAAATCCGGAGTACTGAGAGCAAACAGAGACAAATCACTTGTACCGGCAAGGTTCTTGACGAACAAGACGATCCCATTGCCGATGTGAAAGTCAAACTGTATCGAGTGGAAATCGAGCTTGGAAGTCTTTCGTACAATTTGAAGTGCACTCAAGAGGTCACGACCGACACCGAGGGTCATTTTGAACTCACAAGCGCGATCGGCGACAGCATTTACTCGGAGCAGGCGATTATCCTGGCAGACAAAGAAGGGCTGGCGCTTGGGTGGGCCAACTGGCGTTTACGTGAGAATACCAATGTTGAGATCGCACTCGGTCCGCCGAAGGTTCTGGCCGGGATTGTGGTTGACGAACACGGAAAACCCATCAGTGACGCCGACGTCGGTATTTCATTTATGTGGATTCAAACCGATGGACAGCCTCAATACATCGTCGGCAACATGTCGCTTGAATTGCTGACGACTCGGAGCGATGCCGAGGGAAAATTCACCGTCGATCGCATTCCCGACAAGGCTTCCGCTGAGTTCGTCGTCAAGAAACCGGGCCGGGCTACGATCAGCACGTTCGATCCTCAGAATTTCCAGGGAGGATCTCTGCAATACTCCAGCGGACGAACCGATATTCAAATCACCCAGCCCGCCGGGGCGAAAATCGAAGGTATCGTCGTTGAGAAGGCAAGCGGCAAACCAATTGGCGGCATCCGCTTAATGGCCATACGAGACCAGAACCGACCTAATTTCGGTATGGACCCAGTCGTTTCCAAAGAAGATGGAACGTTCTGTATCGATGGTTTGGCACCCGGCCAGCATTTATTGCAGATGGCTTCTCTTCCGTACCAAGAAGCGGATTGGATATCCGAACCCGTGGATGTTGTCACGGAAGCGGGCAAAACGAAAAGCGGCGTGAAGGTAGAATTAATGAAAGGCGGCCTCCTGGAAGTATTACTCACCGATTCCATCAGCAAGCAATCCATCGACCAGGCGACGGTTTCCGTGCAACCGTCCGGCGGCGACACCGGCTCTGCGGGCCAGACGGATAAAGCCGGGATTGCCCGGATTCGTTTATTACCGGGAGACTATCGAATTGTTTACATAAATAAGCAGGGATATTCGCGAGTAAGGTTGGAGGAGGAAATCATCACGGTCGAGGATGGCAAAACAGTTCGCGTCGAACATCAGCTTTCCGGCATGCCGAAAATAACCGGTAGGGTCAGCGATAATCAGGGCCGGCCCGTGGAAGGTGTCACGATGAAAGTCTGTCCGATGAGCGGCCAGGACACAGTTTCGGATGCAGAAGGAAATTTCGAGGTCAGTTGGGACCCGGGCAGTTGGCATAGTCCTGACTTGCCGGCGATGATATTTCTTGCCCGTCATAAAGAACGCAATTTGGCGGCGGCTTTGGAAATTGATGAGAACACGCGCACCGTCGATATCACCCTAAAACCCGGCGTCGTTATCGCCGGAAAAGTCATGGATCCTGATGGCAAAGGCATTGCCAATGCAAAATTGCTGATTATGATTCGGGGGCCAAGATGGGGTTCATCTATCGAACATAACCTGATGACCGACGCCGAAGGCAATTATGAAATCAAAGCCCTGGCGCCGGAAAGCAAATTCAGTATCGAAGCCAGCGCCAATGGTTTCGGTCGGTACCAAATCCAAGCGGAGACCGATCAGGCCGTGAACCAACAACTCAACGTGGAACCCATAACCCTATCGGTGGCGAATCTATCTGTGACGGGTGTGGTCGTGGATAGTGACGAGAAGCCGGTTTCCGGCGCGGATGTGTCTTGTTATGGTGATAATCAACCACGCAACCACACCCGAACAGACGCGAAAGGTCAATTCACGCTGGAGAATGTTTGTGAGGGAAAAATCCAGATCAGCGCCAACAAAAACGATTCCTCCTCACACATATATGGCTCGATCGAAACCGAAGGTGGAGCGACGGACGTTCGGATTGCCATCGGCCAAAGGGGCTCTTCGACAAGTTTTCAACCGAAGCGGCCGCCTTCGCTTATCGGAAAGCCCCTGCCCGATATCAAAGCCCTGGGCATTCCGGGGGATATCGAAGGTAAAAGAGTACTCGTTTGCTTTTGGGACATGGAGCAACGCCCCTCCCGACATTATGTCACGCAACTGGCCAAACTAAATGCGCGGTTGAAAGAAAAAGATGTCATTATTGTCGCCGTGCAAGCCTCAAAAATGGACCAGAACAAGCTTGATGAATGGGTGAAAAAATACAAGATTCCCTTCCCGGTCGGAATGATTCGGAGTGACGAGAAGAAAACACAATTCGCATGGGGTGTCCGTTCATTGCCCTGGCTGATCCTGACAGACCACACGCATAAGATCCGGTGCACTAATTTTAGACTCAATGAGCTTGATGAGAAAATCAAGGAGATGAGCGATGAAAAACGCTAAAAGCTTCCATGCAATGATCGTGTCCGCTTGCATATTATGCGTGCTATGCTCATCAAGGGCGAGTAGCGAGCCTACGGCGGCGGGATTGGTGCAAGCCGCGCGGGCCTCGGAAAATTGGCTTCATGTCATCGACAGCTTGTATATCCGCATTGAGAGCACATCGACGAAAACGCCGGAGGGTTTGGCGGCAAGACGCGCCGAACTCAGGCAACAATATCCAACGGGTCCGCTCGAAGCAGACCATTTTCCCGAACTCAAGACCACCACGACGGCGATCCATGAATTTGCGATCGACGAATCCCGGGTGCGATTGCTCAACGACCAACACGGAAGCCAGCGCGATTTGAAAATCTGGGACGGTAAACAGCTCATGTTCCATGAAGCGTCTTTGTATGAGGGAAAGCAACAATATACGCTGGACCGCACCCCGCATGGCTACTTCCAGGATATGCTCGCCTCGAATACGAGCTGGCCCCGGGCGCAGCCGCACGCCTTCTGGTGGGATGATAAGGATATTGACGAGTACCTGAGCTTCTATGGTCGCGAGGACGATGCCACGATGACCGGACGCTGTGATTATCGCGGCGTTGATTGCTACGTTCTGGATGTGAAACCCAAGGGGATACCGGGACTGGTGATCGTTCAAACGTATCCCGGCTGCAAAACCTGCCAGCGCCGCCAGTACGGGCTTATCGGGGAAGCCCGCGGATTGGCCGGCCAATCCTATCGATGGTACGTCGGCGTCAAGGACCGCAAATTGTACGGTCTTAAGTGGTTATCAAATAACAAGCCCCGCGTGGAGTACTGGATGTCGGACTATAAGGAGATCAAGCCCGGCTGCTGGCTGCCCGTGACACAAGGCTGCGATGCCTTCGTAACGGACACGTCCGGCCAGCCTTATGTGGACGTCCGCACCGATCTGAAGGTCGTTGACGTTCGTATCAACGAAAAACTTCCAGACGAGCTATTTGAGATGAAGTTCGATGAGGGTGTCAAGGTCGTCGATAGTCGGCGGGGGCAGACGCAAACGTATGAATACAAACCCGAGCCGCCGGATTTGGTCGGCAAGATGCTGCCGGAATTTGCAGAGATTGGTGTGAATTTCTCGCCGGAGCAGGCGAAAGATAAACGAGTACTGGTTTGCTTCTGGGATATGCAACAGCGACCATCGCGGCACTACATCATGAAGTTGGCGGAAAAGGCGGGGATTTTAAATGATAAAGGAATCACGGTTCTTTGCGTGCACACATCCGGCGTCGAAACTAAAACTATCGATGAATGGATGAGAGATTTCAACATTCCTTTCTCGGACAAGGCGATGGCCGCCGACCCGGAGAAAGCACGTTACGCATGGGGCGTTACGTCGCTTCCCTGGCTGATATTGACCGATCGAGAACATAACGTCGAGGCGAACGGTTTTTCCTTAGCCGAACTCGACGAAAGAATTTGAATACTCGTAAGGGAGATTAAGAATCATGCGAGGGACGTGTGCACTAATATGGAGCTTGTGTCTAACCGCAGCGCCTCTCGGGCAACAGACTAAAATATATACCTGCAACGGCAAAGTCGTGGATTTTAACGCCCGACCGGTCATCGAGGCCGAGGTTATCTGTTACGAAGGATTTTCTGAATACGAGAAAGGTCGATTGCGATATGAAATGCTCGGACGTGCGAGGACAAACGAAGCGGACCGATTGACGGAGCATCCGTTACCGTTTCACAAGAAACAAATGATGGCCGACACTCCGGTTACTATAAAGGGATTGTAACCGATCAAACGGGGACGGTTCGTTTTCGGATGCCGGAGGGTGAATGTCGAGTTTGGGCCGGTAGCGATGAATATGCGTATTATCAAGAAACGGAACCGATAGGGATAACGAAAGAAAAAGTGACCCGGCAGGAAATTCACCTGAACCGCAATCCTCATGTTTCGGGGATCGTTTACGCCCAAGACGGCCGACCGGCGACGGGAGTGATCGTCGCATCGAAGCCAGTCTTCAACAAAGCCGACCGCACCGATGCCGATGGACGGTTTGAGATGAGTTGGTATTCCAGATCCAATATCAAATAAAGGAAGAACAAAATGAGTCATCAAATATGTCGTTTGAGAACGGTCGTGGTTTGTGTGATTGTTACGACAGTGATTATCCCGATCGTTAAAGCGCAAGCCAAAGAAATAAAGGATGGACGTGCTTTTGAACTTCGGGTGATAGATAAAGCCACTCAAGAACCGATACCTGAAACCGAGTTGAGGATCCGAATCGTGCGAGATCGGCGAGAGGACAAAACGGATCAAGAAGGTCGGTGCAAAATTGAGCTTGGAGAGGAGACGCCGGAATATATTCGCATAGAGGTCAGGAAAGAAAGTTTTGTGCCTATGCTACTTTACTGGCGAAAAGGTCCGGGCCGACCCGAAATTCCTGGTGAATACACGCTGACTTTGGAGCGGGGAACGAGCATCGGGGGGATCGTTCATAACGAGCAAGGCGCTCCCATCGAAGGCGTGGGTGTGCATTTACTCATACCCAGCACGGGTGAGATTGAACGCGTTGCCATTTACGATCACGTTGAGAAAACGAACGCAGAAGGTCGCTGGCGGTGTGATATCATCCCTTCTAAATTGGACGACATCTGGATTCGACTTTCCCATCCGGATTACATCAGTGATGAAATGTTTGGAAAAACACCCAAACCTCCGATAGAAAAGCTAAGGGATATGACCGGTGTGATGGTGATGAATCAGGGATGGCCCCTTACCGGACGCGTATTCGACGCGAACGACAAGCCTATTGTCGGAGCTTCGGTCGCCCAGGGTTCGGATCGTCACGGCTCAAGTTATCCAAGCACCCGGACGGATAGCGAAGGCCAGTTTGAATTTGCTAATGTTCGGCCGGGTGAGATGGTTTTGACCGTTCAAGCCAAAGGGTATGCGCCCGAGTTAAAGGATTTAACCCTGGCTAAAGGGATGGAGCCGCTTGAATTCCACCTTGAGCCGGGACGCACGATCCGGGGACGCATTGTCGATAAAAACGGTCATCCTTTAGCCGGGGCTTTTGTGGCGGCAGACACCTGGCGCGGCCATCGCTCTCTGGAATGGCGCGTGGATACGGATGCGGAAGGTCGATTCGAGTGGAACGAAGCGCCGACCGACGAAGTGCTTATCGATATGGGTAAACAAGGTTATATGAGTGTACGCAACTATGGTATGGTGCCTTCGGAGCAGGACATTGAGATTACAATGCCTGACATATTGAAAGTTCATGGGAATGTCGTTGACGCCGAGACGGGTGAATCGATCCCGGAGTTTAAGATTATTTCCGGGATTGACTCGGGAGGAGGACAAAGGATTTACTGGCAACGCCATGAAGTCAAAGCTTATGCTCAAGGACAGTATGAAATACAGTTCAGCGAACCGCACCCCGCTCTCCTGATTCGCATCGAAGCGGAAGGCTATAAACCGGGAATATCTCGTGCGATAGGAAGCGATGAGAGCGATGTGACGATTGATTTTGCCATCGAGAAAGGAACGGGACCGTCGGGCATTGTCCGCCTTCCCGACGGCACGCCCGCAGAAGATGCTGAAGTGATTCTCTGTACGCCATCCCAGAGGGTTTCTATTCGTAACGGCCGGAACGAACAGAGACGCGACAGCCAGTACATCGAGACGAAGGAGGACGGGCGATTCTCTTTCCCCGTGCAGTCGGACGTTTACGTGATTGTCGTGCTACACGATAAAGGCTATTTAAAAATGAGCGATTCAGAGTTAGCCGAATCATCCGAACTGAGACTCCAACCTTGGGCGACGGTGAAGGGAAAAGTGTTGATTGGGAAAAATCCCGTCGCGAACGAAACGGTACGTTTGGGATTTGATAGCCCCATTGACCGCAGCCAGCCCACGATTTACCACGATTACCGTACTCAAACAGACGACAACGGGGTATTTATCTTCGAACGCGTTCCCCCGGGTCAGGCAAGGGTTAGTCGAATGATCAGAATCAACGACAGAAGCAGCCGATATAGTCATAGCACACCCGTCGAAGTACAAGCGGGACAGACAGTGGACATCATGATTGGCGGTACGGGACGGCCCGTTACGGGCAAAGTTCTGGTTCCCGACTATTTGAAGGAGAAATTCAGTTGGCAGCACACGGATTACGGACTTAGGGTCAATTCGTCGGAGGGATCCTATCGGCAGATTGCTTTTAAAATTAATACGGACGGCACGTTTCGTATTGATGATGTCCCCGCGGGCGATTATTACTTGTACGTCAACGCGTACGGACCTCCCGCGCAACCTCAAACCTTCAGAGGTGAGAGGATCGGTTTGTTGAGCCAGCATTTCACGATTCCCGAAATGCCGAACGGTCGAAGTGATGAGCCGCTCGACCTTGGCGCCCTGGAACTGGACGTCATCGGCAAATCGGATTATGCCCCATCGCTTGCGAGTAAAGCTCTGCCGGATTTGGATGGCATCGAAATTGATTTTACCCCGGCCCAGGCCAAAAGAAAAATGGTGCTGGTCTGCTTTTTCGATATGAACCAGCGTCCATCCCGGCACTGTATTACCCAATCAGCGAAACAAGTCAAGTCACTCGAAGAAAAAGGTATCACCATCATCGGGATTCACGCGTCGAAGATTGACGAGAGCCAACTCAATGAATGGGTGAAACAGAGTCATATCCCCTACCCAGTGGGATGGATCGCAGGTGATGAGGAGAAAATACGGTTTAACTGGGGTGTTAAATCAATGCCCTGGCTGATGTTAACGGATAAGGAACACGTTGTACGTGCGGAAGGATTCGATCTTAATGAATTGGAAGAGAAAGTCAAGGAGATTGGAAATGTGGAAAAATAAACGAATCATTAGCACGGTCATTGTTGTTATCATATCTATAGGCTTTGCGAACACAATCGCCGCCGATGCGGCGCCGGCTCCCATCGAATACGAAGGCCGGTTTGAGTTATTCGAACCTCTACCCGTTGGATTAGCGGCCGGTACGGCGGAGTATCCGGAGTTGGTCCGGATTGAATGGATTCGTTTCGATGCCAGATATGGTAATTCCTGGGGCGTCACAGCACACATAGGTTGGTTGCCTGTCGAAGACGCGACATGGTTGCTTAGGGTTGAATTACTCGACGATAAGGGCAATGTGTTGCATAATTCCAGAGATGAGCCGACGGTGTTCACAGGAAAAGCCAGCGATCCAGGACAAACAAACATGCGATTCGCGGATTTGGATTTGGATCCGATGACGTATCAGGGACGCCGACATGCGACACGGTTTCGGATTCGTCTGGAATCCTCTCAAGAGTTGAACGCCCCTGGTGATTCACCGCATACGCTCGAAGTAACACTTGTCGATCGGGAAACCCAGAAACCTATTACCGATGCGGCGATCATCGCCAGTACCATTACAGCAAGGGCTTCAAGACGACGAGATAAAAGTCTTTACTATACGGATTCCCAGGGACGATGCAATGTAACGCTTGCGAAAGGCAAGCTCTCGATGATCGACATCCTTGCACAAAAACAAGGTTATTGCACGATGCAAAAATCCTGGTCCAGCCACGGTTCCTGGGGTATTGAAAGAGCACCGTTGACCCATTTGCCGAAACGTCACGTTTTAGAGATGGTTCCCGCCTCGGCCTTGGGGGGAATCGTTCAGGATGCAGAAGGCAAGGCCATCAAAGGAGCAGAGGTCGATCTTAATAGCTACTTGGAAGAACCCAGTGGAAGAATAACCGTCATGCGTACCGTTCGAACGGATGGAAAGGGGCGTTGGCGTATTGATGGTGTTACCGGCGAGGAGGAAAGCATTACCTTACAGGTTAGTCATCCTGATTATGGCGGTAATAATCGAAAAAATATACATATTCTGGTTGAGGCGCTGCTGAATGCTCGATCGCTCAAGCACGTGGAGATATTGGAAAAAGGGGTGGCGTTAACAGGTCGCGTTCTCGATGAGCGGGAACGACCCATCGCCGGGGCGATCGTTATGCTGAACTTACGATTTTATGCCCCGATATACGTGACCACAGATGCATCGGGCACTTTCCGACTAATGTGCTCAAATGATCCATCCGTTTATCGTGAGACAACAACGTCCATCATTGTTGAAACTCCCGGCTATGCCCCCATCCAGCAAGTTATAGATATTCCATTGAAACCAGAGTCCCTGGAATTCCATCTCGAACGCGGCCGGAGTATCTCCTGTCGTGTCGTTGATACGAACGGCCAACCAATCCCCGGGGTCTGGACCATCGTTGATCCACTGCCGGAGAAACGGGACTATTCGATTTACCTTAAGGATACCAACGACCAAGGAGAAACTCACATTCAAAATGCGCCGCAAAACGATGTGACGTTTCATCTTTTAAAACAGGGCTACTTTAGCCTCAGAGATCGTATCGTGACGTCATCGGAAAACGAGGTCGTTTTTACGATGAAACGCGAACTGCGCGTGCATGGTAGGGTTACAGACGCCGAAACCGGACAACCTATTCCGAACTTTGACATAGCCGTCGAGTACGAATCCGGCGGTAGAACGCGAACGAGTGACCCCGTGGGTTTCGCTGAAGGTACGTACGAGGTAAGTTTTGACGAAACGCAGCCGGAGACACGGCAGCTCAAGGTCTCCGCCGTGGGATATGTGTCGGCTACTTCAGATCAGATGAAGAGTGACGAAGGCAATCGTGAGATCAATTTTAAGTTGACTCGAAGCGCATCGTTCGATGAGAAGACCGCCGGTCGTCCGCGAGAGCAAGTCCAACCCACCGGTCTGCGGTGGATCAATGGAATGGTTCGCGATCAGGACGGAAAACCGGTGCCTGATGCCATCGTGACGACCTGCCCGTGGATGGGGAAAGAAACGATAACCAACGCGAAAGGAGCATTTAAGCTCAAGGTGGATGAAAGATTGAGATCGATGAGAGAAGAAGAAGTCACCTATCTTCTCGCCAGGCAAAAAGAACGCAATCTGGCCGCCGCAGTAGAATTTGACATCTCGGCGAGTGAGATCGATGTCGCACTTAAGCCGGGTGCGATTCTGTCCGGCAAGGTCGTTGACGCCGAAGGCAAAGGAGTTACGAGCGCGAAACTTTCTCTGACTTTTTGGACATCGAATATGGGTTATGGTGTGCGAGAAGAAGCAAAAGTTGACAAAGAGGGGAATTATGAAATCAGGGCTGTTCCTGGCGGACACAAATATTCCGTGAACGCCCGTGCCGAAGGATATGGCGAGACATACGTTCAGGTAAATACGAGTGAGACAGCGAACGAACGCCTGGAAATCGAAACCCTGGTCCTATCCCTCGCGAATCTATCGGCTTCCGGCATCGTGGTGGATGATTTCGACCAGCCGGTTTCCGGTATCAGGATTTACGCCTATGGAAACGGTCAGCCGGAGCGGGAAACGTTTACGGATACAGAGGGTCGGTTCACGATAGAGAATGTTTGCCCCGGCCAATTGAATATCCAGGCCAACAGTCGGGATCGAACGACCCGACGGCTTCACGGACGGACTCGAACCGAAGGTGGTGCAAAGGATATCAAAATCGTCGTCTATGAAATGGATCAACGCGGCCGGCGCGTGCAGACGCAACCCCCTTCTCTAATTGGCAAGCCTCTGCCTGATCTTAAAGATATAGGACTCAATCTCTCATCAACCGATATTGAAGACAAGAAAATCCTCGTTTGCTTTTGGGATATGAACCAGCGTCCATCCCGGCATTGTATGACGCAATTAGCCAAACAAATCGAGACACTCAAGGCCAAAGGAATTGTTCTTATATCCGTTCAGGCTTCAAAGATGGATTCCAAGGTCCTCGATGAATGGGCGAAAAAGAACAATATTTCCTATTCCGCCATGATCGAAGGTGATATCAAGAAAATCAAGTTCACCTGGGGCATTCAGTCGTTGCCGTGGCTGATCCTGACCGACCCCAAGCAAGTTGTGTTTGCCGAAGGATTTCCATTCTCCGAATTAGAAAAGAAACTCAAGCAGTTGGGAGAAAAATAATTAAAATGAAGACGTTCAAGTTAATTATCGCGTTTGTATGCTTTTGTCTCTATGGGTACAGCCCGGCAAAAGAGAATCAAATGTTTTTGGTCGAGGGCCAGGTCGTTGATTATATGGCTAGGCCGGTTGAAGGGGCTGAGGTGGCCATTTATGAAAAGGAGTATCGCAACGGTGAAGAATACGCGAATTTGATCGCATCGGTTGTAAAAGCGGACCGGAGCGGGAAGTTTGTGCTGCACGCTAAAGTTTCGACTCAATACGGCACCTTTATCGTCGCCAGAAAAAAAGGATTGGCCTTAGCCTGGGACGGTTTGAATTACAGCAATAATACAAAGGGAAAGGGGCATTTTCTTTTAGTTTTGGAAAAGGCGTGCACCGTCACAGGAACCGTTGTCGATCCAACAGGCAAACCGGTATCCGCCGCCAAGGTCCAGGCCCTGCCCGTTACCAGCTATATGTCCCGTTTGAATCAACGTCCAATTATGGCTCCGAAGGAATGGTTCACGACGGAGACAGATCCGCAAGGCATGTTCCGGTTCAATCAGTTCTCAGCCGATGTAAGCTGTGATTTTTGGGTCAAAGCCTCTCAGTTGGGCAGTATATACAAATTCACAACACATGATCTCAGCGCCTGCGGTTTCGAAGTGTGGCGTTCGGATATCCGTCTTGTTCTTCCACGGGAAGGCAACATCAAAGGACGTGTTGTCGAGGTCGGAACCAATCATCCCGTCGGCGATGTGGAACTAACGGTGAAGGCGGATAGAGATCGGGAAGATATCTTGAATCGCTATCGTACCCGTACGATCAAAGTCGATGCGAACGCTGTCTTTGAATGTTCTGGTTTGGCCGAGGGTAAACATAAGATCGAATTAAACACTCCGCCAAATGAAACGGCCCGGTGGATCGCAAAACCCGTAGAAGTGAATGTCGTTCCAGACCGGCTTAAGGATGATGTCACAGTGCGGGTAGAGAAAGGCGGGTTGATTGAGT
This sequence comes from Sedimentisphaerales bacterium, assembly GCA_016934255.1. Taxonomy (GTDB): domain Bacteria; phylum Planctomycetota; class Phycisphaerae; order Sedimentisphaerales; family Anaerobacaceae; genus JAFGTG01. The sequence continues at coordinate 20,249 of JAFGTG010000188.1, forward strand.
GCAAGGTTCGTGAGCTCGGCACGAAACACCCCTTAGCCGGGATATGTGTGTCTATTTATGGTGAGGCGGGATGGGCAAGTGTATCGACGAACGAGATGGGAACCGCGGAACTGCGGATTCCGCCGGGTGAATACCGAGGTCATGTCAGTGGCCAAGGCTACATAGCTTGGCGGATAAATACGCCGATTATTACCAAGACCGGCGAAATCACAAATTTAGATGTTCAGTTGGAAAAATCACGGGTGCTGACGGGATCCGTTGTCGATTCCAACGGACAACCGGCAAGAGATGTATTGGTCATCCTACATCCTTTCGGCGATCAAATATATACCGATGAACAAGGAAGGTTTGCGGCCGGGTATGATGAGAACGATGCCAAGCAAGGCATCTACGTCATGGCCAGAGACCTGAAACGTTCACTCGCGGCTCTGGTTCTGACGAATGAATTTAAGAAACCTGTCCAATTGATCCTCGGTCCGGCCCTAACGGTAAAAGGAAAGATCATCGATCCAAACGGCATAGGCATCCCGGCTGCGAGAGTCTCTCTTGTTTTTAACTTCGCACAATGTGGAGCGGAAGTATTAACGGATTCTCAGGGGGGATTTGGGTTCGATGCCATTCCTCCCATACATAGTGACGATAAATACTATATGTCAGTGAACACAGCAGGTTATGGCCCCAAAGGAGAGAGAGTGACGATTGAAGGCCAACCCGGCGCAACGGTGGAGGTTCAGGCTATTCCACTTGTTACGGCCGACGTATCCATCTCGGGGACGGTCGTCGATGCCAATGGTCTGCCGGCGGCACGCGTGCCGATATTCCTACACGACGAAGCGGGTTTGGACCAGCCCGACAAAACCACGGCGACCAGCGAAAACGGACAATTTGCATTTCATCGCATCTGCAAAGGTCCCCTCCGGCTTCAGGCGAATTTTGACAGTAGCCCCGGGGGAGCAGGTTTCCTCTATGCACAGGGCGGCGACAAAGACGTGAAAATTATCCTGGGGCAGGAGAATACTCACCAGCCCTATGTTTCTTTAATACAAAAGCCCTTACCCGAACTTAAAAATATCGGCATAGACCTCCCTTCGGCTAAGACGAAAGGGAAAAATATTCTTTTTTGCTTCTGGGATATGAACCAGCGTCCGTCCCGGCATTGCATGAACCTGATAATCAAACAAGCTGATTCGTTGAAGCCAAAAGACGTCATCATCATTGCGGTGCAAGCGTCCAAGATCGACGAAGAAACGCTGAACCAATGGAAACAAAAGAAGAACGTTCCGTTCCCCGTCGGCATGATTTCGGACGATGTTGAGAAAACCCGAATCGCCTGGGGCGTGCAGTCGTTGCCGTGGCTGGTTCTTACGAACAACCAGCACATAGTGATCGATGCAGGATTCGGAATAAACGAACTTAGCGAGAAAATCGAAGCAGCACGTTAGCAATTCATAGTGGATTCATGCATCTTCAAGGCAGAAGCGCCGGTATAACCATCCAATTGACCTGCCACTGGCCCTCGGCAGATTGCTCCAGGCAGAGTATGCCACCCTGCTGGAAGGCTACGGTCCCCGCGGATTCATAGCCAGCCAGAAGTAATGAGGCCAGCTTGGTGAGAAAAGGCAGATGGCCGACGATCATCACATCGTACCCGCTCGAGATGAGTTCATCTTTTATGGCTGTGACATCGTCATTCGGCGCCAAGCCACTATGGGCCGTGATTTGTGCTTTTCCTTTCACGACTTCCGCCAAAGCTTTAGCGGTTTGGGAGGCGCGAGTCTTGCCGCTGTGCCATAAGAAATCGATTTCGAGATTCAATGCCTCGATGAATGCAGCTACTTTCTGAACGTCCCGGTGTCCTTCTTCGGTGAGTGGGCGATCCGGATCGATGTCTTTTGAAACCGCTTTGGCATGTTGGACGAGATATAACTTCATTTTGAGACTCCATTAAA
>JAFGTG010000189.1 GCA_016934255.1 Sedimentisphaerales bacterium
GATGAGTCGGGATGGGTCCGCCGCGACCGAGGTAATGGGGTCCTGTACGGCTACGAGCAGGGCCGTAGCGACCTGGTCCTGGGCTTGACTGTCGCCCGGGGTCGGGTCTGTCACCTTGATGATATTTCCACCGGAGGTTACCAGACAGCCGCCGCGTATGGCACATAAGGCCTGAGGTACGTCTTCGGTGGCCAGGATCGGCTGAACGCGGCCCTGGGTCGGGCCGGTGAGGTGATAACGAATCAGTTGTGCTCCCCGTCCGCCGCGAGTGAGAATGTAAGCGAATTCTCTATCGCAGGACAAGGCGAATGCACGGCCGGGAAGGGAGTGGATGTCAAACAGGTAACCGGCTGCAACGCCGCACAACGTTTGGGGGCGCAGAGCCAATGGGACTCCGTTGGGGGCTAAAGCCACATCCTGAATATCCCGGGTTGTGTCATTTAGAAGATTTTCAAGTTGTTTCTTACCTGGATTATACTTTTGAAGGCCGGTCGGGGTCGTCAGGAAGATATCCCCGGAAAAATCTGCGGCGACGCCTCCGGTCAAGTCCAGATTTAAGGCTCGGGCCTGTTCGGGGCCGATTTTCACATCAGGCCGCCCGGCCTGGCATCCGCAGATAGCCAAAAGGATGAATAGTAGAATGCAAGTGCGTTTCATAACGGTCCTCATTTTCCGAGTTGTGTTTTGCCCTTACAGATAGGACACTGAATCGGTTTGCCGCGGCAATCCGGACAGGTGATTTTTCCCGTGCCGTGGCACTTTCGGCACTTGACTTTTCCCGTGCCCCCGCACTTATTGCAGTAAACCGTTCCGCTGCCGTTACAATACGTGCAGGTGACCTTCCCATCGCCGCCGCAGTTGCCGCATACGCCGCCGTCGCCGGTGCCGCCGCAACTGGAGCACGTCTGGTTTTTGGGGACTTGCACGGTATAGTATTCGGTTTCATAACCCCATTGTTCGAACGGTTGGCCGTACTCATCGAATCCTACGTTGAGGAGCTTGCGAACCTGGCGGCTTTGCATCTCGGATTCGTACGTGGTGACCTGGCCGCTGCCGCCGCAGGTGGAGCAACGCAATTGGCCCGTGCCCCGGCACGTGCTGCACGGAATCACGGTTGTTCCCCCGCATTTCGGGCAGTATAGATACCCCGATCCCTCGCATCGCGTGCATTCGAATTCTAATTGTCCCTTGCATTGTGGACATGTCACTTGACGCGTGTTTCCGCAGGTCGGGCAGTCCATCTCTCCTTTGGCGGTGCAATGGGGACAGGGTACAGGCTTTGTCAGCAGCGTGACCAGTTTGGCGACCTGCTTGCTCAAAGCCCCGGTTAACGATCGTTTGCCCCGTGTCAGGCCCTCGACCTTGACCGGTGCGGAGACCTGGCCTTGTACACCAATCGAGGCCTCGGCCAGAAAGCTCAGGGCTTTAGGCGTCTTGGCCAGGTCGTATCCCACTCCCACGCTTAATTCGTTATTCGAGTTGTAGCCCAGCGAGCCTTTGACCATGTAAAGATCCGCAGAGATTTCACTGCCTAAAGTGGGGGGCTGGGTCCAATTAGAGGCATGATATTGATAGGTTCCCGTGATTTGCGCCGGTCCGGCGTCCAGACCGAGACGGAAATCCTTGGCGTCGCCCACCATCCATTTGTTATCGCTGGCCGAATACGAAACGCCGGCGGTGTAGGACGCCCCGATAAACGACAGGGCTTTGCCCTCGACGCCGACTTGAAACGATGCGGACGGCTCGCCCGTGTGCAGGGTGAGCTGGATGTCCGTGGGCAGGGGCAGGGGAACGTCGATGCGCATCATCGATGAATCCTGGTCGCTCTGGGAGGTTGCCCCGGACTGATCGCCTAAAGGGGGAAGCGGGGGCACTTTCATATTCTGATAAAAGAGCCGAAGCTGCTTGCGTGCAATATCCTGCCGGGTCTGGAACATGGCCGTTTGCCAGGCGAGAAACTGCTCTTGTGCGGCGTCCTGTTTTTGTTTGAATTCGTCCTGTGTCAGGGCCAATCCCGTTGAGTTGATCAGGCCGGCCAGAACCATGGCCATCGTGGCCGGATAAAGAAATAGTCGCCGTTGAATCTTCTGTGTCCACATAAAAGCTACCTTTGAGAAGATTGATTGGGATCGATCGAAACGGTTTGGGTTTGCTCTTTGGTTTCCCAAACACGAATACCCGGCACTTTCCAGGGCGGTTTGGGACCCTGGTCCTCGATGCGGCAGATCACGTACAGGATCAGGGGTTCGCCGACGAACGATGTAAGCGTGCACTTGATCGGCTGGAGCGTATCCGCCTGGGGCGACAACGAGACCCGGCTGGGTTTATCCGGAAATTCCGGCGCGGCCATGAGTTCCATCAACGAGGCCGACCGCGGCGCTGTGTCCACCGTCAGCTCGGTTGTGCAGGTGAATTCCAGCGAGGGCGCCGGAAGCTCATGACGATCCGACCGGCAGACCTTGAACGTACCCCAGCGTTTGGTGTCGTGCAATGTGATCGGATCGGACCCGATGGTAAACCAGTCGTATTGGACGTGGGCTTCGGTCAGCCCGAACCGTTTGAGGGCCGCCAGCACATTGGGATCCTTTTCCAAGCGGTCCGGCGTATAAAGTTCCTCGGGAGCCACGACCTTCAGATGGACCATGAACCGTTCGCTGTGCACGATGGCGGGGTTTATCAGTGCCTGGCCGACCGGTTCCCGCGCTAACGGGTTGGGCATCCATCCGTGGGCGCCGAACAAAACCACAGGTTTGCCGACCCAATAGAGCCGGCCCCAGGGCGTCTCGTAAAAGTCATTGATGTGCATCGGGTTGGGCAATTCATTTTGGTTATATGAGAGATTGCCGTGATAACCCTCGCTGCGAGTGCCTGGAGCGGTAATTGAATAATCATAGGTCCAGGCGCCTGAGGTATGTTGGCCTTCCCGGGTCAAGTCCAGATCGATCGAGGTGGTATCCAGATTGGTCGAGGTGGTTTCCTGATTGGGTTCGGATGGAGAGCATCCGGCAATGAGTATCAGGACAAAATATCCCACCCAGCGACAAATCCGGAGGGATTTTCCCCGATTGTTTTCTAACATCTGTGAATGCATAATGGCTCCTTACTTCATAGAGATGAATTGATAACAACTCAGTTATAGTAGAATTTTGCCTTATTACAAAACCCCCAAGCCTATCTGTTGTAATCAAAAAAAATTCTGATGCTATTTCGACCAAAATCAAACGGTAAATAAAATCCTTTTCAGATTTGACACGTCCGGAGTAGCTGATATATGGATTATTCGTTTTTAAATCTACGGTAAACCTTTTCTGGGAAAGGATTTACATGGCGATTGCATGTCCTTTCGGTAACTCTGAAGAAACTAAATAGATCAGAATATGTGGGTTCCTTGGAGTTTGTTCACCACGGTAGCGGTTGAGAGGCACCCATACCCGGACCTAAGAGGACGGCGTTGAGAAACAGTCTTTGCTGGCCGGGCAACCACATTCGGTACGTTGGATCGGTGGCGAAGAGGATAACCTGGCCGCGTCCGACCGATTCGACCGTAGCGTAGGCACTGTCGGCAAGACGTTGCCGGGCTTCGGGCCAGAGTAAGCCGCTCAGGCGGACCTGATTCTCGTCGGCGAGACGTACGACGGTTCTCACCGGGTGCTTCGACATAAATGCCCGGCTGCCCCAGAACATCACGGGGAGTTTCTCGCCCAGACCGAAAGCGAGCCAGTGTTCCGTGTTGACGATGCCGGTCACAAACGACCCTTCCGGGCTGAAGATACGCTGCCATTCGTCGGTGCGCTTGAGCTTTTCGATGTCAGGTTTTGCTTTGGATTCACCGGGTTTGTTCGCATCTTCCGTTGTCGTCGGTTTGACGCCCCATATGTGGTTGGGATCGATCTTAATGTCACGGGCGTTTTTTTCTCTTTCGACGGCTTCTCGGTATTCCACCAGCTTATCGAGCACGTCGCGTCTCGAACGTACGGACGAAAGTTCCTGATCCTTGTCGGCGGCAAAGACGGCCGAACCGCCGGCGGCGATCAGCGTTCCGCCGGCTTCGACCCATCGCTTGATTTTTTCGACGGCACTCTTGTCGATCACCCGACCGACGCTGCTGCTGTCCGGGAGAATCAACACGTTGTATTTCCGCAGGTCGATGGAGCCCATGTTCTGGATATTGACCGGGGAGCTTTGCAGTCGAAGCTCGTGATCGAGCAGGTACCACATCGATCCGAACGACGTCGAATAAACGGGCCATTGGGACGCGATGGCGACCCTCGGCGCCGCCAGTAGCTCGAACTTTCCGCAGCCAAGATCGGGACCGTCCTCGACCAAAGCACTCTCTACAGCGCGAATCTCGACAGGAAAATCAGAAGCGATTTTTTGCAGGATTTTCGGAAGGCTGTCGGGATTTTCGTGGCCGCGGAGCAAGACCGTTCCCCGTTTATATTCCCGCCCGTTCATTGTAAAGGGGTCCGTGGCGATTCGCGGGTGGCATTCTTCTTCAAAAAGACGAACGAGAGCCGGATAAGTGCTGGTATTTTCAAAATCCATCAAGTAAGCATAACCGCTTGTTCCGCTGAAATTTGATTGGTTCGGTTCCGGCAATTCCGATTGCATCTTTATCTCGGGAACATTTTCAGACCAATACGCTTCCAGGGCGAACGCCATCGGTAAGCTCCATGTCGATACGTCGTAAAGCAGGGTTCCCCGGTGATTCTCAAGCTCCTTGCGTTCTTTCAAAAGGAAGCTGTCTTTGAGATGGGGATCGAATTCGCACAAAGCGTGCAACATCCGACGGTGCGGCTGGGCCGAGCGTGCGATGAGCGTGCCTTTCGGGAACGTTTGGCTTGGGAGCTTATTGCCCCAGAGGTCCGTTGTGTTTTCCGCTTCGAACGATTCCTGCGCGAATCCGACCTCGATGCCCTGGTCGATCATCAGCTCGGCCAAACGCTTCCATCGCGAGGTATCTTTGCACGGGGGCAGGAGTAAGATACCGGCGTTGGGATCCGTTTCATTGATAGCCCAGCGGCGGTCCTGAAGGTAACCGCTCAGGATGTGCTCGCGATTGACGCGGAGCGTTTCGAGATTGGCTAACGTGCTGACGATGTGATGATGCACGGTCTCGCGATAGCTGACTTCCCGGCCCGTCGGGTGTTTGACGGACGCGGCATCGACTCGGGCCTGTTCGTAGAGCAATCCGATGGCGCCGAGTATGCTGGCCCAGGAATTTGTGTAAATCGGGCTCCATTCGGAGTACCAGTCCTTGGTGTAGTAGCTCCAGCCGTGCTGATTAAAGGCGGCTGCCTGGTCGGCGCTGAAACGCCGTCGCCAGTCCAGAACCTTCGGCGCAAGGTGCGTATTAATCGGCTCCCGCGGCGGATCGAACAAATAGGTTTCGTACGCGCCCTGTTCGTGCGAGTCGATGAGCAAGTGCGGATTCCAGGACAGTATCACCTTCGCCAGATCGCGTACTTCCGGGTGGACGTGCACGAGCCAGTCGCGATTGAGATCGAATAAGTAATGGTTTCCCCGGCCTCTCGACCAAAGCGCCTGGTGCTGCATCGATTGGAGATCGGGACTCGAAACGACGCCCGTTAGCTGTTCGAGATGGCTCAGGTACCGTTCTCGACCGTCCGGATTAACCAGGGGATTAAGATGGATAACAACAGTGTCCAGCAGTTGGCGAGTCGTTTGATCTTGTGATGCGGCTAAATGATACGCTACGTACATCGCCGCGTCGGTGCTCGAAAGCTCGTCGCCGTGAATGCTGTAGTTGAGCCACGCCACAGCCGGCATCGCATTGATAAGTTGTTCCGCCTCGGCGGAATTCTGGAGCTTGCGTGGATCGGAAAGCTTTGCATTATCGGCTTTGATTCGATCCAGCCTCTCGTGGTTAGCCGGGCTGGTAATGGTTAGGTAGGTGAGAGATCGGCCCTCGTGGCTCCGGCCGTAAACCGTCAGTGCGACGCGGTCGGAGGTCTCGGCCAAGGTCTTTAAATATTGTTCGAGGGCATGGTAGCGAACCGCCTTGATTCCGATGGCGTGACCGGTACTGGATTCCGGTGAAGGTATCGCCGGATCGAAATTGACCGGCTCAACAAATCCGGCCGGTTGTGCCTGCGCATTTTCCCTCGGGGACGCCTGTACGGTGGAACCGCAACCGTTGAGAAGCGTCAAAGCCAAAATGCAAAGGGCAAAAGCGGGAAAAGATCGGCCTTCCATGTTACGAGTCGCTGGTGAAACGTTCATATATATTCTCCTTATACTCCGTGGCGAGGGCGTCCCGCCCTTGCGTCTCGAGGCCGTCCCGGCCTCGGTTTGTTTAATCCCTCATTTAGCTTTTACATTAACTCATACTAACCGATTCTTGTTGTCATCCCGGCGAAGGCAGGGATCCAGGAACGTAACGTATAAAGTGGATTCCCGCTTGCGCGGGAATGACAAATCGTTTTAGGTTATTTTTTTAAAACAGCTTACTCCATTATTCGATCCAGAAACGATCAGTTTGAATACATTACCAAAGACAAGGGCAAGCCTGCCCTGAGCGCAGCCGAAGGGATGCCCTCGCCACGAGCATACCTGAATCCTTCGAGCGCATCAAGAGCCTGTTTCATTGCTTTTGTGTATGGGGTATCATTGATTCGTAAATGCATTGCAGAATGCACACTTCTTTTGTTACTATAGTGCCTTGTTGTATGAACATTGAGTGGTTTTAATTAGGAGTATCATGATGAAACGGTATATTGTGACTATACTGGCAATCACTTTAATGTGTGGTTTACTCTCGGAAGGCGCTTTGGCCGCCGGCGAGCAATGGGAGAACCTTTTTGACGGCAAGACGCTGAACGGCTGGGTTCAGCGCAACGGTAAGGCAAAATACACCGTTGAAGATGGTGTGATCGTCGGAACGACGGTTCTCAACACGCCCAACAGCTTCCTCTGCACCGAGAAGAATTACACCGATTTCATTCTGGAACTGGAATTTCTCGTCGAACCCGGCATGAATTCCGGTATCCAGATACGAAGCCATAGCTACAAGCACTACAAGAATTATCGTGTCCACGGCTATCAGGTCGAGATCGATACCTCGTCCCGTGCATGGAGCGGCGGTATTTACGATGAGGCCCGTCGAGGCTGGCTTTTTTCACTTGAAGGTAAGCCCGAAGCCCAGAAGGCCTTCAAGCAGAATCAGTGGAACCATTACCGTATCGAAGCCATCGGCGATAGGATACGAACGTGGGTGAACGGCGTACCGGTAGCGGACTTGAAAGACGATATGACCTCCACCGGCTTTATTGCCCTGCAGGTCCATGGCTCCAAACAGGCTGGCAATAGCATTAAATGGCGCAATATCCGCATCCAGGATATCACTCGCCGAGAGAATAAGGTGATTAAGGCCCTGATTGTCGATGGGCAGAATAACCATGACTGGAAGGCGACGACGCCGATCCTGAAGAAACTGCTGGAGGAAACCGGCTTGTTTACGGTGGATGTGGCCACGTCTCCCGCCGAGAAGCAGCCGATGGATTCGTTCAAGCCGGATTTCGCTAAGTATGACGTAATCGTCTCGAACTATACCGGCGACGAATGGCCAAAAGCCACCCAGGATGCTCTGGTCGAGTACATGGAAAACGGGGGTGGGCTGGTCATTTATCACGCCGCCGACAATGCGTTTCCCAAGTGGAAGGAATGGAACGAAATGATCGCTCTCGGCGGCTGGGGCGGTCGGAATGAAAAATCCGGCCCGTGGGTTCGCTACCGGGATGGCAAGGTTGTTTTAGATAATTCGCCCGGCCGGGGCGGTAGCCACGGGCCTCAGCACGCCTTCCAGGTCATCACGCGGGATCGCGATCACGCCATTATGGCGGGTCTTCCCGAAAAGTGGATGCACGCCAAGGACGAGCTTTACAGCCAACTGCGAGGCCCGGCCAAAAACATAACGCTGTTAGCCACCGCTTATGCCGATCCGGATCAAAAGGGCACGGGCGAGCACGAGCCGGCGTTGTTCACCATCCAATACGGCAAAGGAAGAGTTTTTCATACGGTTCTCGGCCACGGCCCCGACCAGTTGCGATGCGTCGGATTTATCGTGACCTTCCTGCGGGGGACGGAATGGGCGGCGACCGGGCGGGTGACCCAGGTGGACGTCCCCGATGATTTCCCGACGGCCGATCAGGTCAGCCTTCGGTAGCCCAAATCGATTTAGACGTTCAAAAAATCAAAGGGGCCGGTACTCACTGAGTATCGACCCCTGTTTTTATTGACTATTGAATATTGACGATTGACTATTGTATGTTCGATAAACCAGACAACGCCGGATATCCGAATAGTCATTAGTCATTTGTCATTAGTCAATTTCTTACTTATTTAGCGTGATGTCGTCAATGAACAGCGTTCCCGTACCGTTTACGGCGACTCCGCCCTTGCTGCCCAGGCCGATGGCGATCTTGTTGACGTTCGTCAGATTGATCCCCTGATCGGCGATAGACTGCAACGGAATGATCCACTGCGTCCAGAGGCGTGCCTGGGCGGCGTTCGCGTTTTCGTTGACCACGATCGCGGGAGAGCCGGACGAGTTGGCGGCCGACACATAGAGCGGATCGGCGCCGTTGGAGGCGTTGCCGCGGAACCAGATCGACAGTTGGCTGACGCCTTCTTCCGTCCAGTCTCGTGTATCCGTCAAGGTCAAGACGACTTCCGAATTCGAGACGGGCGCCGTATTGTCGTAAACGAACGGCATCGATTGGGCGCCGCCATGAACGACGGTCTGCTCGCAATACGGGGGCACCAAATAGCCGGCCTGCGCGCCGTTGTCGGCAACGCCATAACCGTCGATCCAGTGTTGCCAGATCGCTTCGCCTGCGATATCGTCATCGGTGTAACTCTCGAAATCTTCGACGATAATGTAGTCGGCGGTCGTAAAGCTCCAGACCGGACCGGCTACCGTACCCGCACTCGTGACGGCATCCACACGCCAGAAGTGCTGCGTGGCCCAGGCGAGTTTGCCGGGGTCAACGCTCTCGGCGCCGAGAGCGGCGCTGCCTTGATACTCGGGCGAACCGGCACCAGCGCTTCGCACGGCGTCTTTGTCGGTTCCGAGATAGACCTGGTGGGACGTGGCATTCGTGGCCGCCGTCCAGCTCAGGCTCGTGGTCATCGACACACCCGTTGCGCCATCGGCCGGCTTCGGAGCGCTAACCGCGCCCGGCGTCGTGAAGGTCCAGACCTCGCCCTTATAGGTCGCGGCGCCGTCAAACTCATCCACGCGCCAGTAATAGACCTTCTGGGCTTGGAGCGAACCGGCGTTGTAGGTCGTCCCACCGACCAACATGCCGCCGGCGGCGTTGCTGACTTCGTCATAATTGTCGCCGATATAGACCGTGTGTAACTTGGCGCCGTAACCGGCCGTCCAGCTCAGTGTCACGTTCGACGGGCCGACGGCTTCGGCGTTATCAGCGGGAACCGGGGCGTACGCCGTCTTGGGCGGAACGGAGAAGCTCCAAACGTCGCCTTTAAAAACGGTTTCGTCCGGCGGAGCATTTACTTCATCGATGCGCCAGTAGTAGGTTGTACCCGGCACGAGGCCCTCCGGATACGCAAATCCGGGGAATCCGGCGGTGAAGAACGTCGTTTGCTGGTTGCCCTGGAAGACGTCGGAATCGACGGTGGCGTTGGTCACCACGTCTAAATCGTCGCCCAGGTAAACATCGTGGGAGGCGGCGAAACCACCCGCCGTCCAGTTCATGCTGACCCATGTTTCCTCGATGATCGCTCCATCCTCCGGATCGGGATTGGAGGCTTTTTCCAGGGAACCGCCGACCAAATAACGTACGGCGTTGAGGAACATGATTTCCCCATCGGCGGTGAGATTATACTCGCCCCGGCCAACATCGGGATTTGACTCTTGTGTGCCGGCGCAGAATACCAACCGCGGTCCACCGGCGAACTGGCCGGCTCCGGGATAAAATTCCACTCCCGGTTCCCATTCCGCGACCCAGGTCGCATCCTGGCCTTCCACTTGAGCGAGAACGGTCCCATTGCCCATGTCGGTGATGCCAATGAATGTGGTCGGGCCCATATCCGGATTCAGCAGTTGCGCCCCGTCAGAAACACCGGCAAATATCGGGTGGCTGGATTCGATGATTTGAACCGAAGCACCGGCAACATTCGGCAGGCTCGTTGTATCCGCCCAGAGCCAGCGGGTATTCCTGACGATGTGCATCCCCTGAAGCATGATCGGTGTCGTAATCGAATTCCATTGGGTTACTTCCGTCGCATCGCTGGCATAATCCCCGCTATTGCTGTTTCGACTGATGATAATCAAATCGGCGGCGTTCATGGTCTCGATTGTAGCATCACTAAGCGTACGCGCTTGCTGGTTTCTAAAGTTCGTGTCAACGGTGTATCCGTTGGCTTCCAGCACGTCGATCCAGGGTTGATCGTCCGGCTCACCATCGACGTTGTCGTCGTAACCGTCCGAGACCCAGATCACCGTAGCCGCATTAGCCGTGGTCATCAAACAAAGAGCCAACATCAGGGCTAAAAACATCAATTTCTTGTACATAACAATTCTCCAAATAAATAAAACGTGTAGTAAAACGACGGGTAACAATTGCATTTTTGAGTTGTTCCATCCCTCTTCTGCCCAGGATCAGGATGGTTCACCATGATGTATCGTCACCTACCTCCTTTCTTCAAAAATCTGTTGCAGAACGCCATTTTAAATCAAAATCGTCTGCAACCATTAACAGCAATTTTGCTTGTTCAATCCCCAGAGCAAAACAAGCCCTCTAATGACTATTTATATCAAATAAACTATCGTTGCGTCAAGGATAATTTTGATTCAACTGCTTATCCAAAAGGTTTTTATGATAAAAATAGAATCCCCTAAGTATTCAAGGAAATTCATCATAGTAAACAGGACCTATACCGAATTAATTTCGGTATAGGTCCCGAATAACATTTTAAGTGTCTAAAGTTGAGCACTGTATTGGCGTACTTTAGCTCACTTTAGTCATTTTTACCGATACAAAGCGATATCATCAAAGAACACCGTTCCCGTACCGCCTTGCGTTGCCATGACGCCTTTCGTGCCGAGACCGACCGTGATCGAGTTCACATTCGTCAGGTCGAGACCCTGAGCGGCAAGATCCGGCAGCGGAATCACCCACTGCGTCCAGCCGCCTTTGGTCGCTATGTCCGGATCCTCGTTGACTAACGTGACGGGGGTACCGGCGCTATTCGCCACCGACAGGTACAGCGGCTCAGCGGCGTTCAGCGGATTACCGAAGAACCACAATGACAGTTCTGAAACGCCTTCCTCGGTCCAGTCGCGCGGATAACTTAACGTCAACGTGGCCTCCGAATAGGCCGCCGCAGTTGGTGAGTTATCGAAAATCAACGGCATCGACTGGTTTCCGCCGTGGACGGTCGTTTGTTCCGCATACGGCGGTGTGAGATAACCGGCCTGCGAGCCGTTGGACGGGTTATCATACCCATCGACCCAGCTCTGCCAGATAGCTTCGCCTTCCAGGTCATTGTCAGTATAGCTCTCGAAGTCATCGACGGCGATAAAAGCCGCCGTGACGAAGGTCCAGACCGGGCCTTTCACGGTTTTGCCCTGACCGACTTCATCCACGCGCCAATAGTACGTCGTGTGCCAGACGAGTTTACCGAGATCGTAGCTTTCGGCGCCCAGTGCGACGCTGCCCTTGTATTCCGGCGAGCTGCTGTCGGCTGCGCGAACGGCGTCTTTATCCGTACCGAAGTACACCGCGTGTGAGGCGGCGCTGGCCGACGGGGTCCACGTGAGAACGGTTCCCGTCATCGCCACATCCGACGCTCCATTGGCCGGGCTGGCATTGCCGACGGCGCCAGGTGTCGTGAAGCACCAGACATCGCCCTTGTACGTTTGGGCGGCGTCGAACTCATCGACGCGCCAGTAATAGACCTTTTCCTGCTCGAGCGCACCGGGTTTATAGCTCGTCGTCCCCTGCATCGAGCCGCCGACGGCGTTGTTGACCGTATCGTAATCGTCGCCGAAGTATACCGTATGCAGCTTGGCGCCGTAACCGGGCGTCCATTTCAGCGTCACGTTGGTTTCATCAACGAATTCGGCGCAGTCGGCCGGGTCGGGTTCGTAGGCCGTCTTGGGCGGAATCGAGAAGCTCCAGACGTCACCTTTATAAATGGTGACTCCATCGGCTTCGACTTCATCGATGCGCCAGTAATAGGTCGTGCCCGGAACGAGTCCCTCCGGATAGGGGAATCCGGGGAAGCCGACCATGAGTTCCGTGGTGGTTTGATTACCTATAAAGACGTCGCTTGTATTGTCGGCGTTCGTTACGGCGTCGAGATCTTCGCCCATATATACGTCATGTGAAACGGCGCTTTCGCCCGGGGTCCAGCCCATGGCCACCCAGGTCTCTTCGATCAAGGCGCCGTCTGACGGGATGGGACCATAGGCCTTTTTAAGCTCCACGCCCATAATGTCCACGAAACAGATTTTGGAATTGCTTGAGCCCGGCGCCGGTTTGATGGTCAAACGACCGTCCGCCACTGTGACGATCAATTCAAATTCATCGAAGTTTCCGGCCTGTCCGTCCGGGTCCACCGCGATCACACCTTCCACGTCCATAGTGTTGGTCTGGTCGGTGTATCCCGCATCGCCGCATACCATAAAGATCGTGTAATTACCGTTAGGCACCTCGATTTCCCATATCGCGTCGGCGCCTTTCTGCAGGTGGATCAGGGTGTCATAACGCTGGTCCGGTGCGACGGCATTGTTGCGTTCACGGGCATCGGCCGTGACGTCCCGATCCCAGCCATATTGAAACGGGCTGTCCACCTCGGAGCCGAACACTTTTCTATAATCCGGCAGATAGCCCGGCGGGATATCTCCACCTTCCAGCATAAAGTTGACCTTGAGGTCTAAGCCGCTGGCCACGCTTGCGACTAAACCGAATACCAGGACAAAAGAAAAAAGATAAGACAATTTTCTGCACATAACAGTCCTCCTGTTCATTGAAAAGGTTAGTAAAACAACCGACTTGGTACGTCAAGTGGCATTATATGCGATCATAGCATTTCCACCTCATCCGCTTGGGATGAGTCTTCGATAAGGTTTGACACCACCTCCTTTCTTCAAAGGTCCGGTAACGGCCATTGAATTGGAAAGCAAGAGCTTTCAAAAGGCGACAGAAATCATATCTGAAGTCTGAAAAACATAAATGCTCTATATTCATAAATATATATAATAAAATAGCCTTTAGTCAAGAAGAATTTCCACCTATAATCGCGGATTTTTCAGACAAGTTTCTATAAATACTTGTTGGTATTTGTTGTAAATATACCCATGTGAAGGGGTTATAGTCTATTGGTGGCTGTCGGGTATACGTTTTTGTCTTGACGTACCCGGTTCGGTAACCTCCGTCCGGATGGACCGTACGCATGTTGTACGCGCCTTCTCAGGCTGAATCCTCTTTATGATCGAGTCAGGACTATTGGGAATACGCTTGGTGCTTTCTGGAGAGAGGAAGAATCGGCTAAGGGCATTGACAGTCAACTTTTTGTGTCATTAGGAGCGATCACGCCGGACAAACGCCGGCTGGCGGCCTCGCTGGATAAGACGATACGTTTGCAATTGGATGCCCCTCCCGATTTTGGGTTGACGTTCAGTTGAATATATGAGACGTATATTTTGAGACTTGCGATAGCTCTGGAAGCAAATGAAGAAGATATGGCGTATAACAGTGTAACCATGGAGATGGAGGTCGGCTGTTCGATAGGTAGTGGAGTTGTGTGCTTTTTGGTACCGGCGTTGGTCGTCTTCGTTATGTTTGTCGCTAGGACGTTTTGTATTGCCGTGCATGAGGGGAGCAATGGACACTAAAAGAATCCTTTTCATTAGTGGATCAATAGGCTTGGGGCACGCCATAAGGGACATAGCTATGGCTTCAGAAATCCGTAGGCAAATTCCTACTGTGGAACTCGTTTGGTTAGCGGCCCCTCCAGCGAATGCCGTCTTGGAAGAGGCAGGCGAAAAACTTCTATCCGAAGCGGCAATGCTTGCTGACGATACCGCTGCGGCGGAAGATGCAGCAGACAATGGCTTTAAGCTGAATCTACTGAAGTATCTATCTCATGCGATAGGTGCCTGGAAGAAGAACGTGAATGCTTTTCGAGACATTATGAATCGTCATACATTTGATTTGATTATCGCCGATGAGGCCTATGAGATATCAATGGCAATCGGCAAAGGCTTTGTAAAAACAAATGCTCATTTCATAATGATCTATGACTTTTTTGGAAATGTCTCTATGAGTTGGAGCCCGGTGGAGAGACTTATTAACTATCTATGGAATAGAGAATGGGCCAAAACCAAGCGTTATAAGTCAAGACAGGGCTTTTCAGCCATGTTCATTGGTGAACCGGAGGACATTCCAGACAGGAAGCTTGGTTTTCTTTTACCGAATGCAAGAGAAGTTGCTCAGGATTATTGCGAATTTGTTGGTTATGTGCTTCCTTTCACCCCAGCAGAATACGCTGATCAACTTCAGATCAAGGCAGAATTGGGTTATGGCCGCAAGCCCTTGATCGTTTGCTCGATAGGAGGCACTGCGGTCGGTGGAGAGCTTCTTCAATTGTGTATTCGGACATATCCTATCATTAGAGAAAAAATTCCTAATGTACACATGGTTCTCGTCTGCGGACCACGCCTTAATCCGAAGTCACTGGAAGTACCAGAGGGAATCGAGATGCGAGGATATGTTCCTGCACTCTATAAGTACCTGGCTGCAAGCGATCTGTCTATTGTCCAGGGAGGCGGTACGACAACAACAGAATTGACAGCTCTGAGGAGACCGTTTTTATATTTTCCTCTTGAAGGTCATTTTGAGCAGCAAGTGCATATTGCAGAGAGACTCAATAGACATCGGGCGGGTATCAAGATGAATTTTCGTGATACAACTCCGGCCAGCTTAGCGGAGACGCTCATTGCAAACATAGGCAAAAAGGTTAATTATGTGTCAATACCGGTGAATGGTGCTGAGAAAGCAGCACAGATTATCACAGGGCTTCTATAATTTATCGAACTGAATGACCGGCACCTAAATCGAGCGAAACGAGTTCTTGACACTGCCAAAAATTCGTATTAAAAGAGGCCCTGAGATGAATGAGAGAGAGATGAATTATAGCGTACTGACTAAACGATTGATGATGTCCATACTGGTTTGCACTGCCGGGGGAGTGCTTTGCTTCATTTTTGTTATGAGAAGAATGGGGGAGAGTCCGTTGGGAATGGCCCTGTCGATATTTTATGAACGGTTCCTTATCGGTTTATCGATTGGTTTCTGCGGCTCTATACGCCTGAAACCCTGGGTGAGAGGTGGTTTGCTGGGGATTCTATTCAGCCTTCTCTGGAGCCTCGTGTTCTTGTGTGAGGGGCGCATCCTTCTTGCAGTGGTCCATTGTATATTTGGGATCATCTATGGAATTATAGCAGATCTTTTGGCAACTTCCTTGTCGACCAGAGCGTCCAGACATTAGATATATCACATTGATTAGGTTTGTGCTGTTTCAGAGAAGCTTTCTGAGAGAATAAGGAGACAGGCAAAGTTTAACAATTCAAGTTTGACCTGTCTCCTTTAATATTCCGTTCATCGTGTCTTCCAGCCCGGCCATTAGTCGATCAATCTTGTTGAGTATTGGGCAGAGCGGCTTCCAGTTCAGCCAGTTCTGCGGGGGTAACGTCCTTCGTGCTCAGGTCACCGAAGACGACGCGATAGGTGTTCTCGTCGATTTTCCAGCGAAACAGGACGGCTTGGGGGGTCTCAATAGAGACTCTGTCGCCGTAATAGGCCGGTTCCTTGCCGTCTTTTTCCAGAGTTGTGTAGTTCAAACCGATTCTCTCGACCTTCATGTACCTGTTGAGAATCTCTTTGTCCGGCTTCGGAGAGCTTGGCGGGTATTTCTTTTTAAGCAACGGGACAATGGCTTGAACTACGGTCATTGTTTTCAGGCTAGCGGGATATTGGCCGTCGGCAAGTTCGACAAACAGCCGCAGAACGTCGATGATCTCCTCGGCTTCCTGGCCCGTTTCCCACTGGCCCTGGACCAAAAGCTCGAAATCATCCGGAATCTCGGGTTCGAGCAGGGCCGGATCGATGTCGGTATTCCACTGGAAGTTGTCATAGATAGTCTTCATCGAGGTCTGGCCGTCTTTGGACGCTCCGGTGGCGATCAGGCGTATCGGACATTCATTTTTTTCATCAACCCAGAGCTGAACGGTCATCTCGTCGAACATGCCGCTGCTGATCAGAGAGCCCATTTTCGTGCCCAGTTTGGGATCGGAGGCCTCGATGCCCCAGGCCGGGATGCCGTCGATAGTTTGGCGTCCCAATTCGGTGTAATCGCGTTCGAGCATGGCCTTGAGGATTGTGGCCGGATCGCCGTTCTCCTCGCTCATCTTTTGCATTTGTTCTTCACCGATCGTGACCTCGATGTACTTCTTCTGGTCCAGCATGAGTGAGGTGAGGACGCGATCCTCGAAGAGAAGGTACGTGCGTGATTTTTTCGTTCCGTTGGGGACCTGGATCGACGTGTCGATGCGGACGGCGTTTTGCTCGTAGGAGAGTGTAACGTCCTGTACGATGTGGGTGACATAGTCTTCAGGCGTTCCCGGCATACCTTTGATGTCCGCCGTGATTTTATAGGTTCCGGTCTTGATTGCTTCGAGGCGTTTGACCACGTCAGCCCAGACGATGCCGGACGTTTGGTTGAAGAAAGTCAGCGTCAAAGAAGCGGCGAGGACGATCACCGCCGCGGCGGCTAATTTTGTGATTCTACTTTTCATAATGGTTCTCCAGAGACTGACAGGTTGCCCTGTCGGTTGGAGCCGATGTCTGGGGAAAGCGTTCAGGAGCTGTTTTTTCAACTCGTCGCGATGCTTCGGATTCGGAGCGTCGAAGGGTACGTCCTTTACAAAGTTCTGAATGTACTTTTCGTTATCGTTCATATTTTCGACCCTCTGCTCTCCATCGTAGCATCGAGTGTCTTCCGCAGTTTTGCAGTCGCCCGCGAGAGCCAACTGCGCACGGTCGAGGGTTTCTTTCCCAGACAAGCGGCGATTTCGGTTAACTTCATATTCTCGAAAAAACGCAACGTGATGACAGTCTGGTACTTGGGTTTCAGGCTCAAAAGCGCTTCTTTCAAAAGGGCCTTTTTTTCGAGCAACTCGTCGTTACATTCAACGATAGGGACCGATTCGGCTTGCGTACTAATCACCGTTTTTTGAAGGAGCTCGGTCCTTCTTTTGGCGTCGCGCAGATAGTCGTTGATAGCGTTCGTGGCGATGCGAAGCAGCCAACTGCGAAAATCCGTCTCTCCGCCGTCAAAGGAGCCCAGGTGATGCATCACCTTGAAAAAAACAGTCGAAGTCACTTCTTCGGCGGCGTGGCCGTCGAACAGCCGGCGGGCGCAATAGCGATAGATACCGTCGTAATGCGCCAGATAGAGCTGTGCGAACGCCTCCGGATCGCGGCATGCCTTTTGGATCAGATCCGTATTGTCGCCTTCGTTCATTCTCAAGGGCCTTTGTACC
>JAFGTG010000190.1 GCA_016934255.1 Sedimentisphaerales bacterium
CGCAGCTTCCAGCCGCCGTTCTCGACGAGATATGTGTAAAAGACATCCGAGCCGACGTAGAACGAGTCATGAGGTTCGATATGCCCGCTCAAATCGGATTCATCTTCCGAAACGATCTTATTGGCCAGCAGCATACCCACGGCTTTGCCTCCAATAAAACCCGTTCCGATCAATCGGCTTTTTATAGAACACAAATCTTCGAGGGTAAAATGCTTCTTGGCCAACGTTAGCATTCGTCTGTCGCGCCCTATCATGATTCGACAGAGCCGATCAAGAGTTTCCCGTCCGGCCTTTTCCGCGGCTTTCGGGAATCCGGCTAATTCCGCCGCCTCGAGAAACAATCCGTCCCAGTAGTCAATCGCCCGCTCGGCGGGTTTGAGCCCTCGTTCGGAGATGTACGTCAGCAGCTTGGTGGCATCGACGCTGCTCGTGATCGGCACGAAGGTCCCGTTATGCCGCAGATGAGGAAGGAACATCGTCGGAGAGTAGCGTTTCCAGACCTTCAGCGGGTGCAGGCAATGCTTACCTTCGACATTATAAAGGTCCAAAAGAAGCTGCGTCGTCTCTCGGATACGCGCAATCGTTCTGAACGAGTGCCGGTCGCGCAAAAGCGCAAAATAAGCAATCGTATCAAGCTCGAACAGATATGGGCAGGTGACCATGAAAAAGTTGCCGATCATCAGGTCCGTCGCCCAGGCATCGAGTAGAAACGAGAGGCAGTCGAAAACATAATAGGCCTCTTTACCCTCTTCGGCGATGATGGCGTGAATCTGTGTGGTAAACGATTCAAAACCGCTGGTCGCATCGAGAGGGTGAATCCTCACGCCGTGGCCGGGCTGCACTAAAGGGTCATGATCGGCAAAGCGCATATACACCATCTTTCGACTCTGCTGCACCGCACGCTCCACATAAGGCGTGACAAAATCGGCAAAATCCTCGACGCTGTCCACCTGCCAAACGACATTGTCGCCCTTCTGCAGGCCGCCGGTGAATACGGCATCCAGACTCTCTATTCCCGTACTCGCCCACCCAGGCATCGTCCACCTCACTTAAATTGTTATGGTACAAGGGCAAGACCTTTTACCCAACAGGCCTTGCCCTTTCTCACACCCCTATTTGACAATGAAATGTACCGCCGGGATTATACAAGCCCCTGGTCGAGCATTGCATCGGCCACTTTGACGAATCCGGCGATATTGGCGCCCATGACGAGGTTGCCGGGCTGGCCGTATTCTTCGGCCGCATCGAAACATTGCTTGTGAATAGCAATCATAATGTTGTGCAGACGCTTATCCACTTCTTCTCGTGTCCACGACATCATCATGGCGTTCTGTGACATTTCAAGGCCCGACGTGGCGACGCCGCCGGCGTTCGCGGCTTTGGCAGGGCCGTAAAGGATTTTCTTTTCGAGGAACAGCTCGACCGCTTCCGGCGTACTGGGCATATTCGCCCCTTCGCTAATGATGTAACAGCCGTTCTTGAGCAGTTTTTTGGCGTCGTTCTCATCGACTTCATTTTGCGTGGCACTGGGGAAAGCACAATCGCATTTAATATCCCAGGGACGTTTGCCTTCGCGATACTCAACCCCGAATTTCTCGGCATATTCTTTGATCCGCCCGCGTCGTACGTTTTTCAGTTCGAGCACGAACGCCAACTTCTCGGCATCGATTCCGTCGGGATCGTAAATCGTTCCGTTCGAATCCGACAGACTCACGGGCTTCGCGCCAAGCTGGTTTAGTTTTTCCATTGTGTATTGGGCGACGTTCCCGGACCCCGAAACAGTGCAGACTTTGCCTTCAAAGCTCTCGCCGCGGGTTTTAAGCATCTCTTCGGCAAAATAGACACATCCGTAGCCGGTTGCTTCGGGGCGAATGAGTGAGCCGCCCCAGTTGAGGGCTTTACCGGTGAGGACGCCGACGAATTCGTTGCGAAGCCGTTTGTATTGACCGAACATGAATCCGATCTCCCGCCCACCAACGCCGATATCGCCTGCGGGAACGTCGGTCGAAGCGCCGATATGACGGCAAAGCTCCGTCATAAAGCTCTGGCAGAAGCGCATAACTTCATTATCGCTTTTACCTTTGGGATCGAAGTCCGACCCGCCTTTGCCTCCGCCCATGGGCAGCGTCGTGAGGGAGTTCTTAAATATTTGCTCGAAACCGAGGAATTTCAGGATGCTCGCGTTGACCGAGGGATGGAACCTCAGGCCGCCCTTATAAGGTCCCAGGGCACTATTGAATTCAAAACGAAATCCCCGGTTCACCTGAACGTTGCCTTTATCATCCAGCCAGGGCACGCGGAACAGGATCTGTCGTTCCGGCTCTACGATGCGATCCAAAATTTTCGCCTCGACGTACTCCGGATTCCTCTCTAAGACCGGCTCCAGTGAATCAAGAACCTCCTTAACCGCCTGGTGGAATTCGACTTCACCAGGATTTCGCTTTAAAACGTCTTCATAGACACTTTGAATGACTGTGCTTACTGACATTGAGTTGTTCTCCTTTTAAACGAGGATTTCTGTTGATATTGACGATTCCAATAAGCTAAACTAATAACCTAATTACTTTGACGCATTATAGAGCGGCAAATAATCAGGCATTTTGAATATAATGATAGTAAAATTGCAGGTTACAAAACAACTCACAAATAATAATAGGAATTATTAAAAAGACTTATAATGCATTTGGAAATGCTTAAGATATTTTGTGATTTGGCTGAGTTGAAGAGTTTTTCGCGAACCGCCGAGAAACATCTTGTCAGTCAATCGGCCGTTTCTCAGCAACTTGCACAAATGGAACTCCAGAACAAATGCCAGCTTATTAATCGAAAAAAGAGACCGATTGAACTGACCCGAGCCGGCCGAATGTTCTACCAGGCCGCGAAAGATATCCTCGAACGATACGAACAGTTCGGCAGCGAACTCAATGCCCTGAAAAGATCCTCCACCAGCCGGATCAATGTCGCCGCGATTTTTAGCATCGGAATGCATACGCTACCGGATTATGTGAAAAAATTCATGGTCAGTTATCCGGATGTGAATGTACATATCGAATATTTAAGCGCCGCCAGGATTTACGAGCTGGTTTTGGCCGGCGATGTGGATATCGGCCTGGTCGCCGTTCCCAAAAGGGATAAGAGGCTGGATGTATATGATTTTCAGGATGAACCGTTGGTTTTGGCGTGTAGTCCGAAGCACCCCGTGGCTTATGAGACCTCAATTGACATTCACCGATTACAATTTGAGCGATATATCGCTTTCGATAAAAGTGTACCCACTCGGACGTGGACAGACAGTATATTGGACCGCTATAATGTCTCTGTTCGCCCGGTGATGGAATTCGATAATATCGAAACCGTCAAACGAGCGGTGGAAATAAATTCAGGAATCAGTATTTTACCGAAAACGGCCATCCTTCAAGAAGTCGGTGATGGAACGATCAAGGCGATTCGTTTCTCGAATGAAACATTTGTCAGACCCACGGGGATCATCCTGCGAAAAGGTAAAATCCTGAGTCAGGCCGGGCGTTATTTTATCGAGCTACTGCGTAAAAAATCTCAACAGGATGATTGAAATGTCAATTAAAGCCGTTATTTTCGATCTGGACGGAACCATTACCCAGCCGTATTTTGATTTCGACGACATTCGGGAAGAGATCGGATTAGCCAGAGATTCAGGGCCTATTTTAGAATCGATGGAAACGATGTCGCCTCATGACCGTCAAAGGGCGGAGGAAATACTCCACTTTCACGAAGAACAAGCCGTCACAGAATCCAAATTGAATCCCGGTGCCAGACATACCCTCTCGAAACTTCGAGACGCCGGCATTCATATCGGTATTTTAACGCGCAATAAGCGAACCAATGCCTTCGCCATTGCTCGCAAACATAACCTAAAATTCGACGCCGTTATCGGACGGGAAGACGGTCCGGTCAAGCCTGATGCCTTCGGCGTACTGGAATTATGCCGTCAATTTGGCGTCAAGCCTGCCGAAACACTTTTATTAGGCGATTACTTATTCGATTTGCTCTGTGCAAAAGCCGCCGGCGCTGTCGCGGTACTCCTGACGAACCATGACCGGGCCGGCGAATTTGTCGAACATGCAGATTTCTGTATTCCAAATATCCGCGGAATACTGGATATTATAGAAAACAAGAACGGCGTACCGCGCATAGATTAGGGTAGGGATGGGAAAGGAAAGATTGATGTATAGAAAAATGATAAGCAACGCCATTGTCATAATAATCGGGTTGACCGGGGTATGCTGGGCATGTGAATCTGTTGAAAGCTCCGAAGCACCGCCGAAAAGTACGAAAACCGATCCCGTTGAGGCCATTCTGGACCAATTACACAAAACCACCTCGGAACTGACGTCTTTCGAGTGCCAAATAGAATACAGGTACTCCC
The DNA here is from genome assembly GCA_016934255.1 of Sedimentisphaerales bacterium. Taxonomy (GTDB): domain Bacteria; phylum Planctomycetota; class Phycisphaerae; order Sedimentisphaerales; family Anaerobacaceae; genus JAFGTG01. The sequence continues at coordinate 4,406 of JAFGTG010000190.1, forward strand.
AGCCGCTCCTCGAATCCGAGCGTCTGAGTAAAGGCACGTTATATTATTTACGATCCAACGGAACCTCGGCCTTGCGCATCAATTTCAGCTCGCTCCAACAGGATGACGAAAAAGAACGCAAATGCAACGAACAGTATATTCTTCTCGACGGGGCGAAGCTACCTCATCCCGTCCGGATTTTCAAAGGAATATGGCTCGTGCATCTTGATTATCAAATCGAACAAGCCAGGTACTTTCAATTGGCCGAACCGAACGATCCGAACGCATCGCCGGACGTCTTCGATTTGGTCGGCCGACAATTGCCGATGCTCGGTTTTTCCAAAATTGAAGACCTGAAGAAGCAGTTCGAGATCACTCTTATCGGACAAAACGAGAATTCGCCAAAAGATTTCACTCAAGTCCACTTGGACGTTAAGCCGACTTCGATGTATAAGGATGATTTTGTTTCGATTGATTTTTGGATCGATAAGAAGCTGGGATTGCCGGCGAAAATCATCGCCGTCAAGACCGAGCCGGAACCTCCGTTCGGGGATATCGAGGAGATCAAGCTTCTTAAACTGAAAGTAAACAAAGGCATAGACGGAAATGTCTTTGAATTCAAGATACCCGCGAGCTTCGGTGAACCGGAGATCACCCCGCTCCCGGAGAACAAACAATAGTAGTACGGTAGTATGACTTCGACAACAGTGACCGAAGATGTTTTTCGGAAATTAATCGCACGGCGCGCTCAAACGTTATTGGGTATCGTCAAGCATATCTCTCAATGTTCGTCGGATACGGACATTATGATACGCCCGCTCATGGGAGAGCTATTGTCGCAATCCACGCAGATCGAGGAGCTTCTCGACGCATACGGTGCAGGGAGTTGTTGTCAGTGGTGCGGTCTTAGAACCATGACTGCAGCCCTGAAACATTTTTCCGACGCAAGTTACGAGTTGCTCCACATTCGGCATTCTTTACCGGCATATTGTCTGCTCGACATCGATCAGGATTTTACCAAGGCCACGGAAGAGGCGCTCAACTTCACCGCCGGTGTGCTCCGACGAAAGGCGAATCAAATGCTCGTGATCGCAGATCGACTCGGGCTTCAGGCCCCCACGAAAATGTCGCGCGAGAAGTCCTATAGTGAAGAGCTTCCCGCCGGTCGGCTGCCAATCCGCTGTAAAACGAGAACCATCGAAACGGTTGCCGAAACCGTGACCTTGCTGACCACGGCCTTTTTAAACCTGGCCGTCGAAAGCGCGGACGTCCGCGCCGCCGGTCGGGCCAAGCCCCAAGAGTATGCCTCGTACGTTCGGAACTCCGTTAGTGAAGAGAAATTACGGATCCTCGAGCTTCGGTTCCATAATCTTCAGTCTCTCTACGACACCTTCGTTTCCGGAACCAAAGCGGCCCAGCTCGACCCGTATTTGCCCGTCCTCAGAGGTCACATCAGTGTTGTTTTTCATTTGCTCAGGGTAGCGGTTTTATTCGTCCACCATTATGAGCGGCACGTGAACAAGCAGCCTTGTGATTCCCCGCTGCGACAGGAGCCTCTGGTCGAAGCCGAAGACCTCCTCAATATCCTCATGAAATATGCGATCACCCACATCGGTCTCTACATCAATTGTGCGGAGAATTTGTGTCATGAAATGCTGAAACGGTATGCAGAGATCGGAACGGTTGAAGTCCCCGTTCCGCCGTACCGCGGTTTTCACGTGCGTCCGTCCACATTGATCTCCAAGCTCGTTCGGCATTACGGAAGCGAAGTGAAAATGGAACTGGACGGCAACATTTACGATGCCAGCTCCCCGCTCGAACTTTTCCGCGCCAATGAAAAGATTAACGCCCGCAAGCGGCGCTGGCTGGCGTCGGAGATCGTCCGCCTGAGTCTCGTCCAGGAACTCAACGGGAAAGCATGCAACATCGACGACGCGGTCCGGCATATCGTTCTGAGATTGGCCGGGAACAGCAAACTCTTACTCTACGAGCAGCCCCTCCAGTTGCCGGATATCCCGGCCGAACAGGAAGGAACCTTGTTAGAAAAAGTGATGGATATGATGGCCCAACTGCTGGCGACGGGAAAAATCGACGCCCGATCCAATTTGGAAGCCAGATTTATCGGCGATAAAAGGGTTTTGATTGATATCAAGCTCTTGGCCGATTCC
>JAFGTG010000191.1 GCA_016934255.1 Sedimentisphaerales bacterium
ACCGTTCGATTATGAGGCCTACCTCGAATGGATGAAGCGGCTCAACCATAACTTCATGCGATTATGGGCCTGGGAGATGGTGCAGTGGGATACAAGACCCAACAGCACCCACGCCCGCAAGGACGTGACCCGATTCTACGTTACGCCTCATCCCTGGTTGCGCTGCGGAGACGGCAAAGCCCTGGACGGCAAGCCGAAATTCGATCTGACGCAGTTCGATCCGGCCTATTTCAAGCGACTCCGACAAAGGATCGAAGCCGCACGTCGAGAGGGAATATACGTTTCGGTCATGCTTTTCGAAGGCTGGGCGATGCAGTTCCTCGAGGGGGGCTGGAAATTGCATCCGTTTCATCCGCAGAACAACGTCAATCGGATTGATGGCGACTTAAACGGCGACGGCAAAGGGCTGGAGGTGCACGAACTGGCCGTTAGTGCCGTGACTGAGCTCCAGAAAGCTTATATTCGAAAGGTCATCGACACGTTAAACGATCTGGACAACGTATTGTACGAAATATCCAACGAGAACCATCCCGACTCCACGCAATGGCAATATGCGATGATTCGGTATATCCACGAGGTTGAGAAAGGTAAACCGTCACAGCATCCGGTTGGAATGACGTTCCAATATAAAGGGGGGGCGAACAAGACGCTGTTCGATAGCCCCGCCGAGTGGATATCTCCGAATCCGGATGGCGGGTACAGGGACAATCCGCCGGTCAACGACGGAAAGAAAGTCATTCTCACCGATACGGACCACCTCTGGGGAATCGGAGGCAATCAGGCATGGGTGTGGAAGAGCGTGACGCGCGGGCTCAATCCGATCTTCATGGATCCTTATGACGGCGTTGTGCTGGGCAAGAAGTTTGATCCGAAGTTCGAGTCTGTCCGGCGCAGCATGGGCTATGCCTTGCAGCTTTCCGAGCGTCTCGATCTGAATAAATGCAAGCCGCTAAACGATCTATCCTCAACGGGCTATTGTCTTGCGAATCCGCCCAGTCACTATCTGGTCTATCAACCTAACAGCAACCAGACACTGAAGTTGAAACTAAAAGCAGGCGAGTATCGAACGGAATGGTTTAATCCGAATACCGGCCAAACGGTCTCGAAGGAGCAAATAACCGCTACCAGCCCGGAAACAGCATTCACGAATCTGTTGGATAGTGACGCGATTCTATTTATTTACCGATCCGAGTAAGGGGATCAGATTACTTCTCCATGTTGTTCTGAAGCCTGGCCGAACCGGGTGCAATTTGGAGCCGGCCGGTCAGAAAGTTGTTGGTGATGAAATTGTCTTTGCCCTTTTTCATGATCAGGGCGGTGGTCTCGGCGGATGGCCCACGCGTATCACGAATCATACAACCTGTGAGGATCGTATCCTGGACGTCATCCATCAGAATACCGCAGCCGTCGCAATCGAGGATCGTGCAGCCGGAGATATTAAAATGTCGGCAACGTTCCAAAATCACCCCGGCTTTTTTTCGCCACACGTTGTTGATTTGCAGGCCGGCGAGTGTAAACCGCTCACAATCCCGAAAGACGAGACCCCGATTGGCCTCGGCGCCGTCCGCGTAATGATATCGTGGATTGCGGTCGATCACGTTCGAGCCGATAACAACGTCCGAGCTGCCCTCAACGAGCATGTCGTGGGTGAAGCCCTTCCAAATGGTATTGCCGACGATCGAAACACCGCGAACCTTTTGAAGGTGGATGTTTACCTGTACGTCGCTAAGGATGTTACCTGTAATCGTCATGTTGCCGCCGCGTGATTCCCCCTCCCTCTGGTATACCCCCTCGCCGATGACACGGATGTTTGCCGATCCCGGGACGCTGTGCGTATGCTGAATCGTGCAACCGGTGATGGCGATCTCTCCAATGGATCCTCCCGTGGCGTCGATGAGCACGTTCGTCGTGGCTGGGGCGTTCGCGCCCATATTCCCCTCGATATCGCAATTGCCGATCTGCAGGTTCCTCACATTTCCGCCCCGTTGCACTATTCCGCCTCCGTCGTTATAACTGACATGCGAGTTGCCGACATTAATCTGATGCAGGTCAACATGGTCGAGGAAGATTCCGATGCCGCGATTTTCATAAACGTGACAATCGGAAATAATGACGTTACGGTTTCGTTGGGTCAGGTGGATGCCGTGCAAGGTTTTGCGAATCGACAGCTTTGAAAAAAACGCTCCCATCGTACCAAGGGCTTCGACGCCGCATGCGTTGGGATCTGCACCGACTATCTCCAGCTCGCTCACGATCGGCATACGCTGGTTTTGCCAGACGTTTTCCTTCACCGTATTCGGAGCGGCCGTGCCCTCGTGCGTACCGATGAGCTTGAACGCCGGGCCGGGTCCGGCCATGATAATCTTGGCTGTCCCGGAACCGGTAATCGAAATGGGACCGGCCTTATCCAAATCGACCACGATGGTTTGAGTGAGTCTATACTCACCGCGAGGAACGAAAATATCGCCCCGGCCGGAGTTCACTGCACGTTGGAAGGCTTCCGTATCGTTTGCTTTACCGTCGCCGACGGCGCCGTAATCCCGAACGGTTTGACGAACTTCTCCGGCATGAGTTAGTGCGATGAATAGAAGAACCAGAATAGTGCCGACCATCATTGAAAAATGATTACGTTTCATGAGCAGCCCTCAAAAATATTGTTACGAAGGACGATCCGTTCGGCTTCATCGCTGATGCGAATGCCTTCTTTTTGATTTTCTCCGATTGTATTAATAAATCGTGTGTTTTGCACGGTAATATCTTGTGTTTTTCCACGAATATCTATACCAATCCCTTTTCCATCCGTGCCGTTATTGCGAATGAGGCAATGTTCTATCCGATTGCGGTGGCCAAGACGAAATTCACTCTCTCCATTGCGAAAGAGAATACCAATCTCGCCATTATGTTCGATAGTGCACCCTCGAACGACATTGTCCGTATCACGGTGCCCGATACTGATTCCGTACCTTTTATTTTTCGACAGCGAGCAATTTTCCACAATCCCGTCGGACACGCTCCAGCAAAAATAAATCCCCTGACTGTTCCCTTGAGACAGGCAATTTTGGAAGACCGGCCGCTGTGAGCCGCTGCCGGGATGGAATCCGAGGTCGGCATTATTGATGGCTTTGCAGTCTTGAAAATGAATATCGTCACAGACCTGAAAGCTGTAACCATCGCCGTTATAGTTATGGGCCGTCACGTTCTTGAACGTCCACTTGTTGCAATGCTGAATGAAGACCGCGCCGGCGAAGTTGCCGTTGATATGCTCGTTTTGATCCCGATTACCATCAAGCACAAGGTCCTCCACAACCACGTTGTCCACATGTTCGGCGGTGAAAATCGGAAAGATCGTCGCGGCGGTGGCGTTCTTCTCGATCCAGAAATTCTCTTCGGTGAGCCGATCTAAAAAGAGAACGTTTCCCTGAATAGCCGTGATTGTCGCACGCAATACGTCATACTGCCACTCTCCCGGCCCCGTTTTCGTTCGTAACATAATCCCCCCTCCGGGCACGAATCCCTGTACGTCACTGACCTGGACACCGTATTCGAACCAATCCGAATCCCGTACCAAATTCTTAACGACGCTGGAGTTTTTTTTGAGGATAGTTTCTTCGCCCGAACCTCGCAGCGTGATATGGGGACGTAGATGAACAGCATTGTGAAGATCATAGACACCCGGCAGGATGCGAAGTGTGCCTCCGCCAAGACGGTGCAGGTATTCAATTCCGGCCTGGATGACCTTATCGTCCTTACCCTGAAGATCGCCCTCATTCTGGCCGACCGTTAAGATTGGAAGCTGCCGATCCCGCATAGGGCGGTTCGTGGAGGTTGGCGATTGGTTGTCCCGGCCATTGACTCTCACACTCCCGAGGATGAACAGGACCAGTCCGAACAACATGATCTTCGATTCTTTCGATAAACTCGTGCTGGCTTCAAACATCTTCTTGCCCTTTAAACTCAAATTTTGTATGACTTTCTTATCCGACCTATCGTCGGTATTTTAGCTTAACATGACGTTATTCACAATCAGGTCTTTAGAGGTCGTATATGGCAAAAACCAGGGGAGTTCAATCGTTCATTTCTATCCTTTTCATCGTAAGCGCGTGGTCGAGCCATACTTGTTGTGCGAAAACGGACACGTATCCTCATCGTGGATATTATGAGCTATCGCTTCAGACCGCGACAAGAGATGTTAATCCCTACACGGATGCAAGATTCAAAGTCGCCTTTATACGGCCGGATGGCTCGATTGTTCTTGCGGATGGTTTCTACGACGGCGACGAGACCTTTAAGGCGCGGGCCTACTGTGACACGATAGGCCAGTGGCGATGGCGTTCTTCATCCAACATCAGTGATCTGAATGGCAAGAGCGGCGTATTCGAGGTTCAGGCCTCCCCGCTTCCGGGCAAGCTCCAGCGGCACAAGGAGGACCCGCGCCAATTCGCCTACGACAACGGGAAATGGTTTCTGCATATCGGCGATACGGGCTATCGCTATGTCACACAGACGGAACCGAAGTGGAGAGAATACATCGACCAGGCGGTTAAAATGGGCGCGACAAAGATACGAACGTGGTTCTGCCAGGGACGTTCGGACGTGCAGATTCTCTTAGCCAATGATAGAAAGGAATTGAACCTACCCTATTGGCGGGAAATTGATCGACGCTTGCTCTACGCGTTAGAAAAATATCCGTACATCATCTTCAAGCTGATTCCGTACGGGGAAGATACGGAAGAACTCCGGCGATACGAAGAAGGCGACGAGGCTGCCAAGCTCATCGCGCAATATGCTCAGGCGAGATTCTCGGCATTGCCGAATATCCATTGGTGTCTCTCGAACGATCGGGAAATCGTGACGGATGGTAAGCTGACCGGCCGGAAGATCCTTCGCCGGACCATCAACAAGATCGGAGAGGATATGGCCGCCAGAGAACCTTGGGGGACGCTGATCACGAATCACCAGAGTCGGTTCAAGGGGTACGATTTTGTGGACGCCCTGTGGTCGGATATCATCACGCTCGAAGACCTGGATCAGGTTGACGGCAGAATCTTCAAAGAATATTACAATACGCGAGCGGTTCCGATGGTGTTGGACGAAGACCGCTACGAACATTGGCGCAATCCCAGGCACGACCGGTATTACTTTCGACGCTTGATGTGGGCGGCGCTTCTATCGGGAGGACACGCCACCTATGGGGGATTGAAGACGTACGAACCCTATGATGGAGAATTAACCGGTGTTCAAGGTTACTTCGACGCCGTGGCCGCGGGCAAGCTTGAACATGGGGCCGATGATTTCGTTCATATTCACAAATTCTTCGCCGACAGCAGCCTGACGCTCGTGGGCATGAAACCCGATGACGCGTTCGTCGGCGATCAGCCAGGACGATTTAAGTGCATTCACAATGATACGACGTACATCATCTATTTAGCCAATCCCGATAACGACAAACCGGGCGACGCCGATGCACGTCAATCCGTTCCGGAGGTGACCGTTCAACTGCCCGAAGGGACATTTTCAGCGAAATGGTTTAATCCGAGAACCGGGACGTGGACGGATGGCGACAGCGCATCCGGAAGCGAGCAGACTTTGACAGCGCCCGGGGAGAAAGACTGGATTCTTCTATTGCAATCTAAAATCTCCCCTATCGTAAACGGACCTTTGCGGACTCATCCTAAGAATCCGAGATATTTCACAAACGATTCAGGCAAAGCGATCTTCCTGACCGGCTCGCATACGTGGGCGAATTTCCAGGAACGCGGCGTCGAAGGCGAGACGCCCGATTTCGATTACGAACGCTACCTCGATTTTATGGAAGGATACGGCCACAATTTCATGCGTATGTGGACATGGGAGCAGGCCCAGTGGATGCAGTTCGTACCGAGTGACACCCTGATCCGTTACAAACCCATGGCTTACGAACGAACCGGTCCCGGAAAAGCGATTGACGGCAAACCGAAGTTCGATCTGAATCGCTTCAATCAGGCTTACTTCGACCGCTTAGGAGAAAGAGTGATTCAGGCGGGCGAGAGGGGAATTTACGTCAGCGTCATGCTCTTCCAGGGTTTCAGCATTGAGCAAAAGGGAACCGAAGGCGTCGATCCCAAGAAGGGAAATGCCTGGGATGGCCATCCGTTCAATGAAAAGAACAACATCAACGGTATCAACGGAGACCTTAACGGGGACAGAGAGGGTGACGAAACGCATACGCTCAAAAATCCTGAGATCACGAGACGTCAAGAAATATACATTCGCAAGGTCATCGACACACTCAACGACCTTGACAATGTGCTGTGGGAAATCAGCAACGAAAGCCATCCCGGCTCCATCGAGTGGCACTACCACGTGATCCGATACATCAAGGAATATGAAGCGACCAGGCCCAAACAGCATCCGGTCGGTATGACCAGTTCTCCAATCACAAATCCACCTCTCTTTGCCAGCCCGGCCGATTGGATATCACCGAACGGTAAGAGTTATCTCGATGATCCTCCGGATACGAAGGGCCGAAAAGTCATCATCGTGGACAACGACCATATCCGGCCCTGGTACAGCGATCCCGAATGGGTATGGAAAAATTTCATGCGGGGCAACCAGTTTATCCTGATGGACCACTATATGGATTTTCGGATGGGCTCGCCCGACAATCCCGATCCGAAGCACGACCCGGCTCGCAAAGCGATGGGACTAGCCCGAAAACTGGCCGACCTTGTCAACCTGGTATCACTGGTCCCTCACAGTAATCTGGCTTCCACTCAATATTGCCTGTCCGATCCCGGCCGGGAGTACCTGATATATCGACCGACAAGTGAATCCGGGAAATTCTCCGTGACGTTAAAACCTGGTACGTATTCGGTGGAATGGATCAATACTTCAAGCGGAAAGAACGTATATTCTCAGGATCATCGAGTCCTTGCCGGCGAGAATACATTTGTATCCCCTTTCGATGGTCCGTCAATCCTGCATTTACAAAAGAAGTAAGGAGCTACCCCATGAATCGACGGCGTTTTCTTCAGACTGGCCTCGGCGCCCTGGCGGCGGGCAGCACTGCCCTTCAGGGTTCGCGGGCAACAAATGCAACTGCGATACCTTCTTCACCCGGGGTATCGACGGTATGGAGTCACAACCTCGTGCGCCAGACCCGGATCAACGTAAAGCCGGTGATGACGAACATCGTCCACACCGATGTATGGGAAGGACCGTGCCGGTTCAATGTCACGACGCCCGAAAAAGAAATGGCCGGGGCGAAAAAACGGTTCAGCGACTGGGCCGCCGGTATCAAAAACGGCAGTCTGGGTCTCGATCCGGAAGACGTGCGGATTCTGGAGCCGGCGCATATCACCTTCTCAGAGGATTTCAAATTGAAGCCGGACCAGTTGAACAAGCTCAGGAAAGATAGTGCGGAAACAGATGTGTTTTTTATCGTACCGAGCGGATCGTCGATCGCCACGTACGACATCGGTAAAGAATTCCGCAAACCCATTATCCTGAAAGGGATCAATTGCCGAACGGTGGATATCAGTGCTTTTGCGCGAAGCCACGGCCTGGAACTTTTTGTTCCGAACACGGATGACGAGCATCGCAAGCTGGCCCGCCTGCTGAGGGCCCGAAAGATTTTTGCTCAAACCCGGGTGCTGTTCCCGACGGACTGGGGCCTGCCCGCGGTGGCCTCTCTGACCGGCATTAACGAACCGGACAAGCTCAAAGAGCAATTTGGCATTGAGATCGTTAGAATCTCCTATCGCGAGCTTGCCGCCGAGATGGACCGGGTGACGGATAACGTCGCCGAGACGGAAAAGGCCCGGCAACTGGCCCGGCCGCTGGTCGATGGCGCGGACAAAACTTACCTGGAAGATAAATACGTGACGCGTAGCATGGAATTCTACATTGCGATTCAAAATCTCATGCACAAACATCGCTGCAACGCATTCACCATCGAGTGTTTCGAGTTTTGCTCCAGTAAACTTCCGGACAAATGGCAGATTACCCCGTGCATGATCCACACTCTGTTCAAGGATCAGGAAATCGCCTCCGCGTGCGAAGCCGATCTGGGAGCATTGCTCTCTATGCGACTACTCATATCCGTCGCGAAGAAATCGTCCCATCTGGGCAATATGTTCCTTCGAGATCCCAACCTCCTGGTCATCAACCACAGCGCCCCCGGCATCAAGATGAACGGTTTCGATGAGCCGGGCTTGCCCTACGAACTCGGACGCTTCGTCGAGTCCGGATGGGGCACAAAGGCGGTCGTCGATTTTATGAATAACACGGAGAAGCGGGTGACGGTGGCCCGGATGAATCCCATGGCTACGAAAGTACTTCTTCTCAAGGGAACGCTTGTCGGCTCCAGCGGTTGGGGCGAGGACAAGCTGGGCTGCTCCGTCG
>JAFGTG010000192.1 GCA_016934255.1 Sedimentisphaerales bacterium
GGCTCTTCGCTTTAGAAAGAAAAAATCAAGAAAACAGATTTTTTCTTTCCAAAAGTATGCCTAACCTTCAATTTTACAGAACTCCTACACGTGTGATATATTTCATTGTTAACTATTTTTACCAAGCTGTTGCTCGATTTTTTCTAAAAGAACCTTCGGTTCGACGCCTTTCTCCACGTAGTCATCCACCGGTAGGAATTTCGAGTGAATACGTTCGCCGGGGAAATCAAAACCGGTCTGTTCCCGCATGGAGGTCAGCATAAGGATGGGCATTTCGGCGTACCGGGAATCTTTCCTGATATTTCTCGCCATGATAAAGCCTTCGGCGCCTTTGCCCATCATGACGTCCAGGATGAGCAGGTCCGGCACGTCTTGTTTCAAACTGGCCCATCCCTCGTCCGGATTCCCGGCGGACCGGACCGTATATTCTTTCGTTTCGAGAATGACTTTCGTGACCTCCACGAAATCCGGGTCATCATCAATAATCAGTATGGTTGGAGCACTCATATTCTCTCCTTTTAGGACCGATATTCTTTTTTGTTCCGGCGTTCCTTCTTTCGGTCTTATTCCACGACAACCTCGGTGACGACGCGTCGCGTGAATAAAAGGATTTTCCCGTCTTCGCTACAGTTTTGGACGTCGAATCCTTTTTCGCGGTATTCCCTTTCCACTTCGCCGGCCTTTTTCTTGTCGTCGTACTCCTGGCCGTCCCACATGTATTTCTTATTGTCGAACCACTGCGATCTTAGTGCCATGTTCTAATTTCCTTTACACTCTATACGGGCTTGGACCCAACGCCCGAACCGTCTCGGTCATATCCCGAACCACCTCGGCGAACCGTGGCCCTTCGGAGGCCGAGACCCATTCCAGCCGGAACCGTTCCGGCTCGATGCCGAAATCTTCCAGCATCAGCTCGATGGCCTCTTTCCGGTTCTCCGCCGCGACGTTCCCTTCGAGATAGTGGCAATCACCGATGTGACAGCCGCAAATCATGACGCCGTCGGCGCCCTTCGTTAAGGCGTCGATCACCAGATTCGGATGCACCATGCCCGAGCACATGACCCGGATGACCCGCATGTTCGGCGGATATTGAATCCGGGAAACGCCCGCCAGGTCCGCCCCGGCGTACGAGCACCAGTTACAGCAGAAACCGATAATTAACGGTTCGAATTCTTCTTCGTTTGCCATAGGTAACGCACTCCTCTTTGTGTCGAGGGCGTCTCGCCCTCGAATCGCGCGGGCGGGACGCCCGCGACACTTTTTTAAAAATGCCTCACTATCGAATTTAGAACGTTTCTTACCCTGCCAATGCCGCTTCAACCATAGAGCTTAGCTGTTCGAGCCTGAATCCGCGAATGTACACGCCTTTCTTCGGGCACGTCGCCTGGCAGACCCCGCAGCCTTTACACAAAGCCGCGTCCCTCTCGACGGTTTTTTTGATGCTGCCCTGATACATATATTCGATCAACGTCAACGCGTTGTACGGACACGGATCGATGCAGTAGGCACAGCCATCGCAGTTATCATCGACGATCTCCGATATCGTGGCATCCAGCTCGATTTCGTCTTTGGCCAGGATCGTGGTGGCTCTGGCGGCGGCGGCCTCCGCCTGGGCAATGCTCTCACCCACTGATTTAGGGCTATGAGCCAGGCCGCACATGAAAACGCCGTCGGTAGCGAAATCGATGGGCCGGAGCTTCATGTGGGCTTCGAGGAAGAACTTGTCCTGATTGAGCGGTATCTTGAAGAGTTTGCCCACTTCCTCGGCGTCCTCATTGGAGACAATCCCGGCGGCAAGCACCACCAAATCGGCATTGATGTTCACCGGGAGGTTCAAAATCGGATCCGTGCTGGAAACACGTAGCTGGCCGTTGTGCGCCGCGACTTCCGGCTTTTTATCCTGTTCGTACCGAATGAAGCGTACACCGAGGTCTCTCGCCGTTCGATAGTGCTCTTCCATCAGGCCGTACGTTCGGACGTCGCGATAAAGCACGTAAACGTCGATTTCGGGATCCTTTTTCTTCAGGGCTATGCCATTCTTGACCGCCTGGGAACAACACACCCGGCTGCAATATGGACGCTCTTCGTCTCTCGAACCGACGCATTGGATCATCACCACAGATTTGACCTTATCCAACTCCGGATTTTCCTGGCCGATCCATTCGTCAAGGTTCCGTTGCGTGATGACGCGAGGATCTTTGCCATAGAGATACTCGGTCGGTTTATATTCGGCGGCCCCGGTGGCGATAATGGCGGCGCCGTGTGAGACTTGGGTTTCCGTGCCGTCATGGCCGCGGATCGTGGACTTGAAATTCCCTACGGACCCCTCGACAACCGCGACTTCGCTATCCAGGTACACGTCTATATTCGGATGCGAATTCACTTTATCAATCATCTCGGCCAGTTTCTGTTCGGTATTCCCTCCGTTGATCAGGCCATGAATATGCCGGAAGTTGCCACCCAATTCCGTGTCTTTTTCAACTAAATGTGCCTTGAATCCCTGATCGGCTAAGTTCAGTGCGGCCGTCATCCCCGCCAGGCCGCCGCCGATCACAAGGGCGTTATGATTGATCTTGAGACTGCTTTTGTATAAAGGCTCCAGCAACCGGGCCTTGGCGACCGCCATTCTCACCAGGTCTTTCGATTTAAGTGTAGCCGCCTCCGGCTCATGCATGTGGACCCAGGTACACTGATCGCGGATATTTGCCATTTCGAAGAGATATTCGTTCAGCCCGGCTTGTCGGCACGTATCGCGGAAGAGCGGCTCATGCGTTCTCGGACTGCACGAGGCGATAACGACCCGGTTCAGATCATTTTCTTTGATGAGGTTGGAGATTTTCTCCTGGGCGTCGGTGGAGCAGGTATAAAGATTGTCCTCGGCATAGACGACATTGGGCAGGGTTTTGGCGTATTCGACGACGCTCGGCACGTCGGCGTAGCCGCCGATGTTCTTGCCGCAATGGCAGACGAACACGCCGATGCGAGGCTCCTGGCCGGTTACGTCTTTTTCCGGCGGATATTCCTTATGCGTGATGAGCGTTCCCCGCTCCTCTTTGAGAAACGCCATCGCTTTACTGGCTCCGGCCGACGCTTCAGTGACCGTCTCGGGGATATCTTTCGGCCCGGCAAACGGGCCACAGACATAAACGCCGGACTTCGAGGTCTCGACCGGGGCAAAACTTTCCGTTCGGGCAAAACCGTGGCGATTCAAGTCGATCCCGAACTTCGCCGCCATTTCTTTCACTTCAGCCGGGGGGCGCATCCCCGTGGAGAGCACGACCATATTGAATTTTTCCGACGTGATATCGCCGTCATCGTTCTGATAGGTGATCTTTAGGTCTTTTGTTTCGTTGATTTCTTTGATGGACGAGGGATAACAACGGATGTATCGCACGCCGAGCTCTTTGGCCCGCTCGAAGTAGGCGTCGAATCCCTTGCCGTAGGCTCGCATGTCGATATAGAAAATCGTGCAATCGAGATCGGGCGAATGCTCCTTGGCGATAATCGCTTCTTTCGTGGCGTACATACAACAGACCGAGGAGCAGTAATTCCTCTCGACCTCCCGCGAGCCGACGCACTGAATCCACGCAATGCGCTTCGGGTGTTTCTTATCGGAGGTCCGAAGGATTTCGCCCAGATACGGGCCGCTGGCGGATAAAAGCCGCTCGAATTGCATGCTGGACAAGACGTTCGGATATCGGTCGAAGCCAAGTTCTTTTTGGATCTCGGGTTTGAAATGTTCGTAACCCGGCGCCAAAACCACTGCGCCGACGTTCACCTCTTCGATCTCATCTTCCTGCTCGTAGTCAATCGCACCGGCCTCGCAAAAATCCTTGCAGGCCATACACTCGTCCTTGAGGAAGTGCATGCACGTGTTCCGGTCGATCACGGCGACTTTGGGAATCGCCTGGGGGAACGGGATATAAATCGACGACCGCTGGGCTAAACCCATATCATATTCGGATAAAATGGGCCTCGGCTTATTCTGCGTGGTCTTGGACAGGTCCACGACTTCCAGCGGACAGACCACTTTGCAGGCGCCGCAAGCGATGCAAATCGGGGAATGTTTGTCGTACGGAACGGTAATTTTCCGGCTCGGGCCGCGATTGATAAAGCTGATCGCGCCCACGCCCATTTTTTCCTTACACACCCGGGTACACAAACCGCAAAGAATACAATCCTCGTTTTGTTTGGGGAATCGCGTCTCTCCTACGCCTAACTGCTGCGCCATGTCCTTGAGTATCGCCGAATCCGGACAGCGCGCCATCAGCAATTCCAGCATAATCCGTCGGTTTTTCAATACCCTTTCGGTATCGGTTTTCACCACCAATCCTTCCTGGGCGGGATAGACACAGGACGCCTCAATCCAGGAACCCCGCTTTCCCACAATTTCGACCAGGCACAGCCGGCACGCTCCGTAGGGTTGAAGGGATTTGTGGTGACAAAGCGTGGGAATGTGGATGCCAAGTTTCTCGGCGGCCTGGAGAA
>JAFGTG010000193.1 GCA_016934255.1 Sedimentisphaerales bacterium
GAACCATTTCTTCGGCGATGTTCGTAATAACATACGAACCTTTGCTGTTGGCGTAATCGACGTCCATCGCCAGGGTATTTCCCTCGCTACTGAACGAGTGACAGTTTCCACAGACGGGCAGGTTTTGCAGGATGATGGGAGGCAATTGAGGCGAAGAAATCGCACCGAAGCGCCAGCGGATCTGTGAAGGATCTTTCACGGCGTCAACGAACGGCAGGTTCACTTCGCGATAGAACACGGGTGCTCCCACCTCGTCTTTGGACGTTCGAATCGTAACATAGCCCGCCGAACAAATTTTTGTCGATAGTGTCCGGCTGACACCCAGAATCGTCACTTCGGCGTTTTTTTCAAGAGATTGTTTCTTGATGGTTTCCCATTGTTTCGGATCGGGCGTCCACTTCGGTTTTTTTGTGGTAATGGTGAAAGGGGTTTTGTCGTCCTGGAATGTGATCGTGACGAGCCAGGACTCGGCGCCGGAGCCGTCGTCCTCCCAGCGAAACGTCGGAGCCACGATCTCCGGCGGGAAAAGCGTTTCATTGAACGGATATTGAATCGTCAGGCTCTTATATGTTTCGGTCTTGTCATAGAGCCCCAATATATCCTCGGCGCTGAGGTCGGGTGTGCGGCGGACCGTTAGTAAAACTGCGGCGACAAGGGTAAATGCCGCCACGCTAACACCTAATATGAGATAGGTTGCTAACTTGCGCATCCTCATTTTATCCAAAGCCACGTTTTGCTTATCATAGATTTCATTATGTTTGTGTAAGTCGAGCAATTCCAATATTTTAATTATCGTGGATTGAAAAATCAAGCTTGAGTCTAAATCCGGCGTTTTCGCTGAAAAAAATATCGAGAAAAGTACAAAACAGTAACAAGTCGGTAACACGCGATTTGCATAATCATTTCTGTTAGAACAACCCATTTTCTGTTAGGCTATGTGAAAGGAGAACGATTATGGAAACGTTAAAACACATCACAATCATTTGTTTGCTGGCCGTGATTTTGCCCGTCTCGGCCGCGCCGGCCAAAGAGGCCAGCGTTCTGTTGCAAGAGGGCCTCTATGCTGAAGAGATCGAAGGCGATCTCGATGCGGCCATCGCGATCTATGAGAAGGTCATTCAGGATCGATCGGCTCAACGGTCGAACGTGGCTCAGGCCCTATACCGCCAGGGGATGTGCTATCTCAAGAGGCAGCGGGAACAGCAGGCGAAGCTGGCTTTTGAGAAGCTCATTACCGAGTACAGCGACCAGACCCAGGTCGTCAATAAGGCCAAGCCCCTTTTGCAGGAATTAGGCAGCGCCGACCCGGCGGCCCTCATGCCTTCCAATACGTTATTCTATGTGGAATTAGGCAGCCCGGGTAAGCAGGTCGAAACGATTCTCAACATGCTTAAAGGCACGCCCCTTGAAAATCCTCTGGCCGCGATTGGTAATGCCCATCAGGACAGCGGTGCGGCGCCGGGAGATATCGTGTCGCGTTTTCTGAATCCCAGTATGATGGCGGAATTAAAGAAAGTCCGCGGTGCGGGAATGGGCATTACGCGAGTGGTGACCAATGATCAACCTGAAGCGGTCGTCGTGTTGTTTCCTGGAAAGAGCGATGCCTTACGTGGATTACTCTTTGGAGCGCTTGCAATTGCCGGTAAGCCTGTTGAAGCGATTGAAGGGATGCAAACGGTCGAGTTACCTGAAGGTGGAGCCGCTGCTTATGATGATACGATCGTCATCATGGTGACTCCGCCGGCGTACAAGGCGGGGCAATTGGCGTGGTGCGTCAAACGGTACAAAGGCATTGGCCCGGAGCCTACCCTCGCGTCGAGTAATACGTCGTTTACCAAGATCAGTAAGAAGGACCGTCAGGAAAATGCTTTCACGGTTTGGGCGAACGTCGATCAGTTATATACGGATCTGATGGACGTCCTTCCGGCGGGACAGGTTCCTGAAGAGATTCTCAAAGCGAATGCCCTGACGGATTTTGCCCATATCGATGATTTAATCGCTTACGTCTCTCTGAAGGAAGACGGCATTGCCCTGGAAGCGAATGTCGATTTCAAAGACGGTTACAGCAGTTTTGCGTACAATATGTTTCGCACGCCCAAGCTCAGCAAGGCCGCTCTTGAAGTGGTCCCGCCCAATGCGATTGGGCTTCTCAGCGTCGCCTGGGGCGGGGCGGACAGTCCTCAAAGCTACGCCATACGCGAACAGATTCGAAAGGGGGCGGGTCTTGATATCGGCGGCGATATCTTCGTCAACATCGAGCAAATCACTCTGTTTGCGATACCCTCGGCCGGCGCTGTCCCCGAATCGCTTGCAGGCGCTCCTCCAATTGTCGGCTCTCTTGGATTGGCGCTGAAAAGCCCCCGTCCGCAGGATACGCGTCGAATCTTGACCGGCGTGTTGATGGCCGCCAATTTGATAGCAAGCCAGTCCGCGGATGAGGATCCCGAACAGAAGTTCGGTCGATATCAGCTTCAGCTTGTCAACAATCATACGATCCATTGTTACACGGATCAGAAGAGCGAAACAACCGTTCTATCGTTGAATCCGAACGTTATTGATGCGTCGGTCTCAGCGCTCGGGCGTCGTCCGTCCGCAGCGGCCGAGGGTTCGATACGGAACGCATTGAACCAACTATCAGCGGACATGAGCAAGCTGGTCTTGATCAATGTCGGAGGAGCCATCCGGACCGGCGGGGATATGTTCCTTTCGGAAATGGATGAGCCTGATGAAAAGGTACAGCAATTAATCGACCAGTTGGCCAGGAGCTGTGGGAAAACCACCGTCCAGTTCCGCACCCAAGAGGAATCGGACGGCCTTAATGTGCGTGTGGAACTCCGCGACCTTCCGCCTGCGGACGAGTTCTTCACCCCAATGATGCAATTGTCCCAGATGGTCGAGGAGGCTAAAGCAAAAGCCTGGGCGGGGAAAAAGGAAGCCGGCATCCCGGCCAGTATTCGAAAGGCGAGCCGTCCGGTCGTGATCGACGGAGGGGCCGAAGACCTCTGGTTCGATGCTCGTGAGTATAAGATCGGAAACGTGATCTATTCACCTGTATCGTCGGATGAGGACTTTTCGGCCTCTTACAGGGCCTTATGGGATGCAGAGAACCTTTACCTGCTGGTCTATGTGACCGATGATTCTCTGAAAAACGATTCGGACGAATTCTGGCAAGATGATGCCGTTGAGGTGTTCATTGATGCCGACAACAGCAAGTCGGGCGGCTACGGCGACAACGACTTTCAGTTTCACTTCGGGTGGGCCGAGACAAATCCCAGCATGGGCGAATCCCAGCACGATCGAACAGACGGCGTGGAATTTACCGTTAGACGTGCACATGATGGCTACCGGGTCGAGATCAAGCTTCCCTGGTCCACCCTGGGTACCGAGCCGTCCGTCGGCTCGAACATCGGCCTGGACGTGCACGTCAACGATGACGATGACGGCGGGGATCGCGACACAAAACTCACCTGGTGGGGCAAGGAAGACAACGCCTGGCAAAATCCAAGAGCGCTCGGGACCGCCGAGTTGGCCGGCCTGGTTGGCTGGTGGAAGCTGGATGAAACCCGGGGGACCGGTGCGGAAGATTCGTCGGACAATGCCAACAATGGTACGCTCATGGGTGGCCCGCGGTGGGTACCGTCCGGCGGTAAAGTCGGCGGCGCACTGGAGTTTGACGGTAACGATGATTACGTGGACTCCGGTTACACTGACAACCTGGCCTGTTGGACTGTCGCCGCTTGGGTAAAAAGCCCCGCCGCACCATCAGGGGAAAACCAGAGCGGTCCGGTTCATCGCGAAAAGAATTATCAGATCAACTGGAACCACATGGACGACGCCTTCCGCGGCAGTGCGGGCGTTTGTGTCGGCGGACAGTGGCACGGCGCCGGTTTCGGAAACCTGAGAGCCGATACATGGTATCACCTGGCGGCAACCTATGACGGAGAGAATCTCAAGGCGTATAAAGATGGCAAACTGATCACCGACAATGGAGATCCTTCGGGTCCGCCGGAGGTTGAAGGCGAGAGTCTGAAATTTGGGCGCCATGCAATGAATGAAGCTCATTTCCGCGGGACTGTCGATGACGTTCGAGTCTATAACTATGCTCTCAATGATGATGAGATTGGATCGATCTACAATGAAAGTAAATAAGACGTGAAGACAGTAGGCAACATCACAGCAGGTCAAAATCAGATGCGGTGGGTCGTATTACTGCTGGCGATCGCGGTGATACTGCCCACCGTCTGCCTGTTGTGGTTTATGAGCCACGCGGTCAGAAATGAGCGTCTGGCGGTCCGGCAAAAGCTGACCGACGTCTATCAACAGCGACTGGGTCGGTTGAGCCAAAAATTGGATGATCTTTGGTCGGAGCGAATCCGGTCGCTTGGAACCCAGGCGACGGGATCGGAAGTCACAGGGATGTTCGGTTTAAAACTGAGTGATGCTGTGATCGTGTATGATAGTAATGACAAGCTGATTTATCCCGTCGTTGGCGGCGGCGCTTACCAGGGCGAGCTCCCGACCGAATTCAACAAAGCGTGGCGTGCGGAGTTTATCGAAGAGAATTTTACCCGGGCGTCCGAATTGTACGACCAAATCGCCGGGACCTCTGAGGAAGATTACATTCGTTATTCTGCGCTCATGGGCACGGTTCGTTGTTTGAGAAAATCCGAAGACTTAAAAAGAGCCATCGCTCAATGTGACGAATTGGCGTATGGTCAGGCTCCTGAAAAAATCAATTCTTCTTCCGCCGCTCTGATGACTCAGGCGAGGGTATTGCTCGTCGAGTTAAAAAGCCAGGTCGAGGATGGTTTGGGCGAATCCGACGTGCGCCGGCTCATTGATTCGGCGATCAATTACACTCCCGGCGCCGGTTCGGATTTTTTGCCCATGCCGTTGGAGACCCGCGTTTTCTTTCTCCGAAAAGCCATTGACATTGTGGAAAACAGCCAATGGGCCGAGTCGCTCCAGCCGCAAGTGCTCAAAGCGAAACAGTTGCTCTCTGCTGAAGAGCTGGCGATGACTTTCCTTGGCAAGTACGGGAGTGTGGAAGTGACGGAATCCTGGACGGAAGATAATGCGTTCAAGCTGGTATCGTCTTTGCGTACGCTGTTGGATACCTTCGAAGAGATAGAGTGGAACTACGCGGACTACGCGGAACGGCTCAAGCAGCAAATATCAATCGTCTTGGATTCATATGCGAAAAGTCAAACCAAGGTACGAACCGCGGTGTCCGAGCAGTCGGCGCTTGCGATGATGCTGGAGTCGTGGCCCGAAGATAGCTTTCGAAAATTGGACTTGTCGGAGGTTATCTTTGGAATACATCATCCGGTCGGCGATAGAAGGTATATCTTGTTGCAGACGGCTGAGGCGCTGGCCTCGGACTTTGATCTCTGTGCCGACGGTCTTGAAGATTTAGGCGTGACCTATAGAATCATGGATGGATCCGGAACGTGCGTTACGGATTCGAACAGCCCCTCGGAGGAAGCCTTTTTACATATTCCGCTAGGACAATTTTTTCCGGGCTGGAGCGTGGAAGTTCATTTTGACGATGTGGATATCTTCGAGCGGACGGCCAATCGTCAGAGAGTGATTTACGTTTGGGCCGGTCTGCTGGCGATCGCTGTAATGATAGGCGCGGGAGCGCTCACGGCCCAGGCGATAGGCAAACAAATCAAAATCAACAAGCTGAAGAACGATTTCATCGCCACCGTTTCGCACGAGTTGAAAACGCCGCTGGCCTCGATGCGGGTGCTGGTCGATACATTGCTGGAAGGCAGCTATCGGGATCAGCAGCAGGTGACGGATTATCTTCAGCTTATTTCAAAGGAAAATGAACGGCTGAGCGGATTAATCGACAACTTCCTGACCTTCTCGCGAATGGAACGGAACAAGCAGGC
>JAFGTG010000194.1 GCA_016934255.1 Sedimentisphaerales bacterium
ACAAGCCATGGGAAGATATCTGACTATTGAGGTACTTCATAGAGAACGGAAGAGTATTAATAACAGGTAATTATGCTACAGTCTCAAGAGATCAGTTCTTTACAGGAGGATATCAAGAACTGTTTGTACCGTGTTACGCGAGAGTTGCTGACCAATGTGGTCAAGCACGCCAAAGCCCAAAAAGTATGGGTCTCCGTTCGCGAGGTACAGCACGAGATCCACGTGATTGTTCGAGACGATGGTGTGGGATTTGAGCCTTCGAAAATGAGAAGAGAACATTCCAGGGCAATACGCTTTGGACTCTTTAGCGTTCGAGAGCAATTGGAGCATTTCGGGGGGCGTCTGATTATCGAATCACAGCCCGATCGGGGAACGGTGGCGACGGTTGTTATTTGAATAAACGATTGAAATATCATGCAAGAGAGGATCTGACGATGAAGGTGCTAATTGCAGAAGACCATGGAGTCGTGCGGCAGGGATTGCGAGCGCTCATTGAGGAAGAGCAAGATATTGAGGTCGTCGGGGAGGCGGAGGACGGATTGGAGGTCATGGAGCTTGCAGAGCAGTCCTTGCCGGACGTGATTCTCATGGATATCACGATGCCCAATCTGAACGGGGTCGAGGCAACCCGTTTTATTCTGGAGAACCATCCCAATATAAGGATCATTGCCCTGTCGGTCCATTTTGATAAACATTTTGTGATGGAAATGCTTCGCGCGGGAGCATCCGGGTATGTCCTCAAATCCTATCTATTTGACGAAGTACTCCGTGCACTGAAGACGGTGGCGGCCGGCCAGCACTATTTAAGTCCGAAAATCACGGAAGTTGTGCTCGATGATTATATCCCTTTGATCTCGAAAACTGAGAAATCTTCAAAGGAGCATTTGACGGCCCGGGAACGCCAGGTCGTTCAGCTACTTGCGGAAGGCAAATCCACCAAGCAGATTGCACGACAGTTGCACGTCAGTCCGAAAACAGTCGATTCGAATCGTCGCCAGGTGATGAAGAAATTGGGAATCTCCAGCGTTGCGGAGCTCACCAAGTATGCAATTCGAGAGGGACTCACGTCGGCGGAATTCTAATGATAAAGGGTTGGAGAGCCGACCCCGCTCAGACAAAGAATTCCACGCTCTCCAGGATATTTTCTTCTTCAAACGGCTTGGTGATAAAATCATTGGCTCCGACTTCATATCCTTTAACCCGGTCTTCCAAAGCCCCTTTGGCCGTGACCATCAGGATTTTGATATCCTCAAATGCAGGTTGTTCTCTCAACCGCCGGCAGACTTCATAGCCATCCATGCCGGGCATCATAATGTCAAGCAAAACGACATCAGGCCGAAACGTCTGTACGATCTCTAGTGCTTTTTCACCCGTCGTTGCCGTCCGAAGATCGCAATGGTCGCCGAATAATTCTTCAACAATCGCGTTATTGTCGGTATTATCATCCACGGCCAGCATTTTTTTCTTTTTTTGCATAAGATTGTCCCTTTCCGTACTTCACATGAACCGTCTGACGTCGTCGGGGCATTACGCGTTCTTATCCAAGAGCTTCTTCGGCATTTTTTAGGTTCAGATTTACGTTTACTTTCTCCAGAAATTCATCGCCGTCGAAGGGTTTCGTGATATAATCGTCCGCTCCGGCTTGATAGCCTTTAAGCTGGTCGGAATTCATGGCTCGAGCCGAGAGCATGATGATTTTTGTATCCTTAAGTGCATCGTATTCCCGTAACCGCCGGCAGACTTCGTAACCGTCGATCCCGGGCATCATAATATCCAGAAGAATCATGTCGGGTTGGAATTCCCGGGCGATCTCCAACGCCTGTTCGCCGCTGGAACTTATCTTAAGCTCGAAACGGTCGTCTAATAGCTCTTCGAGAATGGCGATATTATTGGGATCGTCATCCACAGCTAAAATTTTACCTTGTGTTTGCATCATTTTATCCCGCCCACTTTTTTGCACTTGAGCTCCCATGTGACGGCATGAAGCCGCGGTCACATTATCATTTATTCCTTCATTACAAAGCCACAGGCTGCGCCAGCGAGCGATGGCTCGTATTCTCTATCTTTCTCTCTATATCTATTTATCGACCATGGAATCTCAATGATAAACTCAGCGCCGCCTTCCGGCCTGTTTTCCGCCCAGATGCGGCCTTCATGCCCGATAATGATTTCGCGACAAATGGCTAAACCCAGGCCGGTACCGCCGGCGCCGGTTTTCGTTTTGCTCGATTGGACGAACTTGTCGAAGACCGCTTCAAGTTCATTCGGAGGAATACCAGGACCCTGATCCCGAACGGACAGCCCCACGGCGTTTTCCATCTGGCGGGTCTCGACCTCAACGAGTCCGCCATTGGGTGAGAACTTAACCGCATTATTCAGAAGGTTGCGGAGCACCTGCTGCATTTTTACCACGTCGAGCGCGATTTTCTCTTCGAAATCGGGTCGTTCATATTTCAAACGGAGACCGCGTTCCGACAGTAACGTGTCGAATTCTTCAATCGCAGATTGAATGAGTTCATGGAGATCGGTGAGTTCGAATCTAAATGATATTTTACTCGATTCCAATTTGGCCAAATCGAGTAAATCGTTGAGTAACGTCAGGAGTACTTTTCCACTATTCTTGATTCGGCTGAAGTAATCGAGAAGTTTCTCCGGTTCGACGTTTTTGTATTTTTTGATGCCAAATGACGCAAAGCTCAGGATACAATGCAGCGGCGTTCGCAGCTCGTGAGACATATTAGCCAGAAATTCGGTTTTGGCCTCGTTGGCCGATTCGGCCTCCGCCTTGGCAACGAGCAATTCCTGCTCGATTTGTTTTCGTTCTTCGATTTCGTCGCGTAACTGTTCATTGACGCTCTGAAGATCGGCCGTCCGTTCGTTCACTAAGTGTTCGAGATGTTCGCGGTGCTTGCGTAATTCATCTTTCATTCGCATGCGTTCGAGCGAATATCGAATCGTTCGAACCAATAGATTTGCAAGATACTTCCCTTTGACCAGATAGTCGCTGGCCCCTTTCTGGATCGCGGCGATACCAATTTCTTCGTCGTCTAAACCTGTTAGAACGACGATGGCGATATGGGAATTGACATCACAGACTTTTTCTACGGTTTCAATGCCCTTGCTGTCAGGAAGATTCAGGTCGAGCAACACAACGTTAAAAGCGTCTTGATTAAGGAATTGAACAGTTTCGGATATGGTACCGGCAGTTTGCACATGGTACTGGCCGGGCGCATACGATTTGGCCAGGATCATTTCCACGAGCCGTCGATCCTGAGGATCGTCGTCCACGAGCAGGATGTTTATCGCTTGAGTAATCATCATATGGTCAGGGGCGCTGTCGGATCGATATTTCGTGTGTTGGATTTCGGTTCCAAATGTTTCGATACGGGCAAGGTAAACCAGAGAATCGAACCGGTTTCCGCTTTCGGCGTGATTCCAATCCGGCCGCCATGACGTTCGACGATCTTTTTGCATATGGCCAATCCGGTCCCGGCTTCCTCGTACTCCTGCCGCGAATGCGAATGGAGGGACATCTTGAATGGATCCTCATTGTTTTTGGCTTCAGTACATATTCCATTCATTTCACATTCGATTTTGATCTCGTCGTTGTGTATTCGTTCAGACCTTATCACGATTTGCCGAGACGCGGCTTGCCCGCGATGTTCGATCGCGTGGATCATGAGATTCCGCAGGAGTTGTCTGACTAATACCGGATCGGCCTGGACGTGGGGCAAAGGTTCAGGAATCTCAATAGGAATGCCGGTCTCCTCTAATGGCTTACCAAGATCTAACTGTTCCAATTGCTTGATAATCTCGTTGACATCCACTTTTTCGAGGACTATTGTCCGTGTATTGATCCGTGAATAGGCCAGGAGTTCTTCGATCATTTGATTCATTCTCTCGGCGCCGTCGATCATAAAGTCCAGGTTTTCCTGGTCTTCCTGTCCGATCTTCCCGTCGAGGGACTCTTTGAGAATCGCTCCAAACGACGCGATTTTGCGCAAAGGCTCGCGAAAATCATGAGACGTCATATAAATAAAATCTTTCAATTCCCCGGTTGTCGCTTCCAGGGCTTTTTCAATCCGTTTGCGAGAGGCAACTTCGTCGTTTAGTTGATGATCGATGTTTTTTAGTTCCTGCACACCGGCCTGTAGCTGTTTTCGGATTGTGTTGGATCGATCCGATGAAGGTCCAACGTGCTCCAATTCCACAGCCCCTCGGTCCGTTATGCTTGAAAGCTGATCGATTAGCAATTTTAAACGCGTTTCCAGACTTTCCACCTGTTTAGCCCTCTTTTAATCCTTTGAGTTCACCAATCCGATTCTCTCCCATTCTTTTTGATCGAACAGCCGTGCTCGGGATGTTTTATAGCAAAGCGAAAAGAGCGTGCTGATCACACCGTGAGAGCGGCTGTTTCATTTCATAGTTATCATGTCGGATATTGGAGTACGTTTCTTTAGCTGAATCGGTAGTTTTCAGACGTCAAATGACTATCCAATTTCTGGTTATTGCCATCCAAACCCTGGTTACACTGTGCATGCGGAACGTTAACAGGTAGATCTCTCCGGGAGCCGGACCTGCCGATTCATCAGCAAAGCCGAAGATCTGTCGATAAGCCTTTTCCCGATGGCGTGGCTTTGCGTTCTATTCGTTGCGTCGAACCCAGTAATACACGGGGGATTTCGATAAGGCCAGCCCAGGAAGAACCTGGTTAAGCAGGCTCCTGAAACGGGCGATAAGTCCATAGGATGAGTCACATTACGACGCCGGTATCCGTCGGAGTTGCTCGAATCGTTTTTGGGGGGGTAAAGACAAACTGATGATAAGAGTGAGAGGTTACCCAAACAACTCGATTTTGGGCGTAATGATGTGTCTAATCTTTTGGGGCGCTGGAGTGAACGTGTGCACCCAGGCTCGGGATGCGAATGAGCCGATGGACTTCTTCGACAGGTCGATTGAGAAATTGATGAATATTGAAGTCACGTCTCGCGGATTCAGCGACTTGTACAACGAAAAGCTGCTCGTTCTTATCGATGGGCGCAGCGTCTATACTCCTTTGTTTGCCGGCGTCTATTGGGAAGTTCAAGTTGTTGGCCTCGAAGCTGTGGAACGCATCGAGGTGGTCCGAGGGCCCGGAGAAACCCTGTGGGGAGTGAATGCCGACAATGGCATTATTCATGTCATTACGAAGAATGCGAAACAGACACAGGGGACACTCCTCCGTGGAGGGTTCGGAAGTGAAGAGAAGGATTTTTCGACGATCAGGTATGGCGGTCAACTCGATGATCGCACCTACTACAGGGTGTGTTCAAAATATTTCAATCGCGATACCGGTAAGGGAACAATATCAGGCGGAGCGGCGGATGATACCGAGGCTTTTCGTGCGGCTTTCCGTTTGGATTCCGATCGATCGGAGAGAGACCATGTCACGGTTCAGGGGAATTTCTACAATGGATATTCGGGGCAAAAGGCCATTGAGGCGTCTCTGACGGCGCCGTATATGAGAATTTACGATGAGTCAATCGATATCAGCAGCAGAAACATCCTGACGCGATGGACAAGCCAATATTCGGACATGTCGCACAGGTCGCTGCAGATCTACTATGATCGCACAGAGCGCGATTATGAGATTCTGGACGTTACCGGTTACTATCATGAGTACGATCATCGATATAGCCTCGAGAACTATCTCACCGCTATGACCAGGATATATGATAATAGAATTTACGGCGAGACGTACGGTGGCGAGATCTCTGCGCACTGGCAGGTTCGGCAGGATTGGAAGTTGACGGCCGGTTATGGTTTTGTGCAAATACAATCCCACGGAAAACCAACGAGTATGGACGAGACGACGAATCTGAGGAATGAACAATCGTCGCCCCATAATACGTTTCATCTCCGGTCCTATATTGATTTACCCGGTGACTGTGAGTTCGATACGATGGTGTATTATGTCGATAATGTGCCGTTCCACGATATCCCGCGTTATCTCCGGCTGGACGCCCGTTTGGATTGGCATCTTTCGGAGAACATGGAAGTCTCGAGGGTCGTGCAAAACCTTTTTGGGTCCGCACCATCCTGAATTTGTTGATTACAGTGTGATTCCGTCTGAGATACAGCGAGGTGTCTTCGTTGAGTTGATTTATCGGTTCTACGGCACGGGAGAATTGACGATTACGAACGAATGAGGACCAGACCGTACAACGTGTTGTTCATAGGGTTCACGTTGGCTCTCGTGACGGCGCCGGCGATCCGCGCGGATTCTGAAAAAGACAAGGAATATCAGATCAAGGCCGCGTTCTTATATAACTTCATCAAGTTTGTGGATTGGCCGAAAGAAAAGGATGCAGAAACGGAAAACCCAATAACAATCGGTATTATCGGATCTGGAGATTTGGTTAAAGCTTTCGATGTCATTAAAGGGAAGAAAATTGAGAACAGAAATATCTCGATACAATACTTTACGGATTATGAAAAGCTCACGAGGCAAAACAGTACGGACGATCCTCAGTGGGACAAGACAATGGATGCTCTTAAAGTCTGTCATGTGCTGATGTTTTGTGTTTGCGATTCAGGCCGTTTGCAGAATTCAGATCAGATCGTCAAAGCACTGAAGGAGTTGCCTATTTTAACGGTAGGAGAGGCCGATGGATTTCTCGAATCCGGCGGCATCATCAATTTCATCAAACAAGATGAAAAGATCCGTTTCGAAATAAATAATGCCGTCGCGAAGAAAGCGAAACTCACGATTCGCTCGAAACTCCTGCGTCTGGCCAAAAAAGTGATAGACGAAAAAACGATGGATAGCGATAAGAACTGATTATGTCAATTATGCGGAATATGGCGATAAAACACAAGCTCATGGTGATCATCATGGTTACCTGCACGGTGGCTTTATTGCTGTATAGCGAGATCCTCCTGTTGTCTGAGCGAAAGGAATTTCGTGAGGAGACCGTTGATAGCATATCCTGTTATGCCGAGATGCTCGGAGATAACTGTCGGGCGGCTCTGGCGTTTGAAGATGCGGCGGACACCGGGGAAACCCTCCAATCTTTACAAGCGGAAGCGTCGATCGTGTATGCCTGTGTGTACACGAGAAAACACGAGATGCTCGCCGATTATCAACGGGCCGGTCTCGCTGAAGAGTTCTCACCGCCGGAATGTGAAGAGGAAGGATACCGCTTTGACGGTAAATACTTCAAACTCTTTAAACAGATCAAAGAGGGTGACGATCCCATCGGGACGGTGTATATTCAGTTTGATTTGTCTGAGGGAAGAATGCGGCTTTTATGGAAGGCCGGGATGATTGCCCTCGCTGTGTTGGTGTGCTCTCTTACGGCTTATCTGGTTTCGCTCAGGCTTCAACGCGTTATCTCGGGGCCTTTATTGGATTTGGCAGAAGTAGCCAAGGTCGTCTCGGAAAAAGAGGATTATTCCGTTCGAGCTTCGAAGCAGAATAACGACGAAGTCGGTATGCTGATCGATGCTTTTAATGAAATGTTGAT
>JAFGTG010000195.1 GCA_016934255.1 Sedimentisphaerales bacterium
ATCTGACTTATCAAGAGTGGCAGCAATACATTTCCAAAGATGAACCGTATTCCAAAACCTGCCCGAATTTGCCCATTCATCCCAGCGCTCTCAAAGCGGACAGAGATTGAGCCAAAGCAGGCGATTTGAAAAACGCAAAGGCGATTTTCCGCAGAGCAGTGGTCATCGAACCTGACTTGGATCTCGATCCCGAAAAAGAAGCACGCCGCTTCGCACCGCCACCCGAGACGAAGGAATAAACGGTACTGGAACACGATCTGCCTTTTTTAGATTCACTTGTGCGGCGTTAACATACCGATCCGCCACTGGAACTGGCCGTAGCCTTTGCCGGGTTTGTCCTTGTCCCACATGCCCTGAAAGACAAACCGTAAATTCCTAGGATCGACGGTTAACGTCTGATCGAATCCGTCTCGAATTAGCTCGCCATGACTGACGTTATCCGTCCATGGCTCCACGCCGGGAGCCGGGCGGATATTTTTCCACCCGGCGAATGGTAGTTCTGCCGTATCGGCGATAGGCGTCCACTCCCCATCCAATCGATCCGCAAGGTAGGCTTTGTAATACCGCCGCCCATTCTCTTCAATGATGGTCAGATATTTATCCATGCCCTTGAGCTTATACGTATGGCTGGCTTCGAAAATCTTGGCTTCAAGGGCAATCTCGCAATGATCGAAACCTCGCGGAAAATCCTCGATGCGCGTCCACAACCGCCACATCTTGCCGTTCAAACTGGTCAGAAACAAATACGCACGCTGATCGTCACAGATAATCCAGTAGTCGAGCCCGCCGACTTTGCGCGGATCGTTTTCCCCGCCATCAAGAACCGGCCTGGCCTGCGTCCACGAATGGGGATCGGCAATATCCGTCGTCGTGGAGTACGCCACCCACATCTTCTTCGCACTGGAAACACCCATTTGATAAACCAGATACCACTTCTCATGCGGAGTGAAATAGAAGACCTGCGGAGCACAGTAATAATCGCTATCGCTAATCTTGAGAATCGTTCGCTCGTATCTATCCGCCTCTTCCCACTTGGCAAATGAACAATACTCGATAGCTGATCTACCCGTTGGCTTGACAGTCATAAAGACATGCCATTTTTCGCCGTAGAAAACCACCGTCGGATCCTTCTGCGCCCGGCTGGGATCAATCTCACGCTTCTCAGGAGCAATCAGTGGAGCGGAGTATTCCCATAAAGCAGGAATCTTGAAATCGACAGAGTTGCCCCCGTTGTTACGCTGAGTCCGGCTTTGCATCGATGCTTTGACCGAATCCGCCATAAGCACAGCCAAACCGTATGTGAGAATAACACATAGGATTATCCGGATGACTATATATCTCATTGTTGTTCCTTATAGGCACTAACTGAAAGCTTCCTGTGATTTGTCATCCTCAGCGAAATGAATCCTCATTTCTCGGCGGGTTCTTTAGGAGATCGCATTTGATCGAGCATTGCGAGCAAGCTCGTCACGATTTTGTCGGCGGCGTGGAATTCGACACGGTTCGTGCCGAGCCAGGTTTCGTAGCCGCCTAATTCGTGCTGGGCAAAGGTGGGCAGGTAGCCGGAACTGCCGTTAGCGTGGGAAATCGTGAAGATCCGGCTAAAAGGACTTTTCTGTTTCAACTCAAGCCCGATCTCAACAAAAACCTCGAACGGAATGGCGCAGATGCTCAAATCGCCGATACGAAAAGCCTGTAAGACGACGGAGATAGCGTCGGGCGACTTATCCAGGTCCAGCACACGATTCGCATACACACGCTCGTGTCGATGGTACTTCGGCGCGTCTTCTGGTTTGTCCAGGATTTTTCGGGCATAGGCGAGCTGCTCCTCGGTCGGCTTTCGGACAGCCAACTCCAATTCTTTCTGTCGAGCGTCCAACTCCATCCAGTCGTGGAACTCGATCCGCTGATGAGCGCGATAGACCGCCTCAGCGACGAGGGTAGCGACTTGTGTCATTTTTTCATAGGGCGACCAGCGTTTGTCCGGCTTTTTGAGCCAGGGGATATTATTAATATCGCCGCTGGTTCCGTTTGATAACATGCCCACAAAGGGTGGATTCAACCTGTCCGCATTCAGCATTTGCTGAATCAGATCGGAAAAAACGCCAAAGTAGTCGGCGGAGATGACCGGCCCGGCGCTCGGGCCGACGTAGTGCAGTGAATAGTTGGCTAACAATGCGATGGGCCGGCCGTCTTTGGATTGCACGGAGAAAAAGACAATCTCCGGATCGGTGGGACCGGCCGCTTTGAGAATATTGGGATTGCCTCGGCCAGGATTCATCACGGCTTTGTCCGTGCCTCCGAACGGATTCGGAGTCGGCGTGCCGGGTTTCATATAATAGCGACGGTTAAAGACCTGGGTCGGTTCTTCGGTCCGGCCCCAGCCGATCCTTGCCGGCTCCAGATTATTCAACGCCCGGCGAACGCCGTCGGCGATGCGCCGGATCACGAAATCCTGATAGTTGCTGAAACTCTCAGCCGACTGAGCGTTTCGCGGACTGCGTGCGCTGATCGAGGAATGCGTATGCGTTGCGGCCATTAGCATGTTCTCGACAGGTATCCCGGTCTTTTCGTGAATGATGCGCTTGGCGGCATCGAAGACGTCGCGCGACATACCGAGACTATCGACCATCACGAAGACCAATTTCGTCCGGCCATCGTCCAGAACCAGACACCGTGCATATAGCTCGTCGTGGATATGCTCGCCCGGCGGCGAGCCCCATCCCCCTATGATCGGCTCATCCAAAGGCGGAGTGATGTTGCTGGCGGCGGCCCCGGCTTTGAATTCGCGGGCTGCGCTTGGTTGGGCGGATGCTTCTGAAACTGAAACAGTTCCTTCAGTTATTGCAAAAATCAAAGCAACAATCACAAATAACTTGATCTTCATAACTTCTCCTTTTGACTCGTTCCGTCTTATTCTTGCTTCAACTTATGTTACTCGACGCGGTCCTGTGCGACAAAGTGTTTGATCAACCACAGTAGATCTTCGTTGTCCGGCGAAGCCAATGTGATGCCGGAATGGGACGACGGGTCTTCGGCATTCTGACGGATGAAATCGAGCGTGCGCTGGTCCGCCCATTTTCGCCGTTCGGCGTGGCCGTCGGCAAAGCCGAACGTGCTGGCCTTGAGGTGATAGGACGCCAGGGGATCGTAGAACGACCAGCCGGACGGATTCGCCAATCGGTTCATGCCGCCGGTCATAGGCAAGTGCCAGCCTCCTTCGTTCTCGCCGTATCGGCTGCCGTTATGTTCCTCCTCGACGAAAACATAGTATTGCGGCGCATTGGTTACCTCAATCATTCTCCGATAGTATTGGTATCCTCCGCGAATCGAGAGATCCCCTTCCAGCATCGGGCCGAAGGCATACGAAATCGAGTAGCTGCGAAAACAATCGCGCGGAGGCCGCCGGGTGCTTCCACGATTATCACCGGGACAGTGATAGGCGTCCACGTCCTTGATATATTGGTACAATGTGCCCCTCTGTATCCCTCGAAAGCGATCTGCATCCGTGATGGTGGACGGCGCGGGATTATAGGCCAGGTTACTCCCGGTAACGTCTTTGGGACGGTGAACCCATGCGCTGTCGTCCGTCGCCGTGTCGTAGCATGCGCCATTGCAGATGAGCAAGCCGTCGTTATCATCCGCATACATGATCCACCCGGCCAGAAGATTGCGATGGTTGGCCAGACACCGCGCCATGGTGGCCTGTTTCTTGGCCGAACTGAGAACGGGAATTAAAATGGCCATTAAAATAGCAATCACCGCGATCACCACGAGCAATTCAATCAACGTGAAACCTTTTCCTGTCTTCATGATGAGCCTCTTCTATGATATGGACATTTGTTTCACCTGCACACCTCAAATGCGAGTTGATCGTTTTCGATAGTTTATCCTATCAGAAGTCACCTCGAATTTCAACCGTTTGCTCCGGAGATTCTTCTTGACTCGAAAAGGGGAAATTGAGTATATATTGAATTGTCGGTATCCTTGGAGTACCGCCTTTTAACGCGTTTTTTAGACTCCGGTGGACCGTGTATGAAAAGTACCATTTAAGTAAGGAGGATTACGATGTCTCGAAAAACGATTTTCACACTTTCCCTTTTGATTCTGCTGGCCCTGGCGGGTATTAGCTCGGCAGACCTTGTGGGTTACTGGCCGTTAAACGGCGACGGGCTCGATGCCGGTAATCACGGCCTTCACGGAACACTCTCCGGTGATCCGGTGCCGATAAAAGATCGGGATGGCAATGCAGACGCCGCACTTCTATTCACTGGAGAGGCGGATTGTTACGTGGATCTTGGAGACTATGAAGAATTCAGAATCAGCGGCGCCATGACATTAGCGGCATGGGTCCAGTTGGACGGCCGCAATACGAATAACGGCCGGATCGTGGCCAAGCAGGCCGGGGGTGGAAGCCGGTCGTGGTCTTTAAATATCGAAGCAAGCTCAGGAGACGTCGCAAATCCGGGCACGTTTCATGTCGCCAGCGATGGAAATACGATCGTGGCCATCAACGATCAAGATTCTTTGCCAACAGACGAATGGGTGCATTTAGCCGGTGTATTTAAACCGAGCGTTGCTCTTGAATTATACGTGAACGGAGAGTTGAAAGTCCGCGAAACATCCGACGTCCCGTCGAGCCAGCATAGTAATAACGGCAATTCCGTCCTGATCGGTAGTCGTCATGCGGCCTCGAATTGCGGATGGATGGGCGCTATCGACGAAGTTTATATCTACGACAATGCACTGACCTCGGGCGAAATTAAGAAACTCGCTCTTCGACCCAAAGCCCACAATCCCAGTCCGGAAGATGGCGCGATCTACGAGGACACCTGGATAACCCTTTCGTGGAGTCCCGGAGGATTCGCCGTCTCGCACGATGTTTACCTGGGAGACAGTTTTGAAAGTATCAACGAAGGCACGCGAGACTCAGACGTATTCCGGGGCAATCAGGTGACCACGTTTTACATCGCCGGCTTTCCCGGATATGCTTTTCCCGATGGCCTCGTCCCGGGAACGACTTATTACTGGCGAATCGACGAAGTCAACGACGCCGATCCGAACAGTCCGTGGAAAGGGAACGTCTGGAGCTTCTCGATTCCATCCAAAACCGCGTACAACCCCAACCCGGCCGACGGAACCGAGTTCGTCGATCCGGATAACGTCACTCTCGGTTGGACGCCGGGCCTCGGGGCCAAATTACACACGATCTTTCTTGGTAATGATTATAACCAGGTCAGCAATGCCACTGTGGGTATCCCGGTGGGTTCACCATCCTACAAACCGGGTTCATTGGAAACGGAGAAGATTTATTACTGGCGAGTGGATGAATTCGATAGCCTCACGACCTACAAAGGCGACATCTGGGCCTTTACAACGCCCGGCGCCGTCGGAACGCTTGAGCCGGCCAACGGAGCCGAGGGCGTCGAGCAAACTCAAATTCTGTCATGGATACCGGCGGATAACGCGACCTCACATCACGTTTACTTCGGTACGGACAAAGAAACCGTCATGAACGCCACGACGGATTCGCCGGAATACAAAGGCAACAAGGCCCTTGGCTCGGAAAGCTATGATCCCGGCGCACTCGCCTGGCATACGACTTATTCCTGGCGCGTGGATGCGGTCTATACTACGGGCACCATAAAGGGACTCGTGTGGAACTTCACGACCGCCGATTTCCTTCTCGTGGAAGATTTCGAGAGCTACACCGATGATGACGCAGCCGGTCAAGCCATCTGGCAAACATGGATCGACGGTTACGGCATCGCCGATAATGGTGCACAAGTTGGATATCTCCTGCCCCCGTATGCCGAACAGACCATCGTTCATGGTGGTTTACAATCCATGCCGCTATTGTACGCCAACGAAGCGGATGTAACGAATTCGGAAGCCTCGCTTACGTTGACCTCACCGCGAGACTGGACAACCGAAGGCGTTGGGCAACTATCATTGTGGTTCAGGGGCAGTTCGGCCAACGCCGCCGAACCGTTCTATGTGGTTCTCGCCAACAGCACCGGATCGCCGGCCGTGGTCGCCTATGATAACATGAACGCGGCAAAAACAGGCATCTGGACACAATGGGAGATTCCTCTGCAAGCGTTCGCCGATCAGGGAATCAATCTGACTAATGTAAATCAAGTCGCGATTGGCCTAGGCACAAAGTCTGGCAAAGCAGGCCCCGGTGGTACAGGCACGAT
Source organism: Sedimentisphaerales bacterium (assembly GCA_016934255.1). Classification (GTDB taxonomy): domain Bacteria; phylum Planctomycetota; class Phycisphaerae; order Sedimentisphaerales; family Anaerobacaceae; genus JAFGTG01. The sequence goes on from JAFGTG010000195.1 coordinate 6,201, forward strand.
CTACATCGATGATATCCGGCTCTATCGACCGTAAGAACGGTTGAAGAAAAATCCATCAACCTGCAAAAGTCACTCGGGGCCTTTACCGCAACGTTCGGTACAGGCCCCGGTGATTTTTTATTAATCCCTTAGATCTCAGTCCACTGTCCCGGTATTGGCACGGGGAACCAGCCGTCCTGATCCGCCTTGACGGGCGCCTGGCTATCATACTGCAGGTCGTCGAGGTAACTGCAAAATTGGAACCTGGACGCCATCATCTGGTCCCAGGTGACGATATTGTTCGTATGACAGGCGGCCCGGCCCATCAGCGACGTCAGGTCTGAGTACACCGCGCGTCTGAGCTCATTATGCGGCCGATCTTTCCGAATGCTCTCGATGAAATGGTTCCATTCGTATTGCCACGGGCTATACGCATCCTTTGTGGGCGTCCACGCAATGTTGCTCCTCTCGATCCGCTGGTCCTTGAACATATGGACGGTCGCGGCATGAATATTGCCGGAGAATTGTGCGGCGCATTTGGTGCCGTGGATGAACGTGGCGAACTCGTTGTGCGCCTTGTTGGCCCGGCGAAATCCACAGAACGCCTTCGTCCCGTCGGCAAACGTATATTCCATCGAGTAAACGGCGATATTCTGCCCGTGGTCGGTACTGCGAGGAACCCGGCCGCCCAACCCATGACAGGATACCGGCCAGGAGCCTTTGATCCAGCAACATTCGTCGATCTGGTGAATGAGATTATCCACCATGTGGCCCGAACCGATCCAGAACAGATGAATCCTGCCGAACTCCAACTGGCTCATTAGCTCATTCGATTTTTCGCCCTGATCCTTCAGCCATCCAGCCCCTCCCAAGCGGTTGGCGCGGATGAGCGGTATCTCGCCCATCTCGCCGTTGCGGATTTTGTCAATCAATGCCTGTCGGGCCGGTGAGTGACGACATTGAAGCCCCGCGGCGACCTTGACGTTTTTACTTTTGGCGATTTCATCACAGGCGAGCAAGCGATGCAGACTGCCCGGATCGGACGCAAACGGTTTCTCCATGAAAACGTTGATGCCCTTCTTAATGGCGTACTCGACGTGTACCGGCCGGATATAGGAGCGCGTCGTGCACATGGCGACGTCGCCGGGCCGGAGGATATCGATGGCTTTTTTGTAGGCGTCGAAACCGATGAATTTACGGTCTGCGGGGACGTCTATTTTGTCCGCGAAATTTTTCTTCAACGCTTTAAGACGCGATTCCATTCGCTTTTCATCAAGATCGGCCATCGCATACAGTTTGATGGGCCCGGCGTTCGGAACTTGCAGGGCGTCGCCGACGGCGCCGGTGCCGCGACCGCCGCACCCGATCAGTGCCAGGCGAATCGTATGGTCTTGCCCGGCGAAAGCAACGGGTGAAATACGACCGAGCACGGCCGCACTCGCAGCGAGCGAACCGCTTCGTTTGAGAAATTCCCGACGGTTAACATTTGACGTGTTGACGGATTGACTCATGGTTGCCTCCAAAATGATTGAAAGTCCTGCGGACTCCTTACGGAGAACGCTCTGGTTGTTTGGATGTTCGACATCATTATTCATGATCCTGGATTTTACCGCTCCATATCATACAAGGCTCCCCTCCCGTTTTCAACCATTCCAACGGTTAAATCGAAAATAAGGCGGATAATTAGTTTGTTTCTGCTGTGGAAAGCATAGACTCACGCTGTCACCCCTGCGAAAGCAGGGGTCCAGGTCGAAGAAACTGGATTCCCGCCTACGCGGGAATGACAAATCGTGTTTCCATAACAAAAACTAATAGTTAGGCTTCCACGGCGAAGGTCGGTTTTCGGCTCTTCCAGGCCCCGCGTGTGAAATCGGGCACTTTTATGGGCGCGCTGTTCGAAGCAATCGACTGTTCCGAAAGCGGGCCAATCACACTCATCACGACCGAGTCATAAACGTCGATAGGAGTTTGTGTCTTATTTCGAACCGCTTTGACGAATTGCTGGAGTTCGAGATAATCCGTACCGCCGTGCCCGCCCTGGGCGCCTTTTTTCCACCATGTGTGCTCGTACTTTTCCTGGTATGGATCGAACGGTTCCCATTGGTGGTATTGGGGGCTTTTGTCGTGAATATACACGGCGTTTCGCTGCTCGTTGTATAAACCGCGTGTGCCCTGGATCAGCCACCGGTTATCGTAGGGACGAGGTAGTTGCATGTCGTAATTACTGACAATCGATTTGCCCATTTTGGTTCGGATGACGGTCGTGACGATGTCCCCTTGAGCGTATCTTCTCGCGGTCCCCGGGTGATTCTTGCCGAATTTGCGTTCGAACATATCGTTAATACCGAAGCAGCTTGTCGCCGTAGAAGTTAGATAATCGAGACAATCGCCACAATTAATATCCATCCAGCTTAACACGGGACCGAGCTGATGCGTGGGGTACTGATCTCGATTGTGATTGAGCAGGTACTTCGCCGACCAGCGATCTTTTCCGGTTTTATTATCGAAAAACCAATGGTCGATGCAATCGTGCGAATGGGCGCAATGACAATGGACAATCTCGCCGAACAACCCCTGTCGAATCATATTCAGAACGGCCAGATTGTCCCGGCGAAAGCTCCAGTTCTCCAACATCATGCACGGTACCTTCGTTTGCTCGTAGGTTTTCACTAAGTCCCAGCATTCATCGAGCGTATAGGCCGCCGGCACTTCGACGGCGGCGTATTTACCCGCCTTCATCGCATCGACGGCCATCGGCGCATGCCATTCCCAATACGTGGCAATAATAACCGCATCGAGATCATCGCGATCCATCAGTTTTTTATACGTGTACTCATCTTCTGCATAGCCAGCAGGTTTGGATTGCCCCGCTTTAACGACCCGATTCTGAGCCGCGGCAACTTTCTGTGCCGATAGATCGCACAAAGCACGAATCTCCACGTTTTCCATAAGGAGCAAGTTGCCCATCAGGCTGTTTCCACGCCCACCGACGCCGACGATGCCGATACGAACCGTTTTTGCATTCTCTCTTTCTGAAGCTTTCGACCTCGCTTCGATACCCGTCAAGGCAAGACTAACGGTTCCTCCAACACTCGATTTAATAAAGTCTCTACGATTTTTATGTCTCATCGTTATTCTCCTTCTAAATTCATCAGTCATCGAACAACATACGATATACAGCGAAAGATTGCAAGCTGGGAATACAGCTCTATAATAGGGCAGCGTGCTGTCAAATGTGTACAACAACGGAAATATTTAGGAGAGTAGATCATGCGACTTCGGACTTTAGCCATTCTGATGGGTGTTATATTTCTCAGCGGCAATCTCATCGTAAAAAGCCAGGAGTATGGTCCGCCGGACCGGGATCAGCCGGGCGATGAGATGATCCAGGCCTACTTAGCGAGCCAGACGAAACCGATCCATGAAAAATTCCTCGAAAATGTGAAATCTGTTGAGGACTGGAAGAAACTTCGCCCTCAATATAAAGAGGAATACTTTTATATGCTGGGTCTGTCGCCGATGCCGGAGAAAACGCCGCTTGAGGCGACGATTACCGGGACGCTCCAAGGTAACGGCTACGTCGTGGACATGCTGCACTACCAGAGCCGACCGAAACTCTATGTTACCGGCAATCTCTATCGACCTCAACATGTAGCCAAAGGCCAACGCTTACCCGCGATACTGTACGTCTGCGGGCATTCTTTTCGAGGACGAAACGGCAATAAAACCGCATATCAATCGCATGGCATCTGGTTTGCTCGGCACGGTTATATTTGCCTGGTCCTCGACTCGCTGCAATTAGGCGAAATTGCTGCCATTCACCACGGAACATATCGCGAAGGACGTTGGTGGTGGCATTCACGGGGATATACCCCTGCGGGCGTAGAGTGTCTTAACGGCATTCGTGGCATTGACTATCTACAGAGCCGGCCGGACGTGGACCCTGACCGGATTGCCGTCACGGGAATCAGCGGCGGCGGTGCCGCGACGTTCTGGATCGCGGCCGCCGATGAACGAGTGAAAGTCGCCGTACCGGTAAGCGGTATGGCCGACCTGATGTCCTATGTGCCCAACCGGGTCATCAACGGGCATTGCGATTGCATGTTTCTATACAATACATTCCAATGGCCGTGGACGCGCATCGCGGCTTTGATCGCGCCGCGACCGCTTCTATTCGTCAATAGCGACCAGGATCGTATCTTTCCGATGGACGCCAACGAGCGCGTCATCAATCGACTGGAACGAATCTATAGTATGTACGGAATCAGTGACTTCGTCGATAGCGTCGTCAGTATCGGGGGACACGCCTACCGGCAGGACATCCGCCAGGCGGCCTATCGCTTTATCAATATGCACCTGAAAAACGATCCGAGGGTCGTGGAGGATAGCGAAGTCGATTTAGTGACGGGATCGGATAACGACCGGAAGCATCCCATCGATCTGGAAAAGCTTCGAGTCTTTCCGGAAGATTCCGACATTCCCAAAGACGAATTGAATACAACCATCGACCAGCTTTTCGTTCCCACGGCGCAGGTGGAACCACCTAAGAAGGGCCAGTTCGACAGTTGGAAAGCTGAAATCAGAAAAGAGCTTCACCGAGTAGTATTCCGATGTTTTCCGGAGCGAATCCCCATCGCTAAGTTAAGAAAATTGGCGGGGGATGCTACAAGTTTAGAATCGGAGTCTGGTATCGAAATCCGCCTGCACCACGTCACAGAACAGCAATCCGCCAAACGACTCTTGTTGGTCGTACAAGGTCCTGATTCTAATGAGCCGGATACCGACTGGTTACGCCGAATAAGTGAGTCGGGTGACAACATTTATGTTTGTATGCCGCGCGGCGTCGGACCAACACGTTGGACGCGGAAGAACCCTCCCAACTACGTCGAGCGTTCTCACGTCTTGCTGGGTCGCACGGTGGATACCGGGCGAGTTTGGGACATCATCGCCGCCGCTCGTTATCTTCACGAAAAATATAATGGTCGTATCCCTATTTACGCATCCGGCGAGGGTGCTGCGGGTATCCTGGCCACCTATGCCGCGTTGTGGGAGCCGGAAATCGCCGGCGTGATTGCGGTTAATCCGCCCATGTCGCACATGGAGGACGAAGCGCCTCAGTTTCTCAATATTCTGAGAGTGTGTGATATTCCCGACGTTTTAGGTATGCTCGCTCCACGACCAATAACCGTTTATGGCGATAGCGATGAGCTCGAAAAAGTAACTAAGATTTACACCGCCGCCGGGGCCGCACAGAACCTTGATGTTCGATAAACGAGAATTAGGATGACCGATTTAAGCCTTATTGACTGGTGCGTTTGCATCGTCTATCTCGCGGTGGTCTTTGGCCTGGCGCTCAAGAGCGCCAAGGGACAACAGAATAACGAAGATTACTTCGTCGGCGGTCGAAGCATGAACTGGACGCTCGTCGGCATCTCGATGTTCGCCACCAGTTTCAGCGCGATCTCCTTCCTGGGTCTGCCTCAGCGCGGGGCCTATCAGGATTTCAGCTACTATCTGACGATTCTGTTCATTCCGTTTGTCATCACACCCATTTTGTGGTGGGTGTTTATCCCAATGTTCGTCCGCTTGAAAGTGAGCAGCGGATACGAATACCTGGGGCGGCGTTTCGGTCTTCCAGCTCGGCTCATCGGTTCAGGTTTGTATTGTTTATACGCACTGGGCTGGATGGGAACGATGCTCTACGCCGTCGCCCTGACACTCAAAACCGTCATGGGGCTTACTTCAACACAGTACTATCTTGTACTCATCGGCATCGGCGCCTTCGCCACGCTTTATACTGTACTGGGCGGATTGAAGGCCGTTATATGGACCGACGTTCTCCAGGCGGTCGTGCTGGGTGGAGCGATCGTAACCATCATGTTTCTGGCTATCGGCCAGATCGACGGGGGGTGGTCGAGCTTTTGGTCGATTGCATCGGAGCACAGCAAATTCAAAATGTTCCACCTTAATCCCAAGTTGCTGGCCCCGGAGAACTTTACAGGCGGCAATACCGTATTCACGGCCGCTGCGTTTGCACTATTTATGTATCTTCCCGGCTATACCGTCTCACAGAATATGATTCAGCGATACGTTTGCTCCGGCACGCTGGCCGGAGGGCGACGCATGGCCGTCCTCAGTGCCGTCATTAACGCAGTGCTGGGCCTGCTCTTCTTGCTGGTCGGAACGGCGATATTTGCCTTCTACAGTCAGACAGGAGGCATTGGTTTGCCGGCCGTCGGCGACGAATTGGCCAGTCAGGACCAAATCCTTCCGTATTTCGTCTCAACGCAGCTTCCCGGAGTGGGTCTAACGGGACTTATTCTGGCGGGGCTGTTTGCGGCAGCCATGAGCACGATGGATAGCGGAATCAACGGTGTCACCTCGGTTCTCGTTTACGATTGGCTGGCCGGGCAAGAACTCCCCTTGAAAATCAGCCGAATCCTTACAGCCGTACTGGGAGTAATCGTTATCGGAGCAGCGATCCTCGTCCCCTTTATCGGCGATACAGTGATCGATATTATCATGGTCATCGCCGGAACATGTCTGGGAATGTTGCTCGCTATCTATCTGCTGGGAATGTTTACGCGCAGTGCGAATCTTCCGGGAATTCTCATTGGTATTGCAGCCGGACTTATATGCTTTTTGTCTGTTTTGATCTTTACCGACATTCCCAAGTGGTGGTACGGCGCTTTCGCCATGTTCCCAACCTTTATTTTCGGCTCCATCGCCAGTCGTTGTTTTCCAAAGCCACCTGAATCCGCACTCAAAGACACATTGCTATTAAAATCAAGGAGTGAGTGACTCACATGAAAATAAAACGCAGAAAAAAAAGAACGGCCAACATCGGCATTTTTGGCGTCGGCTTCCATAAATACTGGCCTCAATTCGACGGTTTGCTCGATGAACTCAAGCGAAAACTCCATATCTTCGTCGAACGGGTCAAATCGCACGAAGTGGAGGTCACGGATTTCGGCATCGTTGACGACGCGGCCTCGGCGTACGCCCTTCTACCCAGGCTCAAAGCCGCCGATCTCGACCTGGTCTTCTGCGATATGCTCACGTACGCCACCTCGGCGACGTTCGGCGCGATCATTCGCGGATTGGACGTCCCCGTCGTCCTGGTGGCACTTCAGCCTTTAAAAGCGCTGGATTATTCCAAAGCATCCACATACATGCAATTGTGCAACGACGACATTTGCTCCGTGCCGGAATTTACGGGCGTAGCTATTCGCATGGGCAAAAAGCCGCCGCCCGTCATTTTCGGCACACTCGACGATGATCCGGCGGCGGAGGCCGAAATCACGGAATGGTGCAATATCGCTATGGTTCTGCACGATCTGACGCGCGCCCGGATCGGTCATTTCGGCCATCCCATCGAACATATGCTGGATATGCAAACGGATCATACGTCGCTCACCGCAGCGTTCGGTTGCCATATCGTCCAGACCGAAGCCGACGAGCTGCTATCATTAGAACAAACGGTCAAAGAAGAAGAAATCGAAAGCAAGAAGACCGAGATACTCAATCTCTTCGATACGCCCGATCCGAAATCCGATCCCATTACAGAAAAACTCACCGAAAAAGACCTCCACGTCGCGGCACGCGTAGCCGTGGCGCTGGATAAATTTATCGACGCCTATGATTTGGACGGACTGGCGTATTACTACGAAGGCCAGGAAGGCCGTCCGATGCGGGAACTGGTTACAAATTTGATCGTGGGCAATTCGCTGTTGACCGCCGCCGGATTTCCCATGTGCGGCGAGTCCGATTTGAAGACCCTGATCGCTATGCTCATCATGGACCGCCTCGACATCGGAGGAAGCTTCGCGGAGTTCCATCCCATCGACTTCAACGAAGGCTTCGTGCTCGTGGGACACGACGGACCGCATCATATTAACATCGCCGACGGCAGACCCGTTCTGCGCAGTCTTTCCAAATATCACGGCAAGCCGGGTTCCGGCGCCAGCGTGGAATTTAAAATCAAGGAAGGTCCCTTTACGATGCTTAGCGTGAGCATGGCGGCGAGCGGAAAATTCAAATTTATCCTCGCTGAGGGCCAGAGCGTACACGGTCCTATCCCCCCAACCGGCAATACGAATACCCGGGGATTCTTCGAGCCGGACGTCCGAACGTTTCTTAAACGGTGGGTGGCGGAAGGACCGACTCACCACTTCGCGCTGGGCGTCGGACGTCATGCTCATACCATCCAAAAAATCGCCGATCATTTCGACGTGGAAAGCGTGCTTGTAACCCCCCAAGAAAGATCGCTTTAGGAAATGCTTGAATATACAGGGCCGTATTGGTAACTTAGATCGACCGCATGGGCAGGAAACTTGCTCATCCTACAAATCCTTTTTATAAGGAGAAGACCATGCTAAGAACGAAACGGCTCATCTTAGTAACGATCGTCATACTTCTGAATGGTTTAGCCTTAACGGCGCAGACGTCATCGAATGTTAAGACGATGACCTATAAAACCGTCGGAGATAGAGAACTGAAGATTCACGTCCATTTTCCGCCCGGCTGGTCAGCCAGTGACATGCGTCCTGCGATTGTGTTCTTTTTCGGAGGCGGCTGGAACAGCGGCAACGTCAGTCAATTCGAGAAGCAGGCCGAATACCTTGCCGGTCGCGGCATGGTCGCCGCCCGGGCGGACTATCGCGTTAAGAGCCGCGATGGAGTGACACCCGACAAGTGCGTCGAGGACGCCCGCAGCGCCGTTCGCTGGATGCGACAGAACGCTAATCAGTTGGGTATCGATCCACAGAAGTTAATCGCTTCAGGCGGCTCGGCCGGCGGACATTTGGCGGCCTGCACGATGATACGCGACAGCATCGAGGCCGATGGGGACGACGTGTCGATTTCGACGATCCCACAGGCGATGGTGCTATTCAATCCAGTTCTTGACTTCAACCATGAATTACTAATCGGGCGCATCAATGGCGACAAGAAACTCGCCCGTAAAATTTCTCCAACACTGCACCTGGACAAAAACACCCCTCCCGCGCTGATTTTATTCGGCACCGAGGATCGGCTGAAGGTTCATGGCGACGCGTATTGGAAAAAAGCCGAATCGCTGGGCGTGCGAGCGGATAAATACCTTGCCGAAGGCCAGGGGCACGGTTTTTTCAACCGCTCACCGTGGCTGGAACGAACGCTCATTGCGGTCGATGAATTTCTCGCTTCTCTCGGATTCCTCAAAGGTGAACCGATGCTTCAAGTACCGGAAATGAGTGAAGCCGAACGTCCGCAGCGCAAAGGAATGCACCCTAATGTAAATCGTTGGCCGGACTTGTTCGAATCGGATTTATCTAATGCCATATTTCCTGAAGGTATCTGGATGTTCGAGAATAGCGTCTTGACGGCCAGTGAAGACCAGGCCATCTGGACGAAGAAGAACTACGACAACTTTATCCTCGATCTGGAATTCAAGACTGCACTTGGGACCAACAGCGGCGTCATCGTCTATTGCTCGGATATCAAGAACTGGATTCCGAATTCGGTCGAGATCCAAATCGCCGACGACTACGCCGAAAAATGGGCTAAGTCGCCCAAGACATGGCAATGCGCTGCGGTCTTCGGTCATTTAGCAGCCTCGGAAAGCAGGGTCAAAAAACCAGGTGAATGGAACCGGTTCACGATACGGTGCATGAACGAGCGAATCGATGTCATCCTCAATGGAGCACGCGTCACGTCGATGGACATGAGCTTGTGGACGTCCGCCAAGACCAATCCCGACGGCTCGGAGATTCCATCGTGGTTGAGCAAACCGCTCGCTCAACTGCCAATGAAGGGAAAGATCGGGTTCCAGGGCAAGCACGCCGGGGCGCCGATCTGGTTCCGCAACATCAAAATCAGAGAGTTGAAATCAAGTGACTAAAGTGAACTAAAGTGCCTAAAGTGACGCGTAAGTGTCATCCCGAGCGAAGCCGAGGGATCTGGCCTGGGAAAAAAGATTCTTCACTGCGTTCAGAATGACAGCTTCATCGTTACTTTAGTCACTCTTATTTAGACAATACGAATCCAATGATAAAAAATTAACATTGTCGAAAGGAGAACATATCGTGAAGACAAGACAGACACGCCGGGAATTTCTCAAGACGGCCGCATTATCCGTAGCAGCGGTAGGATTGCCTCGCATCAGCCGGAGTCGGGAAGGCACCAAGCCACCGAACATCGTAATGATCTTCCTGGACGATTCCGGGTGGGGGGATTTCCAGCCCTTCGGTACCCACACTTACAAAACGCCGAACGTCGAGCAGCTTGCGAAAGAAGGCTGCCGCTTCAACCAGTTCTACGTCCCCCAGGCGATATGTTCGGCGTCGAGAGCGGCGTTGCTGTCCGGCTGCTACCCCGGCCGGACCAAAGTCTTCGGCGCACACGGCCCGAAAGCCAGAGGACTCGATCCGAAATACGCGACGATCGGGCAGGTCATGAAAACACGGGGATATACGACAGCGATTTTCGGTAAGTGGCACATCGGCGACCAGCCTGATACGCGGCCGTGGGCGCGGGGATTCGACGAATCGTGCGGCTTAATGTATTCCAACGATATGTGGGAATTCCATCCGGGCAATCCCGAGTACTGGGGCAAGTTTCCGCTCCAGTTCTGGGAAAAAGACAAGGTCACCATCGAGCGTGTCACCAAGGAACATCAGCCGATGCTTACAACCTGGTACACCGAGCACGCCGTGGATTTCATTAAACGAAACAAAAACAAGCCCTTCTTCCTTTACGTCCCGCATTCAATGCCGCACGTTCCGCTGTTTTGCAGCGAGAAGTTCAAAGGCAAATCCGGCGCCGGCCTGTACGGCGACGTCATGATGGAGATCGACTGGTCCATCGGCCAGATCAACAAAGCCCTCAAGGACAGCGGCGTGGAAGACAACACGCTCGTGTTCTTCTCCTCGGACAACGGCCCGTGGGTTTCCTACGGCAACCACGCCGGCCAAACGCCCTTCCGCGAAGCGAAGGGAACCAGCTTCGACGGCGGCACGCGAAGCGCTTGTATCATGAAGTATCCCGGTAAAATCAAACCAGGCTCCAGTTCCAACCGTGCATTCGGTACAGTCGATATGCTCCCGACGCTCGCCCACCTGGCCGGGGCCAAGCTGCCGGATAATCCGGTCGATGGCAAGAATGTATGGGACCTGATTGTCGGAAAACCCGGCGCAAGGAATCCACACGATTACTATCCCTTCTCCACCGGCAGGAATTTCGAGGGCATTATCAGCGGGAACGGCCGATGGAAACTGCATTTGCCGCACAATTACCGAACTTTAGTCGAACCAGGCAAAGACGGGATGCCGGGCAAATACAAGACGAATAAAATCGAGCTTTCATTGTTCGACATGGACAACGATCCCTACGAAACGAAGAACGTGCTGGACGACTATCCGGAAGTCGCCGAAAAGCTCCAAAAAATCGCGGAACGACACAAGGAACAGTTCTACAATGAAAAGTGAGCTAAAGTGCCTAAAGTAATTCGGCGCGATTCCCAACTTTAGGCACTTTAGTCACTTATAACTTTAGTCACTCTAATTTTAAGGAGGTTAACATGTTAGCACATCTCAGTAATCCTAAGCTGTGTTTATTTTTAACTGTCGTAGCCTTCATCGGGCCGCTCGGCGCATCGACGATCCAAGCCCAAAAACATAAATATAATGAAATGTATCGAGGTCCCTATTTGAACCGAGTGGCCTTTCCGATCGGCGGAATTGGTGCCGGTATGGTCTGCCTGGAAGGAACGGGAGCGCTCTCGCATTTGTCCGTCAGAAACAGAATGCAGGTATTCAATGAGCCTTGTTCTTTCGCCGCCTTGTGTATCAAAGGGGAAAAAACCAACGTAGCGAAGGTCCTGGAAGGTCCCGTCCCCGCCTGGAAAATCTTCGGCTCTCCCGGCACCGGCAACGGCGCCTCCGGAACGAGCTTCGGCCTGCCGAGATTCGATCAGGCCGCCTTCCGGGCACGCTTTCCGTTCGGCAACGTCACGCTCAGAGACAAGGAAATCCCCCTCCAGGTCCGGATCACGGGTTGGAGCCCGTTCATCCCCGGCGACCCGGATAACGCTTCCTTGCCCGTCGGCGCCCTGGAATACAGTTTCGCAAATCCGACAAGCGATACCATTGAAGCGGTCTTTTCTTACAATACGAAGAACTTCATGGAGATCGACAGAAAAAATGACACCATCCTTCCGATCCACAACGGCTTTATCCTCCATCAGGAAGGGACCGAGGAAAATCCGGAGTACCAGGGCTCCTTCGCCTTCTTCGTCGATGATAATAACGTGGTGGTCGATCACTGCTGGTTCAAAGGCGGCTGGTGGGATTCGGTTACCTTAGCCTGGAAGAACATTCAGGAAGCCCAACTTCTCGAGAATCCTCCGGTCGAAGGACGATGCCCCGGTGCGTCTCTTTTCGTACCCTTTACATTGAAGCCCGGTGAACAAAAGACTGTTCGCTTGATGTTTGCCTGGTACGTGCCTCAAACCGACATGCGTCTCGGCAAAGACGCACCGAACGCCAAGGAGTGCACAGACCCGGAATGTGATTGTCACGGTAATTTCATCCCCTGGTACGCCGGGCGGTTCAAGAATATCAAAGACGTCGCACGGTACTGGGATCGCAACTATAAAGATCTTCGCCGGAAAACGGGCCAATTCCGAAATGCCTTGTACGATATGACACTCCCCGCCGAGGTGATCGAGGCCGTCACGGCAAACCTGACCATTCTCAAGTCCCCCACCGTGCTCAGACAGCGGGACGGGCGTCTCTGGTGCTTCGAGGGATGCAGTGATGATCGGGGCTGTTGTCACGGCTCCTGCACCCATGTCTGGAATTACGCCCAGGCGATCCCCAATTTGTTCCCATCGCTCGAACGCACGCTCCGCGAGACGGAATTTAACATCAGCCAGGACGAGAAGGGCCATCAGACGTTCCGCACCCCCCTTCCCATTCGTTCTCCCGCGCACGATTATCACGCCGCCTCCGACGGACAGCTTGGCGGGATTATGAAAGTTTACCGCGAATGGCGCATCTCCGGGGACACAAACTGGCTCAAAGAAATATGGCCTAAGGTCAAAGTCAGTCTGAATTATTGTATCACCACCTGGGATCCGAGGGGCAAAGGCGTCCTGGAAGAACCTCATCACAATACGTACGATATCGAATATTGGGGTCCCGACGGACATTGTTCAAGCTTCTATCTTGGGGCGCTGGCCGCCGCCATTGAAATGGGCAAGGCGATGGGCGAGGACGTATCCCGCTACAGCGAATTGCTGGCAAAAGGTAAAGAAATTCTCGAAACCGAATTGTATAACGGGGAATATTTCTATCAGAAGATTCAAACGGAGGGCCTCACGACGGAATTTAAGCCGCTCGCCAGTTCGCAAAACGGTCCCGGCTACAGCCACATCGTGGAAATGCTCAATACCCAGGGTCCCAAATACCAGTACGGCACGGGATGCCTCTCGGACGGCATCCTCGGCTGCTGGATGGCCAAAATGTCCGGTCTGGGCGATATCGTGGATGCTGAGAAAGTGAGAAGCCATTTGTTAGCCGTCCACAAATACAACCTCAAGCACGACCTTTCCGACCATGCCAATCCGCAACGTCCGGCTTTCGCGCTCGGCAAAGACGGCGGCTTGCTGCTGTGTAGCTGGCCCTGCGGTGGGAAGCTCTCCATCCCGTTTGTTTACAGCGACGAAGTCTGGACCGGTATCGAATACCAGGTCGCTTCTCACCTGATGCTCGAAGGCAAGGTCGAAGAAGGACTCGAAATCGTGCGCGTCTGCCGGGATCGTTACGACGGACACATTCGCAATCCCTTTAACGAGTACGAATGCGGCCACTGGTACGCACGGGCTTTGTCCAGCTACGGCCTGCTCCAAGGTTTGACCGGTCTGCGATACGATGCGATCGACAAGACGCTCTATATCGACTCGAAAATCGGCGACGATTTCCGGTGCTTCATCTCGACCGCGACCGGATTCGGCACGGCCGGCCTGAAAAACGGCAAGCCGTTCGTCGAAGTGAAATCGGGCGACATCGACGTCGAACATGTCATCGTCTCCGGAAAAAAGATGTCTCTGTGAACGGACGAACAACTCAATGATTAAAAACACAATTAGAATCTTGACATTAAGCGGCTGTTTGATTTTTGCCCTGGCGGGCGGTCTCTATGCTGGGCAGGAATCCACAACCAAAGAATCGACCAAACAACCTTACGCCTATCTTTTTCCTAAAAAGCTTAAGAAGCTGACCCAACATTTACAGCGAGAGGACATCGACGTGCACGAGCTTTGCGAAGACCTCGAACTGGACGTGGAAGTGTACAGGATTGTACGGGACGAGAAGACTGAGTGCCGGCTGGAAACCAGGCGGTTCAGCGCCGGCACGATTCTTGTCAAAGCCAATCATAAATCGAGTGACAAGGTGAAAATGCTTCTGGAGCCAAATCCGCAAAAGCAACCACCAAAACTCTTCGGACAACCCAAGAAAGACGATGATTATCCTATTGTCAAACTGAAAGAATATATCCCGATCACGATTGGTTCGGTCCGACCGTTGAAGGAAAAACGTGAATTCAATAAGCCGATCACCTTTGAGGCCCTCTATGAAGCGAAGAAAAAGATCAATTTAGACGGCTCTCCCGTATCGAGACTCACCTGGCTCGAAGACGGCGAGCATTATCTCCAGGTTCGCAACAGTCGATTGTATAAGGTTAACGCGATCAGCGGTCGCTCGGAGCTATTCTTCGAGCCGAACGACCTGGCGAGCGGATTGCAGAGCTTGCCTACGATTGACGAGAAGACGGCCCAATCTTTTTCAAAACGCACGTCGCTGAATATGAACCCCGCCCGGACTGCGATTTTGATCGATTATGAGAACGATTTATATTATTGCACGCTCGACGGCAAAACAGCCATCCGGCTAAACCATACGCCGGGCCGGGAGAAATACAGCACATTTTCTCCAAACGGTGAATTCGTAGCATTCGTGCGCGATAAGAATCTGTACGTCGTCGATATCGCCACACAAACCGAACGGACGCTGACGAGCGATGGCGGCGGGACCATCTCCAATGGCGAGGCGGACTGGGTTTATTTCGAAGAAGTCTATAACCGCCGATGGAAGGCGTTTGAGTGGAGTCCGGACTCATCGACCATCGCACTCATGCGGTTCGATGACACACCCGTCAATGAATACACAGTGGTCAACAACACAACGAAAAAACAAACCGTGGAAGTTGCACGATATCCGCGCGCGGGTGAGCCGAATCCGAAAGCGCGCGTCGGAACCGTCTCCGTTGCGGGCGGACCGGTTCGATGGATCGAACTGGATAACTACCTCGAAGGAACGTACTTGATCACACGGATCGGATGGATGCCGGACAGCGAACGGATGTTTTTTTTCGTCCAGGACCGTGCCCAGACGTGGCTCGATTTCAACACGGCCTCCAAACAAGGCGGACAAGCCACTTGTCTTTTCCGTGAAACCACGAAGGCGTGGGTCGATGTACCCGATAGCCCGAAATTTCTCTCGGATGGTTCGTTTCTCTTTTCCAGCGAACGGACCGGCTGGAAACATTTGTATCTGTACGACAAGGATGGAAAGCTACAACATGCGGTAACAAAAGGTAAATGGGAAGCAAGGCAACTCCATCATGTGGATGAGGAGAACGGCTGGATTTACTTTACTGGAACACGCACCTCGCACATTGCAGAGAATCTCTACGGTGTAACACTCAGTGGCGATAAAATCAAACGCCTGACCAAGGCCCGAGGCAATCACCGGATCAATATGAATCCGAATGGAAAATACTTCATCGACACATGGAGCAACAACTCTACACCGACGAAAGTGGCGCTATTCGAAACCAATCAGAAAAAAATCCGCATGCTGGATACGAATCCCGTCTATGAGCGTCAGGAATATGAATTTGGTGAATACGAACAATTTCAGATCGAGACGAAAGACGGCTTCCTGCTCGAAGCGAGCCTGTTAAAGCCGCCCGACTTCAATGCGAGCCGAAAATATCCCGTCTGGTTCATGACGTACGGCGGTCCCCATGCGCCGACGATACGGGACGACTGGAGCGGAGGAAGAACACAAGACCACATGCTGGCGCAAATGGGTATCCTCGTGTTTCGATGCGATCCGCGCAGCGCCAGTGGTAAGGGCGCATGCTCGGCGTGGACGGCGTATAAACAACTTGGCGTCCAGGAGCTCAAAGATATCGAAGACGCCATTGAATGGCTGAAACAAAAGCCGTACGTTGATGGTGATCGAATCGGCATGAGCGGGCACAGCTACGGCGGTTTCATGACGTCTTACGCCTTGACGCACAGCAAGCTGTTCGCCGGCGGAATCGCGGGGGCGCCCGTCACCGACTGGCACCTCTACGATACGATCTATACGGAACGGTTCATGGATATCCCCCAAAATAACGTGGAAGGGTACAAAGAAACCTCCGTAGTCGAAGCCGCCAAAAACCTGCACGGCCGGCTCTTAATCCTGCATGGAGCCATCGACGATAACGTGCATCCCGAAAATACGTTCAAGCTCATTCACGCGCTACAACAGGCGGACAAGGAATTCGAGATGATGATCTACCCGAGATCGCGTCACGGTATCGGCGGCATACATTACAGACGCTTGACCTTGGATTTCATAAAACGCGTATTGAAGCTGGATCCTTCGAATCCGTAGGGGCAGGTCCCTGTGCCTGCCCTGGGCAACCACACAGGGTTGCCCCTACATAGCTTTTTTCCGACAGCGGCGCAACTCTATCAATGCCGAAACGATAACACATACGACACCGCCAACTTCGAGAATGTCATACATCGGAAATCGTCCCGGCCGATAACCGAGAATCATTAAACGGTTCCCGCTGGCCCGGATCAGGACAAAGAAAATCAGAAGCGCGATGCCCGCCACGGCTAAAATATATCGTAGCCAGACACGCCGGCCCGTCCATCCCAACCACACCATCAAAACCAAACCGATAAATGCAAAGCTCAATATAATCCATTTTCGCACGACATCCCGCTCGGCGAACCATCCTTGCTCTTCGGACATTTGCCTGGCAATCTGCAAAACCAGAACCTGGATATCCAACTGCTTATTAAAACCCAACAGCAACATAAATACCGTTAGACTCCACCAAAACACACGGGGACCGCGATCCGAAGTTCGCCGTTCATATATAGCATAAGCCCCACACAAACCAGAGGCGATAAAGTATCCGATCGTGGTGACCCACCCCAGAATGGTGGGATCCCCGATGCCCGGTTTCCATTGACCTTTTACCAGAATAGCTAATACATCACTCATTTCGCAGCAGGAAAATAATACAGGGGTGGATGTTTCATCTCGCTGATCGTATAGTATCCCCGACCGGCGGCGTCGAAGCAGATGGCCTCGCCCTGTCGCTCTGCGATCAGATTCAGCGAGACATGCGTCGCCCTGAAGGCGTGCCAAAGCGGTTCACCCTCCGGTCGAATCCATAGCGATGCGTTCAACGCTCCCCGGACCACGATCCATTTTCCATCAGGCGAGATGTCCCCCCCTACCGCGAATCCCCAGGGAAGTTTCGCGACTTGTTCCAGCATGTTTTGCTTCTTTGCAAATTGCGGATCAGGCGCCCGATAAACACGGCTCGGGAATTCGCGTTTGGTAATAATGTAAATATCGCCATTGAGAGGATCGACCATTAACGTTTCCGCATCCTTCGACCCGTCAGGATAAACCAATTCGATAGGGTCGGCCGGGCCTACCGTCTTCTCGACGGAAACCTGGTTCGGATCGACCGCAGGCTCCTGAACGCGATAGACCACTATGGAAGAGCGTTTGGCCCGATTGTCACCAATATCACCGACGTATAACGTATCGTGTTGAGGATCAGGGCCGGGTCCGATGGCAATATCCTCCCAATCCCGGCAACGGGCGCCTTTGATAAGATAGGTTCCAAGAAGCGCCCCTTCCGAATTGATGGCATACACGCTTGCTGAGTTGCCCGAATCGTTATGGACCCACAGCACTCCCGGATTCTTCCGACTGGCCACAATGCCGGACGCTTCATCGATTCGTGCCGTCTGTACGGTTCCAACGTGTCTGCCGGGAAGGAACCTGACCGGCTGTGCCATGACCATAGACGATTGACAGAGAAAGAAGGATAACATACTGACTGCGATAATTCTCGCCATCCGGTCTTTTCGGCTTTTGCTCATTTTCTGTGTTCTCATTCGGACTATGTTACCATACTATCCTGAGCTTCTGTACATTTGATTTCAACCGGTTATAATCATAACGTCAACAAAGAGAATTACATCAATGCCGTCAAAAAATAAGGATACAAACGATGGATAAACTTGGTGTCGGAATTATTGGTTGCGGCGCAGTGGCCGAGGAGTATATCAAAGCCTTTCAAAAAGACATACGCTCCGAGGTAAGCGCTCTGGTTGATCATAATCGTATTAATGCAGAACGATACCGTGAGAGGTACGACCTGAAATGTGTCATTGAGACGGATGTCGATGCCATGCTTCAGCGCAAGGAAGTGGACATCGTTGTGGTTTGCACGCCTCATTTTCTACACACAACCTATGCCGTTGCAGCCGCTGAGGCGGGAAAGCATGTCATCGTCGAAAAACCCATCGCCTTGTCACTCGAAGACGTGCAAAAGCAGTTACAAGCCGTACGAAAGGCCAAGGTTAAGAGCCTGGTCGGCTTCGTGCTCCACTGGAATCCACTCCTTATGACCATTGACCGGCTTATCAACGAAGGCGCCTTTGGTAATATCTTTATGGTCGAAGTGGATTACATGCATCGAATATGGCTAACGACCGAAGAGAAATGGTACGCGAGCCGAGAAAAAAGCGGTACGGCTATCCTGACCGGCGGTTGCCACGCAATCGACGCGCTGCGCTGGTTCGCCCGAAGCGAGGCCGAACAAGTGTGTGCCTATCAGGTGAAAACGGAAAATCCCATCGAATACCCAGGGACCATCTCCGTGAACGTCAAATTCGAGGACGGCAAGATCGGCCGGAGCACCACGACGTTCGACGCCAAAATGCCCTACCGATTCAACATCGGCATTTACGGCACCGAAGGAACTCTTCGCAACAACGAGCTTTACGCGCCGACACTCTTCCCCGGGCAAAACGACTTCATGAAAATCCCCTGTATCCTGCCGGACAGCGCCGACGTCGCCCATCATCCCTTCGAGGGGGAAGTGGCTCATTTTCTGGATTGCATTATTAAAGATAAAAAGCCCTATCCTGACCTGGAAGACGCGGCGCACACTCATGCAATATGCTTTGCGGCCGATTTGTCCGCCGAGCAACAGAAATGCGTCACAATGAGCGAATTAGAAAACAAGGTATGAGTCAAAGATGATTACGATCTCCGGAACACTTTCTAAAGGATGGATGGCCAAGGCTTTAGGCGTCAAATTCGATCGCGACTACTACTTCGACCCCCAAAGGCGTTACGTCATCGACTGTCAGTGTAATGAATATGCCGCCGCGAAATTTCCCGACATGCGGTTATTCTACAGCGAGTCCAACCTGGGTCAAATCGACTATTGGGATAACAGCCAAATTCTGATCGGGGGTATCCAACCGAACATGATCCTCGGTATGCTGCTGGGCGCGGACTTGGTCCCTCAGGATTCTTGCGACGCCGATATCACACCCGGCTGCCTTATCGGGAAACACCTCAACGATCTGCCTGCTCCTGAGAGATTGCTCGATAACGAAGTCATCAAGCTGTTCGATGAGCAGATTCGCCAGATTCAAAACTACGAGAACCTTCGTCCGATCCCTCCTTTTTTCTGGGATACGTCCGGCCGGGCCACGATCCACGGACTGATGACGACCGCCCAGAAATTCCTCGGCGAAGGAATTTTCATGGACATGATCGTAGAGCCGCAGCGTAGCATGGACATCATAAGATGGATCGGAGATGCATATATTCTGCTCTGTCGGCATTTTGCCCAGATAGCCGACTTACCCATCACGGGGGTGCACGTCGGCGAGTGTTCGTCTTGCATGGTCGGTCCCGATCTGATCAAGAAATTCGTCGTTCCGGCGACATCGAAAATCGGCAAGGAACTCGGCCCCCTTCGATTGCACTCATGCGGACCCAGTACGAACCACCTTAAAGCCTTTTCTACGATTGAAAACCTTATTTCTCTCGACCTGGGCGGCGATACCTCGATCAGCAAAGCGCGGCAAATCTTCGGTAATGAAATGCTCCTCAGTGTATCCCCCCTGCCTCGGGATATGTCCGATGAGAAAACAAATTCAATTTTAAACTGGGCAAGGCATATCATTGAAGAAAACGACGACGGCAACCTGGAATTCATTTATCACGTCGAAGCCAGTTACAATATCGATACGATCCATGCCCTGACGGATTTTGTGAAAGCCCTACCCGGCCCTCAGGAACCCTAAAACTGAGATCACCCTGCCAAAATACCATAAAAAGAACTTCAAATCTGTGAACCCCGATTATCGCATAGACGTATTCCATAGAAGTTCTATAGGATTTAAGGAATATAATATAACACTGGAACATTCAAAGGAGATAAATCATGAACGTAACTCGATTAACAAGAATGGGTTATTTTACGGCCACTATTATGGTGTTGACTTCAATAGCCCATGCACAATCCTACGATGTTGCCTGGACGTTCGGAAATGTCGGTTCCTCTTCCTATCGGTTGGACGCCTTCGAACCCGCCGATTCTGAATTCGGAACGATAGGAGACCGAAATCCAACATTAACGTTAGAGCTGGGCGGTCGCTATCATGTCAAGGTTACGGATTATAACACACATCCGCTCGAGATTATCGCCAAGTCGTCTTCACCTTCTCAGGATCAGGTGCTTTTATCAATGGCGATCCAGGGACCGTTCGAGTCCGATCCTGAAGTGGGCTGGGAAGATGACGGCCGGGGGATGGTTCGATTCACATTAACGCAACTGCTTTATGAAGCTATGCTTACCAACGGTCGGAATCCCGGTTATCGTTGCCGGCCTCATTTATTTACCATGCGAGGCGATTTTACCGTAACCGGGCTACCCATTGCAGAGAAAATCGGACCATCGCCAATTCAAATCGATCTGGAAACTATTGCAACCGGGCTGACCGCCCCGGTGGATTTGCGACCTGATTCGTTGGTCCCCGACCGTTTCTATATTGTGGACCAGGCGGGCAAGATTCATGTTATCCATCAAGGAATCCTTCAGCCTGAACCGTTTCTTGACGTGACGGATCGTCTCGTTCAACCTCTGGGCATCCTCGGCAGTTTTGACGTCGATGATTATGACGAACGCGGCCTGCTTGGTTTTGCGATTCATCCGGAATTTGGCGATTCAAGCCATCCCGGATATCATAAAATCTATACTTATACCAGCGAACCGATCAACGGATTAGCCGATTTCACTGTGAATTTGTCGCCGGACCAGATCAATCATCAGAGTGTTATCACAGAGTGGCAGTTGGCCGCTGATGGAGTAAACATCAATCCGGTTTCCGCGCGGGTCGTACTGCGAATCGATCAACCCCAGTTCAACCATAACGGCGGCGCGATGGCATTCGGTCCGGACGGCTATCTCTATATCGCTTTGGGCGATGGAGGCGGCGCCAACGATACATCCGACGGACATGGGAAAGAAGGGAACGGACAGAACATCAATACAGTCCACGGGAGTATCCTGCGAATCGATCCGATTGTACCTACATTGACGCTCGATAGCCGCGACCTGATCAGTGAAAACAAGGCATATCGCATCCCCTGGGATAATCCTTTCGTAGGTATCGACGGCATCGACGAGATCTACGCCTATGGTTTCCGCAATCCCTTCCGTTTCAGCTTTGAGAAGCTCAGTGGCATGCTCATCGCCGGCGACGTGGGTCAGGGGTATGTCGAGGAGATTGATATCGTACGTAAGGGCCTCAACTATGGATGGAACATTAAAGAAGGAGATTTTCTGTTCGATCCTGAGGGTTTAATGATTGGCCAGCCCTTTGAGGACAAGCGCTTGGCGGATCCTGTCGCTCAATACGATCACGATGAGGGCCTTTCCATTATCGGCGGCTACATGTATTACGGCACACAGGTTCCTGAATTGCGCGCTCGATACGTCTTCGGGGATTTTTCGAGAGGTTTCAGAACGCCTGATGGACGATTGCTCGTCGCCGATCTCTTGACAGGGCATATTGAGGAACTGCTCATCGGTAATGATACTCATAACCTCAACCTGTATGTCAAGGGAATCGGCCAAGACAACGATGGCGAAATCTACGTCTTGGCCAGTTCGGCCCTCGGCCCTTACGGCAACACGGGCGTTGTGATGAAAATCGTCGGATTATCTCAGAATTAAGAAAAGGCTGAAGAACTGAAAAAATGAGATTGCTTCGTCGCTGGATTCCTTCTTTGAAACGACTTCTGTGGAGCGACGAAGCAATCTCAACCGCTTATTGTCTTAAAGTTTATGACAAACCTACCGTTATCATAATAAGTCTCTGTTGGAAAACCACTATTTGTCATTCCCGCGAAAGCGGGAATCCAGATTTTCCGCTCTGGCCCCCTGCTTTCGCAGGGGTGACATCGTTAGTGTTTGATTTGCACAATAAGAACTACTGAACAAGGTTGAATATCTCGAGTCAATCGATTCTACCCATCGAGGCATAGTGATACAGTAAGCCCCAAGCTTTCGCGGCTATTTTCTTCTTCGAGGCAAGTAAATCTCTAATTCCATCAACGTCCAGCAATATTACTTCAATGTCCTCGCTGTCCTCCGACCATCTGTCTGATGCCTCTCCTCTGGCTTCGACCAAAACGATATGGCAAGACTCATCGGTTAGCCCGGCAGACGAAAAGACAGGCCGACTGATATGATTGATTTTGGCAAGGTCCAGACCCGTCTCTTCTTTGAGTTCCCGTGATACCGCTGAAGCGATATCCTCCCCGTCATCGATCAAACCCGTCGGGAAACCATATTCATAATCCCAGATCGGCACTCTAAATTCCTTTGTCACGACCAGCCTTTTACCTTCCTTCGACTCTATCGTCGGAACTATAAGGACAATATCGGCTTCGGTCGCACCTTCTATCGGGCGATCCTTCCTCGAACACATAAGCCACGATTTATCCATTTGCTTTTTCCGTGTGAAACGAACTTCAAAAAGGTTGACCCAGTTACAATCTGTCAGTTTATTTAGCTTATAGCCGGACATGATTAATCACCCATGAATCTCTGTTTCAAAATCATACTCGCATTTGATCTCAACCGAATTCTCGATAGGCATCGAATAAGGTGATGATATTTTCGATTGGAGTATCGGCTTGGATATTATGCGCGGTGCAGAAAATATAGCCCCCCTTATCGGCCAATTTTTCGACCCGATCTTTTACCTCGTTCCGGACGTCGTCGGGGCTTCCATAGGGCATGGTCTTTTGAATCGATATACCCCCATGGAAGCAGATTTCGTCGCCGAATTCTTCTTTGATTTTCCGGTAGTCCATCCGGGCACAATCCGGCTGCAAAGGATTTAGGATATCCAGGCCGGACTCGACAAAATCAGGCAATAATTGCGCGACGCACCCGCACGTATGATGGGCTACTTTACAACCAAACTCATGGCCGATATTGATAAATCGATCGAAGCCTTCTTTTAAAAGATCTCGCCACGTGCCAACGGGAAGGAACGTATTATCCTGTGTCCCGAAATCGTCACCGGTAAAGAAGATATCAATGTTCCCTTCAGCGGCTTGCAGCGTTCTGCGAGCGTATGCGCTGTAGAAATCCGCGATTTTTCGGAAGATTGCCTTTGCGATGTCCGTGTTGGCCACGACATCCATCAAAATCTGCTCGACGCCTCGCACGTACATGGCAGGCTTCAGTTGTGCGCAGCGATTAAGCCTGTCGCCCATGAATATCACGACCTTGCCCGTCTCGCGTGCTTCCGCAGCTTGCCGCCCGATGCACTCGTAATCGAAGTGTTCGGGCCTGGGCCATTTTGTATAGTTTTCGACTTCATCGACGGACG
The DNA here is from genome assembly GCA_016934255.1 of Sedimentisphaerales bacterium. Lineage (GTDB taxonomy): Bacteria > Planctomycetota > Phycisphaerae > Sedimentisphaerales > Anaerobacaceae > JAFGTG01. The sequence continues at coordinate 30,238 of JAFGTG010000195.1, forward strand.
TAGCGTTTTGAAGGGGATACAGGACAACTTCGCTATAGGTCCCGGCCTTGGCCCCCTCGCCATACGAAACCGATCTTCGCACGACGCCAAAATGATCTTCCCGTGAACCGTCCCCGCATGTTCTCTGTCCTGGCCCGATGTATTTCGGTCCTTCGATATATCTGAAATCAACATCGAAATGCTGAAGCAATTGCTCCTGCGATGAGAAACCGAAGTGTTTCAACAGCTTAGCATTAACTTCCGAAGTCGCCCAGTAGTCGATAGGCACCCTGTCGGGCTGCTTGTGAGCCATCGCAAGTTTGAAACGTTCCCTTGAATCCATGAACAGAACCCTTTTCTAATCGGCCACGTGCGTCTTCGGCCCGGCTTTCCAAATCAGGCAAACCAATAAAGCACCTAAAATGGCCGCCGCGCCAAAAAAGACAAAGGTGAATGTGTAGCTGTACTTAATAATCATCACGCCAGCGCCCCAACCGGCGAGACTAGCGCCGATATACCCCAGCCCATCGATGAAGCCCGCCGCGCCGGCGGCGCCCGACTTTTTCCCGAAGTCCTGGGCAGCGTGCCCGACCATCAAAATATGCGGGCCGTAGGTACAAAAACCAATCGCGGCGATGATAAATACGACCAGGCCGGTATTCCTCGGATCGAGATACGGAAAAATGATAGACAATATACCCAACGATGTCAGAAGCAAAGCGATCACCGGGGCGCGCCGTCCTTTGAAGAAGCGATCGGTGGCCCATCCGGCAACGATGGCACCGGCGGAGCCTGCCAGAGGATGGATGATTCGTTTCATCACTTCCTTGAAGCCAAAGCCTCCGATGCCGATGGTTTCTCCGCTTTCATCGAGAAAGTTAGGCAGCCAGTTGACAAAACCGTAACGATTGAGATCCAGAAGAAAAAACGACAACGCAATAATCCAGACATAGGGATTTTTAAGGGTTCGGATAACATTATGGGCGATCGTCCGGCGGCTCTTTTCGACGACTCCACGTTCGGCATGATCCTCCGGTTCGACTGCGGGCAAGCCTACATCTTCAGGCGTATTTCTTATGTAAACAAAAAAGATGACCCCGATGATGGCAAATATACCTGCCGGCACCCAGAACGCCGCACGCCAGTCCCCTCCCATTTGCTGGACATAATACGTGACAATAAAGAAGGCTAAGAACCATGAAAAGGCCGCGCCGAATTGGTAGCACGTGCCCATCAAGCCCATCACCTTGCCGCGGTTTTTCGA
>JAFGTG010000196.1 GCA_016934255.1 Sedimentisphaerales bacterium
CAGGGCATGAAGCAATAGCGAGCGAAAGCTCCCCTTCGAGGGATCCGCCCGGTCGATCAGATCGCGATCCAGCACGACGTCGTGAAAAAAGCCCTGCGTCAAGTCTTTGGCCTGCTCGTTATCGTAGCCCTTGCGGCGAAGATAGCAGTACACGGGCTTCCAGTACCGTTCCAGGAGCAGCCCGATCAAGGCGCGCTCCTTATCGCCACGCTTTTGGATGCCTTCGAGCAGGGACCAGTGGGTCTTCAGAAACGTCTGCCTGGCGCCGCCCATATTTGTCCAGTCGGAATTTTCCATTTTGTGCCATGAGCAAAGAGACGTCTGAATACGGATTCACGCTGATTATATGCCAAAACAGGCACAAAAACAATCCTCCGGCGAAATCACGCGATTCCGGCCGCAAATTTCTTCAAAAAACCATGAAAATTTCTGCGAGATAAAGATTTTCTCACGGAGATAGGGGTGAACGGTTCGAGCGCCGAACCGGATGTTTGATGTTTTGGTTGCCCTCAAGGGTGGAAAGGCAGGTGCAGTATGAAACTATTGAATGGTTACAGAATGGGAGTGCTAACTGGAGTTGTAATTGTTATGGCGCTTTCGGCTGGGAACGTCTGGGGAGAAGGTTTCCTGGACGACTTTGACAGACCCGATGGCGAAGTCGGAAATGGTTGGGAGATTTTTATTGGCAGAAGTGGACATGATGATTTGGGGGGTAACGTCGAAGTCAAAATTGTAGATAATGAGGTCCTCATCGCCGGACAACAATCCGGGGATTGGTGGAAATCGGGCATCTCCCGATTTGTTGAGGACCAGACGAGATTTTCCTTCGACTTCAAGGCGGATGACCGATTCAACTTCCATATTTTCCTCACCGACGCGGAGAATCCCAAGTGCGATGTCTGCTTCTTTGCCCAGCCGGGCTATCCCTTTTCGTATATGTGGGATTTCGATGACACCTGGACTGCCTGGACTCAAATCCCTGGTTCGGAGATGATAGCCGGCGAGTATAACAACCTGGTTGTGGAACAGGGTGATACAGAGTTTATTCTTACCTTGAACGGCCGGGTGGTCGGCACTGTCACGAACGATTACATTACGCGCATCGGGAAAGTGTCCATCGCCGCCGATGCGGCTGCCGGCGTGGTTGGAAGCCTTCACATCGACAATGTAATGATAGGAACTGTCGTTGTAATTCCTGAAAAAGCCAAAGGCCCGAGACCCGCAGACGGTGCGATCCACAAGGATACATGGGTTACCCTTTCCTGGACGCCGGGGAAGCTGGCCGCTTCTCACGATGTTTATTTAGGCGAGAGTTTCGACGATGTGAACGACGCGACGCGCGACACCGACGTTTACCGCGGCAACCAGGTTGCCGATTTTTATATCGCTGGTTTCCCGGGCTTTGCTTATCCGGACGGCCTTGTCCTGGGTACGACCTACTATTGGCGCATTGATGAAGTCAATGACGCCGATCCGAACAGTCCGTGGAAAGGTGACGTCTGGAGCTTCACCGTTCCACCGAAGACGGCGTTTAATCCGGATCCGGCCGATGGCGCCGAGATTGCGGATACGACAGTGACGCTAAGTTGGACCCCAGGCTTCGGCGCAAGGTTGCACACCGTTTATTTCGGCGACAATGATGACGAGGTGAACAACGCTACCGTCGGTGTCCCTACCAAAGAAGCGTTCTACGATCCCGGAGAGCTGGAACGAGAAAAGGTCTATTATTGGCGGGTCGATGAATTTGACGGCCTTGATACGTACAAGGGTGAGGTCTGGATTTTTACGACGCTGAGTGCGGTTGGCCATCCATAGCAGGCATATTTATCGAGATGATAAAGGAGTTTATGCGATGCAAGAGTCGTTATCTCGCGTAAACAAAATTCCAAACACGCTGGAGTCTAAAAAAAGCAGCCGGTGAGTGTCTTGCCGCCAAGCACACAACTCACCGGCCCGGCCCCACCCGGGCGGATGGTTTGCCCGCCTGAGTCGAGGCTCCCTCTATGATACCGCAAACCGAGAGAAAAAACAACACAGATGCACACCGTCGCTAAACCATATTCGGCCTCGTTGAAATCTTATGGTAAGCCGGATCAAGAGCATACGCGCAAACGGAACGGATATACGTTACCCGAGCTCCTGGTAAGCATTTGCGTCATTGGAGGACTCATGGGCATCTTATTGCCCGCCGTGCAACGGGGCAGACAGCATGCACAAACCATCGGCTGTCGAGCGAATCAACGTCAATGGGGCGTGGCCTTCGCGATGGATGACGAACATGCAAACTACGTGTATAAATTTCAACCCTTTCTCAATAATTATGAAAACTATGACAGAATGAATGATAATTCTCTCAGAACAGATACGAATGATATCTATTTGTGCCCTTCGGCCAAAAAAATGGGTCAATCCGTTCCCTCTTCAGTTCCTCGATATCCCGATCTTCAAGCGTGGGATGGCAATAAATCAAGAGCATGGGGCTACAAGCTGATGGGGCAGTTATTTACCTCCAGTTATAGCGTGAGCTACGTGCAACAAAATATACAACACAGAGGAGTAATCCCCAAAGCAAGATCCTTTGAAGTCCCCCTTTTATTTGATTGTACCTTTTACTTACCGGGATTACTCGAAAGTGATGATCCTCCGCCCCAATACGAAGATATGCCCCGGGCCATTCCGACGTACAAGGATACACGAGCGTACGGTATTTGTATTGATCGTCATCATGGAGGCATCAATATCCTTTTTAAGGATGGCGCTGCGAGACAAGTTGGCTTAAAGGAGCTATGGACGCTGGAGTGGCACGAAATGTACAATAAAACCGGGCCCTGGACGAAAGCAGGTGGGGTTCGGGAACATGATTGGCCGGAATGGATGAGGCGATTTAAAGATTACTAATATCTTTTTAAGTTCTCTATCCAGCTCATTCACTCATCGTGCACCGCAAAAGAATCAATTGTTATTTTCACCGGCTTGCATGATGGCCACCGCGAAAAGGAACAAACCACCCAATATCGTTGAAGAGTCGGCATTTTATGTCATTGCCGGCTCTTTCTCTATCCATTGTGCAAAACCGATAAAAAAGTACGATTCCACTTGACTTTCAAGAGATAATTTAGTATAATACTTATCTAATATAGTTAGTAGTTTTTAGTGAATAGTATTTAGTGGAGGGGCAGAACAGACAACAGACTCAAGACCTCAGACAAAAGACCGGAAAGTAAAGGAAGGAGATCAGGGAACCCTTGCTATTGACTATTGACGAATGACAATTGACTATTGATCCGCGTGATCAGCGAAACTTGTGCCCCAGGTGTCCGCGGCTGTTGAAAAAACAAACCCAATCACCGACCTTCGGTCGGAAACTCTAAATCCTAAGTTCTAAACATGTCCTGAGCAACGTCGAATGGATCCTAAACAAAGATTGAGTTCGAGTTCGTTCGTGTTCATTCGTGGTTTAATTTTTCTAAAAATGCACAAATATTTACAAAAATTCACAAAAACGTTCAAAAACCACGACAAACTATCTCTAAAAATCCAAAATATCGTGTTTATTGTTGTTCATTCGTGGTTAATTTTGCAAAACAAAGCCAATTTACTTTGTATTGCGTATTGCGTCGTGCGTATTGCGAAAACGGATTTGCCAAAACAAAGCCAATCCATTCGACTACGCTCAGGACATGCTTCCACCTAAAGGGGTAGATCCTACGACAAGCTCAGAGCTTGCCCTGAACGTAGTTGAAGGGACAAGCTTATTCGGTGATGATCCATGCGAAGACGCATAGGACCAGCGCGGTCACCGCCATGAACACGACGATGGAGCCGAACAGGATGGCGGATTCCTTGAGGAAATGGGCCGGCTTGATCGTCGGGATCTTCGTGGCTTTATAGACGACGGCGATCGCGGCCACCAACGGTAAGAGCAAGAGCATGGATTTCGGATCGACGGTGATCCGCTCCGGCACGGTGAAGTTCGCTAAAATATACGCTGCGATGGACGGCATTTTAGTCTCCCGTAACGGTCGCCTCACGGCGCGGCGGATTCGGTCCCGCGCAGATGCGCGAGATACACGGCGTTGACGATGCACAACAGGTTCAACAGGCCCGCGATGCTTGTGTAGATCTGCCCGATCTCGTTCGGCCGGCCGTAAACGGCATATTCTTCCGTTTTGGTCATTTGTCCGAGAGCCGCCACGGCCGGGGTGTTCATGATCTGGGCGACGTACCACGGCTTGGCCCCGACGGGATTAATCACGCCCACCGAGCCGATATACAGGCCGATGACGAACGTCACGGCGATCGTGATGAAGATGACGACCGCGTGCCTGTTCATTTTGAGGATCAGATGCCCGCCGCCGGGGATGAGCCAGCCGGCCAGCCCGATGACGAAAAGCATTAAATAGTGGCCTTCTTTCGAACGCTGCGCCATTACAATTTGGCCTCCGATTGCTCCGGCTCATTGGCGTCCGGCGTCTCCTCTTTCGTCTCGACCAGTTTGAAATTCATCCGTTTCAATATGTTAGCCGGGCTGAAATGGACGACTGCAAGGCCCTGGGACAGAGCGTTTGTTTGCCTGAAAATACTCTCCGTTTTCACTTGCTCGTATTGCTCTTTCCAAATGCGTTTGACGGAGATGTCCTTGATGACGAGAACCTTTAAGTCCGGCTTGTATTCCATCATCACGGGCAGCTCCTCGACGGTATTGCTGTCCGGCGGAACCAGCGAATAGAACGTATCGACGTACAGCTTGTTATTCTTGATATCGTTCAAACGAATCGCCATCGCCGGCTGGCCCTCGTTCTGGATCGTGAGGGTTTCCAGAATGTCCAACGGTATCCTGCGAAGACCGGTCTCATTTTGCACCCTGAATGTGTTGGGATCGTTTTCATCTTTCCCTTCGACTCGGCCGTACAGTTTTTCAAAGACGTTGACGGCCTTGTCCCAATCGTTCATCTCGATCAGGTTCATAAATTCTTCGGCTTTCGTTCTCGTCGCCTCCATCGCGTTGAGCCTCTTGACATCGTCAACGACTTTCTCCTTCACCGAATAGATATCTTCTTCGGCCTCCGGCTCGTTGGGATCGAGTTGCAGCGAGCGAGTGCTAAAGGTCGCGTCGTAGCTTTCCGGCGGTGCGGCCTTGTGGACCTCCACGATACGTACGAGAGCCATGATATTGCCGAAACCATAGGGATTTTTCAGCGGACCAATATTCTCATATATTTTCGGTTTGGATACATCGAACGGCCCCAGTTCACTCGCACCCAACTCATCAACGGCAAAAACCACTTTGACCAACCCGACCGGATTCTGTCCATAGCCGCGAAGGGAAATGCTGCCGAGGTGTTGGTCCATCTGAATATCGAGGGCGTTCAGCAATCCCGTTTGGCCGGCATGGATTTTGATCTTGTATTTTTCGCTCAGCTTTTGGGCGACGTCCTTATAATTCCCGGCGGTTCCCTTGAGCTGTTCGGGCGTCGCACTGGATGCGTCGATCCGGGCCTCTTGCAGCTTGGCCTCGGTGATACTTCGAGCTTCCTGCAGGATGCCGTCGGCTTTGGAATTGGTCTTATCCGTGAGAAGCTGCTTTGAAATGGAACTCGACACTTCGGCGTAGCTCTTCACCCGATCGACCGTGGGCGAGTCCGGCTCGTTCGGATCGGACGGGACTTGTTCCGTGAATAATTGCTCCTTGTTTCGAGTGTAATAATCTCCAATCTCGTCTTGCGTAGGAGCGGCGACGATTGAACGAACGTCATCGAGTTTGACGGCGATGTATTCGAGGCTCACCCGGTCCGGCAGCTTGTATCCGAAACCATACGGGTTTTCGTCGGTAATCTCATTCGGGAAGAACGTTTTATACTTGTCGAAATGTTTTGCCAGTTCCGTCTCACTCGGTTCGGGCCCGTTCGGATCGACAAAGACACCTGCGTCGAATTCGACGTAGTTAACGTCAAGGCTTTCACTCTCGGTGCTCGCCGCAGTTAAAATCTGCTTGGCCGTCACCGCTTGGTTCGAGCATATAATTTGACTGTACTGTAGGACATTCAGCAGTTGGCCGACCGTCGAGAGGATTTGGTCTTCCGGAATTCGCTGCTTGGTAATCATATTCCCGATGTATTGTGAATAGGTCGCGCCGCCGAATAATTGAGGGATGGCGCTACCGAGAATCGCACCGACCTCGCTGTTGCGAATACCGATCCCGGCGCGTCGGGCTTCTTCTTTCAGACAACACCAGTAAACGTGCGGCGGCATGCTTCGTCGATAGAGGTCGTTGATCTGCTTTTCGCTAATCGGGTATAAATTTTGTCGAATGGTTTGCCTGACGCGATTGATTAATTCCGACGAACCGCCTCGTTCCGCGGAAAAAAGCAG